>JBCCVR010000042.1:0-39661 GCA_039194995.1 Cyanobacteria bacterium P01_E01_bin.42 | reverse complement strand
GGAAACTTCCATAGCCAGGCGTCCAATACTAAGGTTCTCAGCGACGCCCATACAAACTTGCTCAATTGCGTAAACGGGATTAACGATCCGATTTTTTTGACCACGCGCGAGTTTGTAAAATAGATTGTTAGATTGAGGAATATTTACAGGGGGCGACTGTTTATCAAGATAAGATGTTGGGGCTTTTGAATTTAACTAAAATTTTCACCCAAGGTAGCTTAGTTGTCGATCGAGCCATTTGAAATTATTCAACAAAAAAAAACCTCGTTCGAGAGAGGTTGGCGATCGCAAAAATATGCTCAAGCACAGAGGCGATCGGGAGTGGAAGCCTGTCCGATCGCCCCGTGGATTTTAAAGATTAGATCGCCCTGAAACTGCCCGTCGAGGCGCAAATCTTCCATCATAAAGGTATGTCCTCCCCCCGTCAGATCGACAATTTGACCTTGGAGAAAGTCATCGTTAGCATCCTCCGTGGCTAGAGAAAATAAAGGACGCGGCGTATTTTCATGGGGGTCTGCTAGAAGATCCTCGATCTTGCCTTCGCTCACGAACATGATGCCAAAGCGATCGCCGGGTTGAAAGTCAAACTCGTGGGTTGAAGATATTGCGAGGCGATCGCGAGTCAGAGTATATCCCAATGGGGAGTTACTGGCACTCCGCCAAGCTGCGTGACCAATGAATGCGTTGATATCCGAAATCGATTTCTCCATCTCTGCCAAGCTAAAGATGGCCATTTCTCCGCGATCGCTCCAATACTCGCAAGGAAATTCAATTGCAACTATCCCGGTACTGCCTGCGGTAAAAAAACCCGCAATAAAACTGGGGACGCTCTCTTCAGGTTGCGTCTCTAACATAGAATATTCATCGAGATCGATTTCTTCTGGATCGGGGCGATCGAGCATGAGTTCTGCCCCGCCAAAATCCAATCCAAAGATATAACTGGGGGTCAAAATAGGTTCGAGAAGCAGAATGTTGGGATGCTTTTGAGAGGACTCAATCGGCTTAAAAAATTGTTGTAACCAATGCTGAATGTACTGCAAGACAGTCATAACGGAGTTTAAAGATAGCAATAGAAGCAGGAGCAAAGAATATTCGGAATGGCAAGAGCTAAACCGCTATCTAGTTGGGGTTTTTCGATTGCGAATTGCGAACTATCAATGGGTATCGCTCCTACTGGGATTAGCTTGCCAAATTTTTGATGACTTTGAAGATCGTTTGAGATCGAGGAAAATACCGATCTCGGTGGATCTTGACAAAAGAGGATTGTGCGAGTAAGCGAGCTTATATCTCGATTTTGAGGCGCATATTATTTCTTGGGTTCATCGTAGGAAAGATTATGCACTTTTTTGAAAAAACTTAAAAAAAAACCGGGATTCTCAGAGAATTCCGGTTTTGAGCGAATGAGTCGGCTTGATTTTTAGCGGAAGCGATCCGGATTGAGTTGTAATCCGGGACGGCGATCGCCTGATAAACGATGCAAACCGGATCCATTTCCCCCATCGGAAGGTGCGAGGAAGGGTTTTAAATTAATCGCCCCGGGAGAACTTAAGCGAATATTGCCACTGGGGGAGGAACTTCCCGTGTTAAAAATATTGCCCAACTGTCCCAACTGTCCGAGGATATCGGTGGGGGAACCGCCATCGGTAAAGGTTGCGACTCCTTGAGTAGATTCACCACTATCGGCAAGGGTGAGGTTTTCAAACACGCGATCGCGGACGATTTCGGGACTCTGACCGGGAGGAACCGTCAACACAATGCGACAAGCGGGATCTTTTTCCGTGGTCACGCAAACGACATCGTAGTTATTTTCCGTGGAGTTTTGCAGTTCCACCATCCCATCCGGGCGATATTGTTCGAGACGTTGGGCGATAACTTCACAGCGTTTTTGCGGAGTCCAACCCCCGCCTAAGGCTTGGGGAACTGCCCAAGGATAGGCATCTTCTTGTTCTTTGGGGGAGTACATGACGGTGGGGACTCCTTCGTTGGTCGTGCAGGTAAACCGGGGAGAATTATCGCTACTGCTGGTTTCGACTTCTGTTTCCGAGGAGTCTTCTTCCGTCGTTTCCGTTGCTTCGGATTCGGTTTCCTCCGTATCGAGTTCGGCAATTTGCGGGTAGGGAACTTCTGGGGATTCTCCGACGACAGAAGAAAAAGCGATCGCGTTACCGCTACCTAAAAGGGCAAGGGTGGCCAGGGAAAAGCCGATTCCTTTGAGAAGTGAAGTTGAGTTGCTCATGGGTTTGATGGTGAGTTTGGGATAAAAAACGATCGGTCAAAAGCAGAAACCTTTGACGTTAAAAATTGCTGTTATGGTAGAGCAAGCCCTTAAAGGGGACGATTTTCTTTTCCTTTGAGTTCCCCATTGAGGTCGGGAAATAGCCGCACTAGAGTAAACCGATGCGATCGGGCGGCCAAAAGCGGAAAAATGCCCGTCCGATGGCGTTATCTTCCGGTAAGAAGCCCCAAATATGAGAATCATTACTGTTGTTGCGATTGTCCCCCATCATAAATAGAGCGCGATCGGGAACTCGGGCGGGGAGCAAGCGATAGTTGGGATTTTCGGCGATGTAATCTTCCTGTAGGGAGGTATCGTTGATGTAGACGCGACCGTCATGGATTTCTACTTTTTCTCCGGGGGTGGCGATCGCGCGTTTGATAAAGGCTTGATTCGTAGTGTAACCCTGTTTTTGCAGGAGAATGGGGGGGCGGAAAACGATAATATCTCCCCGTTGAATGGGACGAAAATAATGCGAGAGTTTTTCTACCACGAGGCGATCGCCGACGTGCAGGGTGGGATACATAGAATCCGAGGGAATGTAGCGGGGTTCGGCGATAAAAGTGCGAATGATTAAAACGAGGACGAGGGCGATCGCGACAACTTGCACGTTTTCCCAAACCATTCCTCGCCAATTCGCGGATTTTGAGGAGGTAGATTCGTCCTTTGCATCCACATTTTTCTCGGGAGAGGTCATAAATTTGTTCCCTCGATAGGGTGAGTAGACAATACTTTTCAGCTTATCTTAAATCTGCGAGCGATCTCGGCCGTCAGCGATCGCCACTTCTAAACCTCACATCAAATTCAGAAATTGTCCGAACTCAGGCTTCCCCCGCTCCCCCTGCTATTTCTTCTCTCTATGTTTCTCTGTGTCTCTATGTTTCTCTGTGTCTCTGTGGTTCAAATTCTTCATGCCCTACATTCAAGCAGATTTAATCTTACCTCTCCGAGTCGCCAGTTCCGCAGCCAAGGCGATCGCCGCTTTCATGCTGGTTGCATCGGCGATCCCTTTTCCGGCAATATCAAACGCTGTCCCGTGGTCGGGAGAGGTGCGAATAAAGGGCAAACCAATCGTCGTATTGATGGCGCGATCGAAAGCCATTAATTTTACGGGAATCAGTCCTTGATCGTGATAGAGCGCCAAATAAGCATCAATCGAACTTTTCTCGCCTGCGTACCACGATCGCCCCGTTTGCACCCAGAGGGTATCGGGAGGGACGGGCCCGATTAATTGCACGTTGGGGCGATCGCACCGCTCTTTTTCCAGCCAAGGAATCAACCAATCTCGTTCCTCCGTTCCCAATTGTCCCGCTTCCCCACTGTGAGGATTTAAGCCAGAAACGGCAATCGATGGATTCTCGATGCCGAAATCGGTTTTCAGGCAGTCGATTAATAAATTTAATTTCCATTGCAAGAGTTCCGGAGTTAAGGCTTGGGGAACTTGATGCAAGGGGATGTGAGTGGTGGCTAAAAGCACGATGAGGGAGTATTGACTGTGGGGCGATCGCGCGGCGAATAACATCCCGTAGCGATCGCTCCCCGCTTTGGTTGCCAGCACCTCCGTTTGTCCGGGATAATCGTATCCTGCGGCTTTCCAGAGGGATTTGGCGATGGGTGCGGTGACAATGCCTTGAAATTCTCCAGCGAGGGCGCGATCGATAGCAGTCTCTAAATAGGCAAAACTCGCCGCACCGCTTGCTTTGTTGCCTTTTCCCCATTCAATGACAGGGCGATCGCAGGGGATTTCAATCAGGGGAAATCTTTCCGGGTCTGCCAATTCGCTCTCTCCCCGTTCTTGAAAATGGCGATAAGCGTCCTCTAACAAGGTTTTTGTCCCGACGAGACAAATTTGACATTTTTCGGCGATCGCTGGGTCTGCGAGAGCTTTTAACAGCACTTCCGTCCCGATTCCGGCGGGGTCTCCGATAGTGATGGCGAGTTTGGGTGTAGATTTCACTGAATTTGGGTTTTGCGACTGCCGTGTTTTACAATACTCTGTGTTTAAAAAAATGCGATCGCTCGAGGAGAATCACGAATGACTGCTAACGAACTGATGATTAATGCTGGTTTACTATCATTTTCGCTCATTCTTGTCGGTTTGGTTTTAGGATTTTTTATCCTCAAAGTCCAAGGCGGAGAATAAGATCGGCATCTTATCAAAATTGGGAACGGAAGCAAGATGAATATTTCTCAAAATATCTCTTGATTTTTCGTTCCCTTCCTCAACTTTAAATTTACATACCATATAAAATGAGTGAAACCCAACCATCCATAGAATTTTTTAAAGGAGTTGCCGAAGAATTAACCAATGTTCGCTTGAGGCAAGGCAAAGAAACGGGAGTTCGTAATGTTCTCATGTTTTTTCGACAAATGAAGGCGCTTGATATCCTCAACAGCTATACCAAGCAAGCGACAGGAACATTAAGATTGGTAGATTCCGAAGGCGAAATCGATGTTACTCCCAGTTCGGTAAAAATTCGTTATGGCGGCGATGAAGGCGACGATCTCATGGGGGTAGAATGTCAAATCGATATCGATCGCGACGACCACTGGGAACGATTAATGCGCTTTCTCAATCGCTATGCTGAAGCCAATGGGATGGCCTATCAGGGCAAAGATGAAGGATAAATTTTTCCCCATTACCTATTACCTATCACCCATTACTAAATTTTTATGAAAATTGCAATTACAGGAGCAACGGGATTTGTTGGCAGTCGTTTGGTTGAAAAGCTAAATGACAAGCAAGACAGTATTTTGATTTTGACACGAAATGCAGAACGTGCCAAGAGAATGTTTCCGGCTTCTGTTTTCCCCAATCTGGAAATTGTTGCTTATACCCCTAAAAAATCGGGGGATTGGCAAGAGAAAATTGCAGGTTGCGATGCGGTGGTGAATTTAGCGGGAGAATCCTTGGCCGAGGGACGATGGACGAGCGATCGCAAGCAAGAAATCGTAGAAAGTCGTCAAATTGGAACCCAAAAAATTGTCGAGGCGATCGCTAAAGTCAATCCCAAACCGCCCGTTTTAATCAATGCTTCGGCGATTGGTTATTACGGCACCAGCGAAACCGAAACATTCGTCGAAACGAGCGCCCCCGGCGATGATTTTCTGGCCGAACTTTGCAAAAACTGGGAAGCCGAAGCCGAAAAAGTTAAAGAATCCGGCGTGCGTTTGGTTATCTTGAGATTGGGGATTGTTCTGGATAATGGCGGCGCGATCGCGAAAATGCTCACTCCCTTTAAACTCTTTCTAGGCGGCCCGATCGGCAGTGGTAAACAGTGGTTTTCTTGGATTCATCGCGAAGATGTTATTAACTTAATTCTAGAAGCTATCGCCCGTCCGGAAATTGCCGGAGTTTATAATGCCACAGCACCCAATCCCGTGCGCATGGAAGAATTTTGTCAAGCATTAGGAGAAGTTTTAAAACGTCCGTCTTGGCTACCCGTTCCCAACTTTGCCATTGAAGCCATTTTAGGAGATGGCGCGATGGTCGTTCTAGAAGGACAGCAAGTGCTACCCCGTGGCGTGGAAACATTAGGTTTTACTTATCAATATCCTACTGTTAAACCCGCCCTAGAAGAAATTCTGAAATAGAGCTTAGGAAAGAAAACAATGAAAAAGGTGGGCGTAATTGGCGGGGGACAATTGGCATGGATGATGGCAAAAGAAGCCAAAAGCCGCGATCTCGAACTCATCGTACAAACTCCCAATCCTGACGATCCCGCCGCTAGAATTACAGAGAACTCTATTTTAGGCGAGATAGCTGATGCTAACGCCACGCAACGACTTGGCGATCGCTGTGATGTCATCACCTTTGAAAATGAATTTGTCAACTTAGAAGAACTCAAAGTTCTCGCCCAGCAAGGTATTTGCTTTCGTCCCGATTTAGCCTCATTAGAACCCTTATTAGACAAAGCCGATCAGCGTCGATATTTACAACAAATAGGTTTGCCCGTTCCTCGCTTTCAAGTCATCGAAAAGAATGGAAAAATCACCTCGGAATACGGTTTTCCCGTCGTTCTCAAAGCCAGAAGACACGGTTACGACGGGCGAGGAACGTTTATCCTCAACAGTCAAAACGAGCTAGAATCCCTCTGGAATCGACTAGAACGCCCTTCCATGCTCATCGAGGAATTCATCCCCTTTACCTGCGAACTGGCGATTATGGCGGCGAGAGGCGCGAATGGGCAAACAGTCGTTTATCCCGTGGTGAAAACAGAACAAGAAAACCAAGTTTGTCGCCGAATTTTTGCCCCTGCGAATATCCCTGTGGAAGTCAGTGCGGAGATCGATCGCATCGCCGCAACCCTCCTCGATCGCCTGCAAGTGGTGGGTATTTTCGGGATCGAACTCTTCCTCACACCAGAGAACCGCGTTTTAGTCAACGAAATCGCCCCTCGCACTCACAATTCCGGTCACTTCACCTTAGATGCTTGCGATATCTCGCAATTTGCTATGCAACTCGAAGCTGTGACGGGAATGCCCCTCAAAGCCCCAAAAATGACCTGTAAGGCTGCCGTAATGGTGAATTTACTAGGTTTAGAAGAGCGATCGCCATATCTTGCCAAACGGGAACAACTGGCAGAGATTCCCGGTGCTTTCGTTCATTGGTATGGTAAAAACGAATCTCGTCCCGGGCGCAAATTAGGTCACGTCACCGTATTGTTAGAGGAAGAAAGCCAAAGCAGGGCGATCGCGCAACAAATCGAGTCGATCTGGTATGGGCGATCGGCGATAGAAAATTAATATCCCCATTCTCTCCCAAAGTTTGCTAGCATGGTAAACGGCTAAATTAAAGCGGACGTGGCGGAATTGGTAGACGCGCTAGATTTAGGTTCTAGTGTCTTTGGCGTGAGAGTTCGAGTCTCTCCGTCCGCATAAGTGGTAAATCCCAGTAAATCAACGCTTTTAGCGTGTTACTCAACCTTGTGTTTTTCAACATTACTCACGTCTTGCTCAATTGTAGCTAGCAAAGATAAAAAGTTGCGAGGTCAATGTTCCCAATGACGAACAAAGCGATCGCATTGCCTTACCCGCTTTTGCGATCGCTAAAAAACTTCAATTTACACGCATTCAATCGCAGAGCAAATCTAGCGATCGCCCTTACCTCTAATCATTACCGTTGAATTTCGGCGAAAATCTCATCGAGAATTTCCTTTGCACCCTTCCCTTTAAGAATATTGGCGAGATCGATGCCCATTTTTTCCGCATCATTTACGCTGCCACTCACGGTATCTTTTATCAAGCGCTTGCCATCCAACGCCGCAACCATCCCCGTCAACGTCAAATTTTCACCCTCAACTAGGGTATTAACTCCAATGGGAACTTGACAACCTCCCTCTAACTCTCGTAAAAAGGAACGCTCTGCCAAGGCACGATAAGTGGTATCGCGATCGGAAAGGGCTTGTAAGACATTTAAAATCTCCTCATCTCCCTCGCGGCATTCAATGCCTAACGCCCCTTGTCCCACGGCGTGCAGGGAAATTTCCGCCGGAATGACTTGATGGATGCGATCGCGCCAGTCCAAGCGTTCCATCCCTGCCACGGCTAAAATAATGGCATCGTATTCCTTTTCCTCTGCATCCAACTTCGCCAAGCGGGTATTCAGATTCCCGCGAATATCCTTAAACGTCAGATGGGGGAAATAATGCCGCAACTGTGCCAAACGACGCAGGGAAGATGTGCCGATAATTGCACCTTCTGGCAGCGTTTCCAAGGTTTTATCCTTGTTTTCTTCTCGCACCACCAACGCATCGGCGGGATTTTCTCGTTCCGTCACGCATCCCAACATTAACCCCTCGGGCAAGCGGGTAGGCAAATCCTTGAGGGAATGCACGGCAAAATCCGCCCGTCCTTCCAACATCCCCACTTCCAATTCTTTGGTAAACAATCCCTTATCGCCGATTTTGGAGAGGGCGACATCTAAAATTTTATCCCCTTGGGTACTCATTTCCTGAACTTCGAAACTGCGATCGGGAAATGCTTCTTTGAGGCGATCGCGTACCCAATGGGTTTGCACCAATGCCAACTGACTCTTGCGGGTGGCAATGCGAATGGGACGGGGAGGACTTGAAATCGGGGCGGTCATAAAACGATGATAAAAAATTCAGTCACTCGATCTAGATTATCTCAATCTGACCCCCCTCAACTTAAATTTTAAAAAGTGCGATCGCCCAAGATCCATTGCTATGGCTTACAGCGAGAGAACCATTGCCAAAAGTAACAAAAGATTAAGTTTTGCAAACAAAAAAAGCGGGATTTCGACCTTAAACCAAATTTTATAAAGTTAACGATCTCTCCCCTTCGTCGTTTCTTTAACATGGATAGAAACGCATTATTTCTTTAAGGCTGTTTCCTCAAGGAAGATAAGGAGAACGAAACGTTATGAAATCTCTTGCTTTGATTGCCGTCTTTTCCAGTGGTGCTGCCTTAATCGGCGCGAGTGCTTTGGCACAAACCGAAGTTCGCCCGTCCAACTTCTACCAACCCGTGCAACCCACCAATCAATTGATTTTTGGGGGTGTGGGATATGGCGCTTCCGAAGCAACTTCTCATGAGGCGGGAATCGCTTCTTCCCCAGTTAATCGGTATTCTCGCGCCGGGTTGGTTGCCTATCAAGCTGAAAACCTGGGCGATCTCGCTTGCCTCCCCGACACGAGTGGCGATAATATGCGCTGTTTTGGGGAACGGGATTACGTCGTGACGATCATTCCTAGCGATGAATGGAAAATCAGTGGCGATTTTAAGGCGGATGACAAATTGGCGAACTATGACTTTGCCGCTTCCGAACCCCTAGACGTACAGATCGATACCCGTCCTCTCGAAAATAATCCCAGTGCGGCGATTAAGTTTGGCGTTAATTTCTAAGCGATCGCGAACATTCATTTCCTATTCTTCCGATTTGTGTTATACTAACGAATCGGGATTTAATGGCGGCATAGCCAAGTGGTAAGGCAGGGGTCTGCAAAATCCTTATCGTCGGTTCGATTCCGACTGCCGCCTTAGTTCTCCCGTGTTTAATAAAATCCCGCATCCCTTTATTTCCAAGGGGTGCGGGATTTGTTAATTTCTGTGAATTTCACACAGTTTCACTCAATTTCACATGGTCTAGCCCAAATTTTAGGCAAATTCTAGGCAAGAAATTTATGAGTACAGAAGGTCTAATCAATCAAGCGAACGGACGGCTTAAAGCCGGGAAAATCGGAATCGTCATCCAAGCGCTGGGGAACAAGCTCTATTTTCGAGGCAAATTTCCTCCTAAACCGGGCAGCACCCAAACAAAACCCCATCAACAACGTTTGGCACTGGGTATCAATGCCAATGTCAAGGGAATCTCGTATGCGGAACAGGAGGCGAAAATAGTTGGTGGCAAGTTGGCGGAGAAATCTTTCCGGTGGGAAGATTATCTAGACATCAAGCCTGACACGATCGCAACGTGGATCGAAAAACTAGAAGAGAAATTCAATATCAACAAAAGCATACAGCCTGTAACTTGGAAGACTCACTATTTGAAGAGTTTTAAGCTACTACCTCAAGACGAACCTTTAACCACTGCTCTCTTAGAAAAAATCATTGTTAGCAAAAGCTCGCCCAACACTCGAACTAGAAAAAGGCTATGTGAAGCCTTTGGAAAGCTGGCTGAAATTGCAGAAATTGATTTTTATACAAAATATTTAAAAGGTAATTATTCAGCCAAGCGGGTTAATCCTCGGGATTTACCAAGCGACAAAGAGATATTTAAAACTTACTATACAATCCCCTATGAACCGTGGAGGTACATCTATGGCTTGATTGCAATTTATGGAATGAGACCTCATGAGGCATTTTTGCTGGATTTTGAGAAAATTCAACGCAGTCCTATCATAAACATCTTAGAAGGCAAAACGGGGGCGCGAACAACTTGGCCTTTTTATCCGGAATGGATAGATGAATTCAAAGCTCAATCGCCGCTTTTACCTGATATTACTTGGAAAGACCATACAGATATTGGACAGCGTATCGCTTCGGCTTTTTATCGTTACAAACTCCCCATCAAGGCGTATGACTTACGCCACTGTTGGGCGAGACGAACTTTAGAATTCGGGCTAGATATTAGTCTGGCAGCGCAACAAATGGGGCATTCCGTATCAGTGCATAGCGATATTTATCATGCTTGGATCACGGAGGATGTTCACGATCGCGCTTATCGGGTTTTGATGTCTAATCCAAACCGTCCGAAAGCTCCAACAATGTTGGAATAAAATGCTTATTATCTATATTCATCTATATAATAGAAGGGCGTTCTATAGTATTTGTACTGTTGGAGAAATTACGAAAACCGAGTAGGCTGAAAGTAAGACTGGCATTGGACTTTACTGCAATACCCCAAACAATTATGGAAATCAATATAACCATCTACCAAGCTATCATTGAAATCGCTAGAAATTTATCCCCAGAAACCGTACCTAATTTCCCAAACTTGAATTACAATGACGACAGCAATAAACTGTCCAATGTAATTATTGCATTGGTTGAACAATGCTCCACGAACATCTCGATCCCACAAACCAACTCCTCTCTTACCTCCAAAAAGCAAACGACAGAATCGGCGCGCTAGATGCGAAAAACGAGCGCTTAGAGCAAGACGCGAGAGATAATCAGAGAAAAATTATTATTCTTGAAGAACGCCAAAATAGGCTTCAAAGAGATCTAGATAAATCAAATAAATATATAAATGAACTAGATGGAAAAATTGAAGATCTAGAAAAGAAAGCAACAATCGCTTCGGGGGTTGTAGCTATTGCCGTATTTGTAGCTTCTACGATCGGCGGAAACATTCTAGAAAATTGGGTAAATGGTTATCTAGAACCAAGCTCGGCTATTCAATACAGCATTCTTGATTAATTCTCTCCATTGCCTCAACGCGACGAGTCAAGCCGTTTAAGTCGCGATCGATCTTATTTATCCGCCGCTCGAGTTGGGGGCGATCGCACTGGCTCGTCTCGATGGAGCCGTCCTTAAGATAGCTTTCGACGAACTCGCGCAAAACTTCGGAGGCGTTCAACCCGTTGCGCTTAGCGAGATCCTTGAATTCGTCCCATTGGTCGGCTCGCACGTTAAAGGTTGCGAGCTTGGTCTTATTATCCATCTATATCGCATCTATATCATATAGATTCATTTTTACGCGAAAACTGATATTCCTGATCTTACTTCTTATTGAGCGTTGATTAATTGAGATAGAATTGACTGTTTTTCCTCTGGAGATAGCATATCGAGTCCTTGCAGGATGAGACCTTTGGCGGCTTCATAGTTTTGCCTTTCGGGGGAAACTTGGGGAACTTCCCCAAACAGAGCGTCAGGGAGGGTGTGTGCGGATTGCCCTGTCGCTTGCCATTGGTCAAGATGTTTATGGGTTAGCTTGTCTTCATTTTCGCGATAAATCCGAAGTAAGTCTCGCTGACCGTTAGGATCGATTTTTGCTAGTCGTTTTGCGACTCCCAAGACTATTTTTCTATGGCAAAATGCTTGGAATAGATCGTCTATTAATAGCAATAATGAGGAAAGACTATCGTAGGTTCTTTTATCTAAGCCTGTTTTCTCTCGAATTTCTTTGGGGGAAAGATGAAACCATGTTAATTTTTGGATAGCGAGAACATCCGATACAGGATTATCTTTTCTGGCTTGATTTTCAATTAACGTGACGATCGCTTCGATTTCGTCTTTGGCGGCTTGGTCTATTTTACCTGCGAAAATTACATTCGCGGGAACTTGTTCTATGCCTAGTTCATTCAAAACTCGTAGCCTGCGCCTTCCCGCTCCCATTTTATACTTGTTGACATCTTCGTATTTAATCAATACTAAAGAATGTAATAAGCCAGCAAAAATGCCTTTTTGGTGCAAATCTTGGATGCTGGTTAAGAGTTTGGGGACTAGAGGGACTCCCAAGGTGTCAAAGTCGATATCGGTTATGTTTATAATTTTATGCTCTGTTCGCATTTTAACTGCTGCTCCTAGTGACGGGAAGTTTGGATTGTTGGGCGATCGCTAAATTCTTCTCTGCTTCTTTCCCATCAATTACGGTGATATTGGAAATGGGAAGCGAAAGGAAAAAGGCTTGCCTGTATTTGGGTTCAATTCGAGGAATTCTCGTAAAGGCTTCATAAGAGAAACTCGGCATTTCTCGCTCAATTTTGAGGAAACTCGCTTCTCGGTTCAGTCCCGCTCGACCGCCCAAAACTAACGCGCCTTGAGGAAGTCCAAAGCAATGCCCGCCCAGAACGGCATCGGTAGAGGTAATTTCTACCTCGGGGGTCACTGCAATAGGTTGGATATCGTGCCACCAAACCCCGGCGCACATACTTTTCTCGCGGTCGGTTTCTTTGAGGAGACGATCGCGATTATGCTCCTCTAATTCTTTGGGGCAGTGGAAATCGGGGTAGTCTTGCCAGTTTTCGATGAAGGCGCGATCGTGGGCGATGAGGATTCGAGAATCTTTGGAGAGCTTTTCGTATTCTAGCAACGGGGAAACCCTGCGAGATAATCCCCATTGCTTGGTCTCGTAGAAGAAGTCGAGAACATTAGGATAGAAGGTCATGCCAACGCGATCAATGACGTGCCAAACGCCATCTCTTCCTATTAGCTTTTGTCCGCGAGTAGTGGGCCGAAATTTTCTGGAAGGAATGGGCGGATCGATGAGAAAATATTCTAAGGGTTGACCGTACATAGAGAGGTGGAATTCGAGATAAATTCCGCCTTGCTTGCGCGTTCCACATCCTCGGATTAATTTTACGCTGTTTTCTTGGTTTTCTTGGTTTTCTTGTAAGACAGGCATATTTTATTAATCCCACTTTATAGGGTCTTTAAGGTCTACAATGCTTGAATCTTCATCCGTCCAATCACACTCGGACAAGGTTGCAAGACTCAGTGCATCGTCCGGATATTCTGCCTCTATGATGCAGGTTTGAGTGACCTCGCGAGTTACTTTGAATTTGCGTTTGCTCGTTCGTATTCCGGTCGTATCTGCACCCCGAAAATCAGTATTTTTAAAAGTCGCATTTTCAAAGTTAGCTCCTCTTAGGTTGGCATGGCGGAAAGAGACGCGAGTGAGGTCGGCACCGTAAAAATCAGCATTTCGTAGGTCTTGACCATTAAAATCTTGGTCGGTAAGATTGGCAAATCTGTAGTTCTTCATTGTCTACCTACTCAAAAGATCATAAATTGTTAATTGTTTCTGTTTCTTTGCTTTTTGTAATTGAATCATGTCAATTGTATGCTTGATTAATTGCTTGGCATCTCTCATCTCTTTTTTAAAACTGGATGTCTTTGAGATTGGTTTCAGATACACTATTGCACTAAACACAACTAGAATAGAATGGCAAGAACGTTTGTCATGGCGTTCATAAAATAAATATTTCTTTTTTAGACAATGCCCTTTTTCTATTCCAATTTGTGAAAAATCTGCAACGAATCCAACATATTGAAATTCATTTTCGGAAAGAGCTTCAGCAACTTTTGACTGAGTTGGAAGGAGTAGACTCAAATGATTGTTTCTTTTCATTTCAATCTCTGTTTATCGTTTTTCGGCAGGGGAATTGAGATATCTTTCAATATTCAGGACGTGCCATCGGTAGGAGGGTCGCCGTGCATTGCGACTGCTAACATCTCGCCAATGTTTACCTATTTTCAATTCCCCGCTATCTCTGAGCCTGTAAAGGTGGTTATGGTGAATCTCCAAGATCGTTACAGTCTCTTTGGTTCTTTTCCAGTTGGACATTAGATTATTCCTCCTAATCATTAGATTGAGATATCCAATCATCCTCGGTATTCCACCATTGGTTATCCGATAGACATTGAACACCGTTGAGAAATGCACCGCGATAATAATGTCTGATTAATTTAATTTCACCGCGATCGATCGCAGCCTGTACGAGTAGATGGCGCTGGAATTTTAATAACTTAGATGGTGTTTGGTGGTTCAGTAGCGCTTGTTCGACGTGCGGGGCGATCGCGGTATCTGGAGGAAGTTCCTCGATTGTGTCTGCCATGAGAGCAGATTGGTAGCGCATAATATGCTGTTTATCGTGCTCTCGAACGCCGATCGGATCGTTTGCGGCTTGAGTCAAAACTGTTCCCGCGTAATGCTTCATCGCTCCCTCATACTCCTCCCAACGAATGGGGATGCGATCGGGGTTGTTGAGGAGAGATGCACGAAAATCGCCCTTGGCTTCGTGAATGTCCTGTTTTTTGAATTTGGTCATCCAACGCTGTCCATGCCACTCGATAAAGCTCGGATCGAAGATAACATTGTTAAGTTTTGATTTGGGCGGGAGAAGCCAAGGGGTTGGCTCTTCATTTCCATAATCTAACGCCCAATGTTTTGAGGGTTGGTCTTTGACTAAATACATTGTCTCTCCCGATCTTTAAGTTTTTTAGCAGCCACGATATCGAGACAATATATCGCCTCCGATTTCTCAACGGGAAATTCATTTCCGTCAATCTCGTCGATGAAATCCATGCACCATTCTGGAAGCTCCATCCTCTCTTGCTCCAGTACAATCCACAAATCACCAATTTGGACATTTATCCCATTATCTTTTAAAAAACAAACGAGAGGACAAGCATTTTCATTGTTAGCAACGCCAACGATTGTTCCTTTTATTTGAGTATTTAACCAGTCTCGAAAATTATCTGGGTTGAGTAAATTTTCGATTTTTTGTTTGGTTTCAGCGCTCATGATTTCTGTTGGTCTGAGTGGATGTTAAAATTCAAAATATTCCATTCGATGAGGCGTAGTGATAATCACGATCGCGCCTCATTTGTTGAATGATTTTCACTGCATTTCTGTACCGCTCGTTGTCCCCTTTTCGAGCGCCAAAAATTTCGGAGGCGATTTTATTTTGACTCTGACCACTATCGATCGCAAAATTGACGCGATCGCGGGCTTCGGGGGATAAGGGTTGAACTGGTTCGACTGGTTCGCGAACTGGTTCGGCTTCTCGAACCGCCTCCGAACCAGTGGTTCGCGGTGGTTCGGCGGTATCTTCCCGAACTGGTTCGACTTTCCAATCGGGATTCATGTCTACCTCGATGGCATCGCAATCGGGAAGTTTTAAGACTGCTTGAAAAGCGGGGGAAATACCATCATCGGGCGAGTCTGGATCGATTTTTCCTTTGAGTAGCAATTGAACATATTGTCGATCTCGCCCGCCAGCCGTTCCCGGTTTGCCTGCGGTCATTTCTAAGGTTTTACCGTGGGCTACCTTGATGATTTTGATTTTAATTTTCCGAATGTCTCCATTGAGCGAGCCATCAAATCGAGTTAGCGCTTTTTTATTAATATGATCCGAGGCGTTTGTTATTTCTTCAATAATCAAGGTGACGCACTCAAAATTAGGGTTGGGTTGGTTGGCGTAAGTTTCGTATCGGGTTCTGACTTCACGAGCGAATTTAACCATAAATTGCTCGATTTCTTGCCAGTTGTAACCTTTGCCAATGACTTCTAATCCTTGCCAGTCGCCATATTTATAATGTGGGTCAATGACGATAATTTGATCCCCCATTTTCTGGCGTTCGGAGGCTAACCAGCGAATAAAGGTGGATTTTCCGCTCCCCTGTACGGCATAAATTAAGAGTGCAAAATACGGCTTGATTTGCTCGATCCATCCGTATTGGGTAGAGTCAAATTTAATGCGATCGCTGGATTGTTCGGTTACTGGTGATTGGTTGGCGGTTGCGGGTTTGGGTTGGGTTTGGGGAAGACTGGGGATTGGTTGTTTTTGGGGTGTGGCAAAGGCTTGGACGAGTCCATCGCGATCGCTTTCGTCGGTTAAATCCCATAGTTTTTTCTTGTCTCGGCGTATTTGCTTCCAGTCATGCCTCGATCCGCTTGACGCGCCGACGATACCACCTAAGCCAAGTAGGGAAAGGGCAACGACTCCACCCGCTCCGGCAAACCCGAAAACAATGGGCCAACCTGAAATAATCAAGGGAATGCCAAATTTTAACGAGAAAAAGCGGCGATTGACGGCGTTGATTTCCGCTTGATAATAATAATTGTCTTTGCTGTTGTTATTGGTCATCGTAGGTTTCTCCAGAGACGAATAAATGATTCTGCGCCATAAAGGGTAATGCCAATGATGAGGATGTTGAGCCAATTTACGCTTGACATTAAAGGGGCTTGAACAAATTCAAATAACCCAACTTTTAAAGGCGGCCAAAAAATAATTGCTAAGCCGCAATCGATGGCGTAAGCAATGGTGGCGATCGCGTTGGCTCTGAGGTAGGCTTCTTTTGTAGG
This sequence comes from Cyanobacteria bacterium P01_E01_bin.42, assembly GCA_039194995.1. Taxonomy (GTDB): domain Bacteria; phylum Cyanobacteriota; class Cyanobacteriia; order Cyanobacteriales; family Spirulinaceae; genus CCY15215. Next base: position 23,111 of record JBCCVR010000042.1, on the reverse strand, counting down.
TTTGTGCAGTAATAAGGGTCTGATTTCGGCACATTGAACGGCAACCAGTCCTGATGTTCCGACAATCCAGCCGATTGGTTTGAATGGGGTTTGAGTTGCTAAGACGAGCAAAGCATTTGCGGCTTTGGTGTAGGGTCCTAAGTTAACAAATAAGACCAAAATTTCGACGACTCCTGCACCTGTTAAAATTAAGACTTTTGTTCCTTCCTGGACTGCTTCGAGACCTTTGATATATTTTTCGAGAGATTCTTCTCTCGTAGCCGATCGGACAGCTTGATTTCAATTGTTGGCGATCGCAATTAATTTGAGCCTCTTTTGTTATTTTTAGAAAGCGAATAATACACTTTGTCCCGAACGTAAACGGAGTGTAAACCATGAGATTGATCCAAATCCTCTACTATCTTCTCTACATCTAGTCCAAGAATGGAAACAGCATCACTCACGCGGACATCTTGGGTTTGCAGGAGTTCAAGAAGTTTCTGTTTTTTTGATTCGATGGTTTCTTCTGTCATGGTGTGAAACTGTGTGAAATTGTGGGTAAAAAAAGGTGGTTATTTGGGGTAGACGTAGTTTTCGAGTTTGATGGCGGCGATCGATCGCCTCGATTGCGTTTTCGAGGTAGTTTGTCGCGCTTTGTATTGGTAACGTTGGGGTGTTCTGGTGGTAAAACCTCGGTATTGATGCCCCTCGTTTTCCCATTGCACCCAAGCGTTGTTAAAGGCGTTCAGGGTGGGAAAGTCTCTGGGTCGGGGGGTTCGCAGAAGGGTTCGGGGATGGCTCCGAATAACTCCATTTGCCCTTCTGGGATGGGGTGCAGGTCTTCGGGGAGGGCGCAGCCGAAGTATTGAGGGGGTTTGCTTTGCTGAAAGATTGGCAGTTCGCGATCGTATTGCTTGTGGTGGCAAAATCCGATGATGGTGCCGTATTGTCCGAGAAATATCGCGAGGTCGCCGATTTTCCATTCTTGTGTCACCGAGGGAGCGCTATTGCTCGGCGATCGCTGGTTTTTAGGCATGGCAACTATGTTTTAGGCGCTGGTTGTCGGGGTTTGGCTCCTTGGAACATCTGAGCGAGAACTTCTATCTGGAGTTGACTGGGTTTGACTACGGCGATAATTTCATCGTCATCATCACTCAATCCAGCTATAAAATCCTGATAACCACTGGGAGTTATAAGTGTGGCAGTGGTGAAACGAGAACCAGAAGCATGAATTTCTTTAGCTCCCGCGCGAGCGCGTTCAAGCGTATTCCACACTGTGATGGGAAATGCTTTGATATTGGTTTGTACAATTGTGGTAACGCAGTTCCAGCGTCCTGTTAAAGCACTTTGTTTGATTTCAACCACAATCTTTTTCTTGTCCAAGGTTAATCCTGTTGTCCGATTAGGATTTTTTTGCGAGGTTTTGTTCACTTCCTCCAAGAAACGGCGGTGTTTTTTTGGTGATTTCTTTCTCATAACCATAAAAAGTCATCATTTTTAACTAGAGATCGCTGGGAAGGTTTGATGAGAGGATGGTGATAACTGAGTGAAAGGTGTTTGTATGTACCCGATGTGGCTTCCTTACCCGAGGTGTTGGGCGAGGGTTTTGATTAGTGCTTTTACGGTTGGGCTAACAGGTGGCGGTTTGTATGCAATTTTTGGAGACTTGGGGGGCTTTTTGCTCATTCCTTGGTCTCCGTTCGTTCTTGCATTTACTCGCCAACTGATTGGCCGGATTAATCGCGACGATGCACCTCCTTTTTCGTGGAATCCTCCAAGGCGTTTTTGGCGCGAGGCTGTGGTGGATTTATTGATTTTGTTGGTGAGTGCTGTGGGTGCGTATTTGGCTTATATGCTCCCTCGATCGATTTTGTTGGACGATCCTCGGTTGAGAATTCCTTTGCGGACGAGGGAGGAGCAAGTTGTAATGGTGTTCTGGTTGTTGGTTTGTTGTTATGTCCATCACGTTCGCTATCTGACTCTTCTCTATTTTGAGAACAGGCGCAAACGGAAGAACAAGCAAGCCAATCGGTCAACTTTGCCTCGGGCCAAGCGTCCGGCTCGGTCTCTTGAGGATTCGGATCGGGAGCTTAACGATCTTCGCTGGCAGGAAGGCCAACGACGGCAGCAAGAGCGGGTTTCGCGGTCTTCTCCTCGTCCCGCAGCGCCTCCGCCTCCTCCATCGCGCTCGACGGCGATCGATGATGAGTTGGAACGGTTGCGGCGGGAGATGGAAGACAACAATAAGCTTTAACTCTGACTGTTTGGTTAAAGAGGGACCCCTTACGGGATCTCGCCTCTTTTCTGACATCGATGTGGGTTTCTCGGGCTATCGCTTTTTGATTTCCTTGTTTTTAGGTGTATTTCAACCGGGAATCTTAGCGATAGGGTGAGGCATATTCCGCATCGATGACGCATCGATGAGCGATGCGTGGGATATATCCCGATGGCAATGTTTCCTTGCTGGGGATTTGGCGATCGCATTGGCAGTGCGATCGCTTTCTATCGCAGTCCTAAAACACGCGCAACGCGCAAACTCTTGCGCTGTCACGTTTCTAGCTAACTATGCGATAATAAAATTAACTGGTAGCTAATTCACTACCAGTTAACTAAGACTATAAACTTCACTACCAGAAAAGTCAATGATGCACGCGAAAATTTTTCGAGATATCTATCGTGCGTACAAAAGTTCTATGTCACTACCCGATCAGCAAGACTTGGCAAGAAGTCTTGAAATTACCCCTAGTTACCTGTCAGCTTTTCTGAAAGGAGAAAAGGACGTGAAATCGTCCGTTTTTGTCAAACTCATTACATTAATGCCTGATGAATTTCAAGCAAAGTATGTTGGAGCTATATCGAAAGAATTAGAAATCAACACTGAAACTAATCAAGATTCTAAAAAAAAAACAGAACGAGAAGACGAGAAGGTAGAAAAAATAATTAAAAATACTTTAAACCAATGGCTATCAGAAAATGGGAGCATCTTGATAATGTCTAAGTTAACTCGAATGATTGCTGAATGTATCACAGACAAATCTGATGAACAAATAAGAGAACAAATCAATAAATATAATGCAGCAGATAGAGAGTTTTCAATAAGTTGGCAAACTTTTCAATTAATCAAAGAAGGGCACAGAAGAATTGTAGACAAGTATGAAGCAACTACTTTGGCTAGAATAGTCGATCCAGAGCAAAGGTATAGTATTGAGGAATGGCTTGAGGCTGCTAGTATTTCCAAACACTCTTCAAGCGACGAAAGTAATCATGATAATTTTACTAACAACAACCATCTTGCTCAAAGTTGAGTATAGCTTTTTCGCAAAGATTTCCAATATTCCAACTGACGAACCTCTGAATCTATCGTCAAAACTATAATTTCATCTTCTTCTGTTGTTGAAATCCCTACTAAATCTTTTTCCCAGTTAGTAAAACCATCCCTAGCATCATAAAAAGTATAGTGAATTTTGTTATAACTACCCAAGCTCAAATCAATTACATCTTCAGGATTCTCGTTATTAGAGATTGCTGCTTCAATACATTTTTGCTTTGACTCTCCGATAATACCAACAGAAGCTAAGGCAGGTTGCCACAGAAGCTCCTTGATAGGGCGGTTTAATCTGTCTTCAATACCAAGAGCAGGAAAACAGCATAATAGGGGATAACCTTGATCTCGATTTTTACTGTAAATAGATACTGTACTACCATAAATTTCTGATAGCACTTGAATTATCTGAGGATTCTTCTTTGCATACAATGAAGAACTCATCTCAATCACCTGTTTTGCGGTTACGATATTTCTGAGCTTTTCTTTAAACATGATGCCAGATTCAAAAGAATAGGATTTAGAACATATTTCCCAGTAAAGTTCCCCTTTTACTGCGATTTCCACTACACAAATTCCCAGTTGCACCATTGTTAAGTTAATGGTGTCATAAAGACGGAAAAAATGAGAGGCTACCGTTTTTTCTGTGCAATTCAAGAGAAGTGATGTAACGCCCTTTTTAGGGGTAATATCTAAAACTTCTACTGTAGAGAGATAGGGAATTTGACAACTACTAATAAATTCAACAACAAGAGAATTTTGAGGGATCTGCATGAAATTTGCTTTGATGAAATATCTAGATTATTCCTCTTGGTTCATTTCTACCAAGAAGATCTATCTCCATTGTTCCAGAATTTTTTGATTCTATCAGGAGGTTACTTATAAAATCTGCTTATACATTCAGACTTTAGAGACTTTACTCATAAATAACTACTCCGTCAATATTACATTCTAAAACTCGGCAAAAATCACCAATAATCTTTTTGTCTAAACGTCGAACTTTTTGTTGTTCCCATTTCTCAATAGTCTTGACGTGCAAGCCTACTAAGCGTGCTAGTTGTTCTTGTGTCAGACCTCGATCTTGTCTTGTGATGCCTAAAACAATTTTGACAGTTCCCATACCTCAACTCGTTCTCTTAATTTTACCCCTATGTAGTGTAGGGATAAGTAATGATTAGAAAATTTTATATATTTCCCGTTGAAAATAATTTTATTTTTTGGGCGTATTTCTATATTTTTAACACAAAAGTAAAAAGTATTCATGAACAAACACTTCGTAAATTCATCAAATTCACTATTGCCTCACCTATTCTTAAATAAAATCACTTTGTGCGAGAAAAAAATAGATCACAATCAATACATTTGCTATACTGAATTGAAGCATAAGCCATTGAAATAGTTAAAAAATGCTATTGTATTGATTCTTTTGCGTCTTTAAGAAAAATTCATAAATTCAATAAATTCTCATAGATTTCATGATATTGCTAAAAAACAGCCTTAAGAATAATCTTATAAGTTTATTTCTTTCGTATAAGTAATTTCCTCTCTTATCTCTAGTTTTTCAAAAGAAATTCTCACCTTTTTAAGTGAAAAGAACAACACCTCTAATTAACAAAAATTACTAGATAAGTTTGCTTCTGAATTCACGATATAGATCTTATGTATTGTAAAAATTCTGATTTTCTATCAGAAAATTGATTCACTGACAGAGAATTATAGTGTATTCTGAATATAAGGAGAAGGGTTACAGCAGACGAGACACCCTCTGATGAGGTGCATGGTCTCTGCTGTAGCGCTACAAGTCAGCCCATTATTGAGGTCAGCCTTGGGACGAGTTTCCCTACCGTGCTTTGAAAGTCCACTAGCCGCGACGTAGCGGATGGCTGCGTAAGTCTTCCAAATTCGAGCTTGTAAGGGGTTCTCTCCCCTCTTCTCCTCATCCCGCTCAAATACCAGCCTGTTTTGATAATGTCACCAAACGCGAAACGCGAGAGGCTGGCTCGCTTTCATGGCAGGAAAAGCTATTGCCGAGACAGGGAAACTCATTCCCTAGTGGGTGCAACTCCCACTTCCTGCCACCCCACCCACTCCCCAAAACCAATGGTTTTACTAACCAGTTGCCCCAACCCAACCCTATCTCGCGGAATTCCCCAAATACGCGATCGCCGCAAGAACTCCGGTGTCCCGATACCCGGCGCAAGCGATCGCTTTGAAAAACTGCTCGCCCTGCCCAAAAAGAAACGCCAAAAAGCGATTTCCGAATCAGGCGTGCTGAAAAAACCGGGAGTTCGCCGCCAAGCAGAACTCTTGATGGAAAACGATATGGGGTGGAACAGCGAACTCCGCAAAACCAAAGGGCAAGAAATCTCCGAACGCTATTTGCTATAACAAACCGCCGTTCACCAAGTCCTCAAAAAATCAGGCGAAATCTAACTCATGGGAAAGGGCATATCGGAATGCCACCAATACAGAGGACCTCCGTTGGTTGGGTTCGACTCCCACTTTCCCGACACGACAGGCAAATGCAATGTTTCACACATTGCGATGAATGCGATCGCGCCCTTCGGGTAAGCGGTGCGATCGCTTCACCAACCACCTATAACCAATCACCAAAAAATCATGGTCAACACGACAGAAACCAAACCCCCCACCGACGAAACAGCCACAACCCCAACGGCAGTTGCAACCCCCCCGACAGCCGAGACCCCCGAACCCAAAAAGCAATACATCCCCATTCAATATGCCGATTATTGCGAAGAGTTCCCCGATCACCGCAACCAAGTCCAAAACAAGGAAGCCGTCAAAAAAGATGGAGCAGATCCGATCGTCAAAACCTATCCCGTCGGCCCGGGCGCTCTCTCTCTGAACTTCCGAGTGATGGACATGGAAATGCTTCCCTTAGATTCCAAAGGGAAAGCCTTACAAACGGGCTACACCAGCGAAGAATACGAGGAATTGCCCAACGAAGACCAAAAGCGGGTTCGTCCTATTTAATTTTCCGTGCGATCGCAGTGTCCGGTCTGGCAGTGCGATCGCGCCTCGAGCAAATTACCAAGGAAAACATCATGGTAAAACCCTCCGAACAAGAATCCTCAAGCCAACTAACAACCACCGCAGACAAAGCCGACAATTCTCACAGCTTATTCGATTATTTACTGAAGGGAAAAGGAGCGAGTTACAACTTAACAATTAATATTGTTGAATCTGACAGTATTCAAGCTACTTTGAGTTCTTTTGATTGGAACGAAAAGCCTCTTGCCATAGAAGTCACAGGCAACGAAATCAAGATTATTCCAGACAAAAACCTGCCAGCAATCGAGGAAAAAGAGAGCCGTTACAACTTAATTACTCTTGCAGAATTTTTGGTACAATATCCTAATTGTAACCTGCAAGTTCTCAAGGTAGCAGAGCCGGACGATCGCCCAACTTCCCTCACTTTCGCATTGCATCCTTCAGATAATTCCGAGTCTTTTAAGTTTCATACTTCCGAGGAAGAAGTGAGCACACTCTTCGATTTCGGAATTTCACCCCAAGATATTTACGACGACGAAGAATACCAAGAGCTATCAGAATACAACCAAAAACGGTTGCGCCCCATCTAGATTAATTCGTGCGATCGTCCTCTTTTTAGGTATTAATCATGGAACAAAGACCCAAGCGATACAAACCAGTTCAATTTGCAGACCTATTACATAGCCACGCCAATCTTCAAATCATTAAAGGTGGAAAATCAGTGCGAACTTCTGCGATTCCGTTCTCTGTCTCTCTCCCAGACAACAGAACCTTTTATTTCGAGATAAACGGACTGAGTGTAGTTCCCATAAATTCAGAGGGCAAAATCCTCCCTTTTGACTCCCTTAGTGAGGAGGAATATCAAAGTATACCTGAGTGCGATCGCTACCTTTATCGCCTTGTCTAAAAACCCTACCGCAATTTCCCAAAACAATGACTACCATCAACGACAAACGAAACGAAATCGCTCTAACATTCTTCGACAGTTTTCTTTGCGCTCGCTTGAACGATGGGGATACTAACGGAGACATCGAAGACAACACAATACTGCTTAGGAAAGAATTACGCTTATCTTTCCTGTTAGCAGATGAATTCATGACCGCCTCACAGGAATTCCCCAAAGGGTTCGCGTCCGAGACTTCTATTTTCAAAGAAGATGCCGAGCCGTCCCCCACGTAATGAAACTTTGGATTTCGCTAATTCTGACCCAAATCATGGGAGTTCTCGTGTTGATTGCGATCGCCGAGAATCATCCCGATTTGAGTGCGATCGTTGCTCTGATGCTGCTAACTCGGTCATCACTGCGATCGGCACGATTCACTTAATCTTTCCCAATCAGAAGAAAATTCACAATGAGAGAAGACTTAAAAAAAGTTGTTGAATGGTCAAAAGGCATACTGGCAACCAAAGAACAATACGCCATTCTCGACACCGAAACAACCGGACTACACAGGGCAGAAATGTGCGAGATCGCCATCATGGATCTTGACAAAAACACGCTCCTGAATACCCTGATTAAACCTACCGTTCCGATTCCTCAAGATGCGATCGCCATTCATGGCATTACCAACAAGGATGTTGAAAACGCCCCTTCCTTCAAAGATATTTACGATAGCCTTTTCGGTATTTTTCAGGACAGAATAATCCTGATTTATAATGTCGCATTTGACACCCAAATAATTAAGAATTGCTGCAAAGTTCACGGACTCGCTCCTCTTCCTCTACAAGCATTCTGCTTGATGGAACCCTACGCGGTTTATAACGGCGATTGGTCAGTGTATCACCAGAGCTACACTTGGGTGCCGCTCCGAGGCGGAAATCATCGGGCAATGGGGGACTGTAAAGCGGCTCTCAAATATCTCGAAACGATGGCACAAGGGTAAAGGCAATGGACGTAATCAAGATGCAGCAGGAATTACAGCAAAAATTACAGCCCTATCTTGAATACGACGCGATCGAGCGGAAAATCGCCAAACTGGAGCGCGATCGCGAAACTCTTCTCTTTGAAATCGCTCGGGACAACAATCTACCCGTTGCCCTGACCGATACCAACGGGAATAAACGCCTACACCTGAACTGGCAAGCCATGACCAAGCGGCACGTCAATCGTATCCGCCAAATGTATGCCTTCAAATTTCCGTACAAGGCGATCGCACGGCGATCGCTCATGTTAGAGCGAGAGAAACCAAAATGAAACAAACATCTCTATTCGAGGATTTGCGAGCAACCTCCCAAGCGGCAAGAGAATTAACCCGTACCTCTTTGCAAACTTACGGGGAGCGATACGACCATTGGGCGATCGCCTTCAGTGGGGGGAAAGACTCCTCAACCGTTGTCACCTTAACAACCGACCTGATTGACCGAGGAGAAATTAAAGCACCAAAAAAACTCACCGTTCTCTACGCCGACACCCGCCAAGAACTCCCCCCACTCGAAGCTAGCGCCAGACAGATTTTACAGGAATGCGATCGCAGGGGTTTTGACACCAAAATTGTTACCGCACCCTTAGATAAACGGTTCTGGGTGTATATGTTAGGGCGCGGTGTTCCCAGCCCCAACAATAATACTTTGCGTTGGTGTACCCAACAAATCAAGGTCAACCCCATGAAGGCGGCATTGCAAGACCTGTGGAAGCAAACGGGAAAAGACATCCTTTTTCTAACTGGAGTGAGACAGGGTGAAAGTGCCGCTCGAGACAATCGAATCTCAATTTCTTGCTCTAAAAACGGGGCGGAATGCGGTCAAGGATGGTTTCAGAACCTCAAAAAATTCCCCACCCTTGCACCCATCCTGCACTGGCGAGTCTGCCACGTCTGGGATTGGTTGATGTTGGATGCCCCGAAAATCGGCTTCGATACCGAGATTCTCGCAGAAACCTACGGAGGCGACGAGGCGATCGAACTGGAAGCGCGGACGGGCTGCATCGGCTGTCCTCTCGCTACCCGAGATTTAGCCCTTGAAAATTTAATTACCAAATATCCCCAAAAATGGGGTTATCTCGCCCCATTACAACAAATTCGAGACTGGCATTTGTTCGCCAGAAAATTCGAGAACCGTTTGCAAAAAACAGGAGAGCGTAACAAGAACGGCGAACTTTCCAAGAATCCCAATCGCAAGGGACCGTTAACCCTCAAAGCCCGACAGGAAATCCTTGCTGGTATTCTCCAAATTCAGAACCGATGCAACACTAACCGCCCTCAAAATGCTCCTGAAATTTCATTGATTAATCCCGAAGAAGAAGCACGGATTCGCCAACTAATAGCCCTTAAAACCTTTCCCGATCGCTGGACGGGAAAAGAAGCTAACGGGGCTGCTTTGTCCCCTTGTATCGCCAGAGACGGCAGTGTTACCCCCTTGCTTCCACTGAACTGGGAAGATTGCGGTTTGGAGGTGGTTAATGTCTGAAATTGGTGAGATTAGTATTTACCCTCGATTGGGCAAAGTCTGGGAGAAAAGGCTAAAAAACCCAGCTAAAAAACCCCCACGCCGCGCTCTGACTTTCAGAGAAGAGCGGAAATATTACGTCTGGGTTCGAGTTGGGTATCAACTAACAATTCCCTTCCCTGACCCAAAAACTTAATTAAACGGAGTAACTTCCGGAAGCACAAGCCCAATTCAACTTGTGGCGGGTTCGACTCCCGCTAACTCCACCCGAACAAACAACGCAATAACCGCGATCGCCCTTCCTCTCATCTCAAACACAGGAGAATTATGAAAATCACCACCATTGGCTACGGACGTTTACACAGCCTTGGAGATTACCAAAACGAGAAAGCCTATCTCGAAGCTGAACTCGAAGACTGGGAAGATGTCGAGCAAAGTTATGAATTTTTACGTCAACAAGTTCATTCCCTATTGGGTTTAGATGTGCCAGAAACTCGCAGAAAACTATTACTAGAAATCGCTGGGTTAAACTTCCAGATTTACAACCTAAAAGAAGAACTCAAACAACTTAAGAATGGCTCAGAAAGGATTCTAAAATCAGTCGAAGATATTGTTGATAAAATTCATGGTTTCAAACCTCAAGAATACGACACTTTTAAAGAACGCCTACACGGTTTAATCTCTTCTATCAATTTTCTTTTCGACCAACTTCAGAACGGTGATGATGATTGCGATGACGAAACCGGAAAATGGATTCTCGATCTTGATGAAGAGTGCGATGAATCCAATGCAATACCTTTGTAAATCCAGCCATTCGACTATTTAATTTAACTTGCATTAGGGGCAAGGGAAACGAATGAACCTCAAGGAAATGGCGGACAAGATCCGCAACGCTAAAACCTATGCAGAAATCAAAAGAATCTCGAAACACTGGCAAAAAAGCACCAAACAGAAGGTTCTCGATCGCCTCTCAACAGAAGAAATTGCTCGCGTTTGGATGCTCAAAAATTTCGCCAACCACCCGATCTGCCAACAATTCCCCCTCGGTTGTCACGTCCGGCGACCCGATTGGGATAAGGAGGCAAAAGCGATTGTTAAGGGATGGTTTGAAAGCGATCGCCGCGTCTATGTCCGACTCTTCGTTAAGTGGGATGGAGATGACGACGGAATTAACTCTCAATGGTCTTTCTCTAGTCCAGAGAAATTGCAAATTATTCTTCAACAGGAGGCAGCATGAACATCTCTTAAATCGTCACTATTAGCCTTCAGAAAATTCACTTTAACTAGCCAAATACAGTGCAAGTTCGAATCCATTCTGCCCTCGGTCGTTACCCTTGGGCGAAACTTTGGTATCTTTGCCGCGCTCTAGATGATGAGGGGTGCGGTAAGATCGTGCTGAACTTGCACTCAATCTTGTTCGATCTGAAAGTCAAATCTAGATCGATTATATATCACTGGATTCAGCAAGGCAAGCGATGTGGCGCTTTTCGAGCCGCCCAGCGCGTTGGCTCAATGTGGCACCTATATCTAGGTTCCCTCCACACCGTCTGCCGATTGCTCGGGTTGCCCGACTGGGGAACAACCTTCTATGTTGATATAGAGAATATTTGGAACATCCGCCAACTCACCACCGCGGCCATAACATTTAACCTGCAAGAACAGAGCAGAAGACAAGCATTTCTCAATCTAGCTCCTGAAGAACGAAAAACTTACCGATTGCCGGAAGCATGGGAAGTTATCACAGCAGAAGGGAAGTTTCCCCGGGGCAACAGCGCTGCTGACCTCACCGAAAACGCCATTCCACCCAAGATCCCTTTTCTTCTCTGCGTAACCGAACAGAAGGCCTTTGTTAGTAAGTCTTTCGTTCCTTTTGGGGGGTCTCAAAAGACGATCGCGGCCCGACTGGGCATCTGCGATCGCACCGTGCGCCGACATCAAGTCGGACTGAACATCGTCAGGCGGCAACTTTGCCAAACCAAAGGCGAATATGCCGCTTTGCACGATGAAATCGCCATGTTTGGCGATGCCTTTGTTCAAGAAGGCAATGGATTTAGCAAGCGATCGACCTACACCAGAGATGCGGAACAGGGCAAATTTTTTAAAATGCTCGGGCGCACGTGGGTCAATCGCTGCAATCTATATTTGGATTCATATAGCGCACCGTACTATATCGAAATGACCAGCATGAGAGCCAGTAAACATGACTATTGGCTTTCTTTTGGCATTGACATGGATCGAGAAGTTCGGGAATTGCGTACGATTTGGCGGCACATGGGCATGAAGTCCCGCGATTTTTGGCGATCGGATTTCTACCGCGCTCATAAGGAGGCACTATGGGAACACATTCGGCGCATAAGCGACACCCAGACGGCAGCCGGGGGGAGGAGAGAAGGGGGATTTCCGTGAGATTTTTTTCGGAAACCGGATCACCGAATCGAGGCGTAATAAGGCGGACAAAATTTGGAATTGCTTTTTTTTAACTGAATTGGTGCGATCGCGCCACTTCAGCAAGCCCTATCTATCCCCATATCATAAGAATTACTAAAACAAATTTAATTGTGCCTCTTTCTCTTCTATTTTTTTTCAATATTTGAGGTCATTTGTGGAGGTATTTCCTTAGAGAAATCACCACAGCGATGAGAAGCGATTGCGCACCAGTGAGGATCGATTTCAATCCCTATGGCATTTCTTTTCAGTTTTTTCGCTGCTGCTAAAGTGACTCCCGATCCGGCAAAACAATCTAAAATAGTATCTCCCGGTTTAGAAGAAATTTTGATGATATTTTCAATTATATTTGAGGGCTTTTCACAAGGATGTTTGCCCGGATAGGCAGCTACAGGAGGAAATACCCACGCATCCGTAAAAGAGGTTTCTTTGTCTACTGAGAACTTGCGATACAAGTTTTTTGATTCTCGCTGTAATTTATAATGTTCATCTAATTTTTTGTATTCTTTTTGTAATTCTGCGTGAGGTCGAAGAAAATATCCCGGGAATGCTGTTTGAAGCATCAGATATCTTTCTTTTGTTGGTAACTCAAACTGCGATCGCTGAAAAGAATGTCGCTCTACTGTAAAGCATCTAGTTGCCTCAATGATCTGGCTTGCGGTAAAACCCCCTCGTTTTCGTTCGCCAACTAAATAATTTATTAAAGGCTCAAAAATAGAACCACGTAAATTTTGTTCTGCTTGCTGCAAGATTTTATTTAAGTCAAGTTGTTCGCAAAAAATTATCACTTCTGTTTGAGAAAAAAAAGTTTTTAAAGTTCTTCGACAAGCACTGTTGTGGCGAGATTTAGTTTTGATCCAATTGATTCGATTGAGAACTTTAAATCGCTGAGACAATGTTATCTCAACTCGAGTGGCCATTTTGCTAGATGCGAAGCAATAAAGCGAGCCATTTGGTTTCAGAACACGCTGCCATTGTTCCCCAATGCAATCGAGCCACTCGACAAACAGAGAAGGTTCGTCCCATTGATTATCCCACCAATCTTTCTTTACTTTGAAATACGGGGGATCGGTGCAAATCAGATCGATACTGTTGTCTGGGATATCACTTAAACGCTCCAGACAATCTCCTTCTAAAATTTCAATCATTGCAAAGCGAATTCAAAAAGTAGGCATAATGCTAGAGAGCAGGAAGTACCAACAGGTGCAAGGAAGTTCCGAAGCTAAGGGGCGACAACCTCACCATCATGGAGATATGGGTCAAACTCAATCTCCTCAAGGGTAATTTTAAAGTTGATGCCCTTGAAATATCGGCGATACCCGAGCATCGCTTCCCATTTCGGGTTGCCATAATATTGAACCCAAAAGAGATCGGGCAGGCTGGAAAATAGAATCGTCTCGTCCTTGGGGTAGAAGAATTCGGAACGTTCCACCACCTTATCCGCCCACTTCCTCCTCAGAAGCAAGTGAAAATCGTTCTCGACCTCCTCATCGGGATTGTTGGGCGTGAAATGCAAACGATAAACCCCTCCATTCGTTGAAAAGTTGGGGAATTCTGTCCAACGGAATAAAGGGACGATCGTCCCCAAATCGATGAATACAGGTAAAGAATCCGGCATTGATTAGGGATTAGCAGGAGCGTTAGCGGTAGCTTTATCTACCAATGCTTTTACCGCAGCCGGAGTATCAGGAACTTCAGAGCCACCTTGAATTCCCGACAATGCCTCAGCCCGTTCTTTTGACATGATAGAAAAATGATTTCCAGAAGGCATAATAAAATACGGTTCTATTTTTGCCGTATTGCCCGATCTTTTGTCTGTTGGAATGATCGTTGCTAAAGCATCAGAGATATCAATCGTTGATACAAAGCCAGGGAAATTAAACGAGCCTTGATGTCTAGGCTTTTTCCCTGCCTGTGCCGCTTTGCTTTGTGAATTGGCGATCTCTTTCGTCGTCATCAATTTAACGGTTTTTCCGCCACGATTATTTACCTTGATACCTTTTTGGCGCTTGTGTTCTGTAACCTCACTCGTTCCAGTTTGTTGCGCATCCGATCCTAATCGATCCTTTGTTCTCTTATGACCTGAAATATCAATCAAACCATTTTCAAGAACTAATGTGTTGTTGATTTCGAGATCGAGATGTTCGGCCAGAGCTACCGAACAAGAAAAAAGACCTATCTGTCTTACATTGTCTCCCGGTCGGACAATTTCATGATAGATCATCCAGAAAATTCGATTTCCTTTCTGAAAATTTACTGCCATTGCTTTCGGTATATATTAAGTTTTCAAACTCCTTCAAAGAATCTTTATTGAATGTCACCAACTGCCAAATTGCTATCGCTCGGATTGCGAGTCACAACGCTAACAGTTTTGGGATGAGACTCAACCCCTGTAGCTGGATCCAAAGACACACCACCGTAAGTAGGCGCGGGGAATGCAGCAATTTGTTGTCCGGGATCTAATCCTACGTTTTTTTTCGCAGCAGCGATCGAAGCCGATGTGAGCAAAATCGATAAGGCTTCAGGAGCTAGAGCATTAATCGGGAAATCCGGGCAAGATTCCCAGTGCATTTTCGCATCACCCTCAGGCATTTCCGCCAAAATCTCAGTCATCGTAAGCATCGTTCAGTCTCCGAAATTTCAAAATCGTACTATCCCATCAATAGCGCGGTAATCCTTGACCTGCAACCCTTTTCAATATTCTCTCTACAAATAAAAAGATGGAGTTACTATAGAATTAATTTTTCAACCTATAATAGATTGCAAAATTAAACTCCCACAACCTCCACAAAATATTACAAATTGTTAAGAACTGCTTACACTGTCACCCAAGATATTACAGTCCGACTAAACAGCGCGAGCCGCGATAGCGTCCTGACCCTCCTCGCCAACGAACCAGACCCCACGCTACTCGACTTGCAAGGGAAGAATGGAATTTATCATGCTGTTAAAAACCTGTACGTCAAAAATCTTTCATGTACGGTAGAAGTTCCTTCTCTTGTCGCTACTAAACCGCCAACAATAGCAAATACTGACAGCGACACCACAGCAATGATGAAATACCTTTCATCAGAGTGGAATGAGAACAGAAAAGAATTAGAGATTTTGAAGTGGGATGCTCAGAACAGTAGATGGGTTCGTAAGGCTATTTTGAGCCTCGTGAACTGGGAAGGAATTCCCTATAAGCAATACAATTTATACGATTTTCTGACTGGGAACTTAGTATACGAACTCGGACAGGGTGCAAAACTAGGATTAAGGATAAGATCGTTTCCCGGTTTACTTTCGGGGAATGACTTTGTTTTAATTGACGGAAACTACGTTGTTGAATATAGTTTTCTGACAGAACAATCCACAAGCTCGAATAATAATATTATAATGCCAGAGTCATCAGAGACAGCCTCAATCACGGGGAATCAAATACTATATCGAGATCCCGCGTGGATCATCAACAATTATGAGTTCAGAAGTTCCAGTAATCTAACAGGAATAGCAAAATACGGTTACTATTTTCTCAGAAACAAATTACATTTACTGTTGTACGGAGGCGGTGGGACAAATGGAGCGCTCAAAAAGATTCAAATTGTCAATCAAGCTGATGACTCCATCTTACTTGAGAAAACTTTAGCCGAGATAATGGGAGCGGATAGCAATGTATGGGCAAACTACACTATAAACACATCTGACCATTCCGGAAAAATGTGTTACCTCGTGTTAATTGATGAGGACAACAGTGGACAAACTTATAGCTTTTTCTGTATCGATTTGAATTATGTGTTTTCTGAAGAATAACGAATTAGATAAAGCGATCGCTCGTCTTCTTGCCAAATCAGATTATTATTTGCTAGAAATCCACGAGTCTCTCGATGTGGGATGGGACAAATTAATCCCCGCGATTAATCGACTTGAACGTTTTAAGCTAGTAAAATGGTATTATGGTACAATCGATTTTGAAAATCGAATCAAATTTTATACTCTCACTGAAGAAGGAAAAGAAATTTTAAATGGTTCAAGGTCGGATGATAGATGGGAGAGACTATATCGAGTTTCCGGATCCCGATGGCTTCAGAATGCCCTACGAAACGCCGTCGGAGTGGGAAAGAGTCTTTTGGGAAAATCGCTATCAAAAGCTGACTAACGAATCGCGATCGCCCCTCTGGAGACGTTTCTATCAGGGGAACGGTAGGAAACTTTATGGTTAAACTTCTCAAACAGCAACGAAGATCGGGGCAGCATCGTCCATCCATCCCGATGCAAAAACAGCCCGGCGATCGCGGTATCGATCTACATAAAGATCCATCCCAGCCAAGCAAGCGGCCGAACTTGCAGAAAGAGCCAAGACCGACCAACAAGCGCGATCGATCGTATCAAAGAAGGCCATACTTTGGCACTACTCCCGCTCAGGAAGGTTTAGTTCCACTTGGATGGGGGTTTTACGGGACACCTGCAACAGAACCCGATCCTAGGGACTGTAACCGATGGCCAAATTCGATCTGGTGTAGCGGATTGTTGTCACCAGATATTCGGGACTTACCGGGGGTTCTGGAGACGTTTAATCTTGCTCCTTTCGGAGCCGACGCTGATATTGTTGCCGACGAATGTAATATCGGCGTTAACATCCAGCCCTACGCGCTCTGGACGGCAATGCCAACACAGCAAATCGTGTGGCGGAAACCCGGGGTTTGTCGTTTTGAAGAAGAAGCTAAACCAGTTTTGGGGGATTGGTTTGACGATCTCCCTCTCCCCATCCCAGATATTGAATGGCGACCCTCAGATCCAGATGGGCAAGATCCTTGGGGGCGACCTTATTCGACTTTTCAAAAGGGGTATTACGTTCTTCAGATTCCTGACAAATTTAAGTTTGGGGGTTTTGTTGATATCGACCTTGCTTTAGTTCGAAGGAATCCAGTTTGGGGATTTTCTCGCCCCTATGGTTTCTTGCGCTTTATAGATCGTGAAGGGCGGGAAATTTTTAAAAGTAATGCCCAGATGCGTAATGAAGATGGTTTTTTCCTTCAGCCTTTGAGTCAGGCGTGGGCGGGATACAGGGAAGCCGACCCGGATCTCGGACATAGAATAACTTCTCTTATCAGAATCTCAAAGCTCTATTGGAGTTGGCAGGGAACGGAAAATGCAATTACCGGACGGACGACTTTTATTAAAAACGAATCCCAGTTTAGAGATCCAAATTGGTACTGGGAAAACAAGGGACAAGCCCAATTCTGGGGAGACGTTAACGGCAATGGAGTCGCTCAACCGCAACTTGGCCCTTGGGGCATACACATCGGAATCGACAAAAAACAATGGTTTTATTTTGAACATTTTAACCAGTGGAGCCAACGTTATTATTTAGTAAAATTTCCGCCAACTCGTCTTCCCCCTCCTCCTCCCATTTACCCTTTTCCTCCTATGTCCTGCGGTTGCCCTTCTCCACGCTCTCAACGCGCTCTTCAACAGTCTCTAGATGAGATTAATAAAAAATTAGAGGATTTAGAAGAAATCTCCAAAAAAATTGGAGATGCTGAGTTTGATGTCCCTACAACATTTATCAGCACTCAAAATAATCCCAATCCGGGAAATAAGAAAATTGAAAATTTAACGGACTTTTTAGGATATGTTTTGGAAAGGGATGATGAATTTCGAGGACAATGGGAAATCCCGATTGAGATAGAAGATATGGAACCTTTCACGGAAGGGCAACAGAAAGAAACGATCCGAATCCCAAATCTGGCTGAAGCCATTGCAGATATTTGGGCGGCTGTTACCATGACTAGATTAGAACTTTCAGTCGTCCATCAAACTGCATTCAACACAATGGTTGAGACAGGACAAAATTTTCAGATGGTCTGGCAAAACCAGAAGAATCTCGAAGCAATAATCGACTATTTAGGGTTTAACTATAAAGAATTCACGGAAAAAATTCTACTTCTTTTCGATCCGACAGATGAATCGGGAGAGCCTGCAAAATATTTACAGGAAAAAGAAATTGAGGCAGTAGGTATTCAATTTGATACGAACGCCAAAAGAAACCTTCAGAGAGATTTGTTAACCTTACTTCATGGGGCAGCCGTTACTCGCGCCGCTCACTGGCGACCTGTTGATAAAAAAGATTCTAAGCATACGCTGATGAGAGATATTTTCTCGCTAATTTTAAATCGCCAAAACTTAGAAAAACTATCCCCAGAGGAGAAAAAAGAGTTCGACGAGTGGTTTAAGGATTTTACTGAGGGTTTCCCCGATTGGAGGCGAGATACAGGAGATGAAAGCTATACAGAAGATTTTTGGGGAGTTCCTTATAGCGATCGTCCCAAAATCGAAAATGTTTCGGAAAAATTGCAAAACACGGAGTGAGATACTTAAATGGCTTTTGTCGCACGGTTATCACAAATGGCAAGCCGTACCATACGGCGACGAACGACCGGAAATAGTCAGGGACTAAGAAGGTTAGCACCCTTTGGGGCTTTAACCCAAACCCAAGGTAGAAATGGACAGGGAATCCTCGCTCGAGTTTGGGGAGCCATTAAAGGTGCAGCAGGATTCCTTTGGGGAGCCATTAAAGGCCTAGCTTGGAGTGCTACCAAAGTGTGGGGACTAATAGTCCAAGGCTGGAACTTTGTCGTCAATTTCAACTGGAACGTTACGACCCAAGAAGTCAATCAATCAGCAAGACAGGCTTGGCAACAATTAGCTGGAAAAGTGGGAGGATTTCTCGGACAAGCTGTTGGTTGGCTCGTTTGTGGTGCTGTTCCGGGTATGGTTGTATCCACTTTTTCGCCTGCCCTAGGAGCTTATATCCTTCAAGAAGTAGGCGTAGAAGCCTTTGATGAGTTGACTTCTACTTTTTCGCAATTTATCTCTGAAGAAGTTAAAGTTTGGGGGGGGATTATTACAAAATATCTTTGGATTTTTGTAAGGAATTCTACAGAAGTTTTCTTGGGAAAAGACCCCAGACGGGAAAGAAAACCTTGGAGTTTTGCATCTACTTATGAAGAAAGACTAGAAAATATTGATAGCCCTGCAATGCAAAATTTTGTTGAGGAGTTTGTCGAAGAGCTTGGGGATGCCTGTATCGAAGCAGGATATGTCGTTACAGGGGGAATCGACCAACACGCCGCGACAATGGCAGCAATTCAAAGTCAAAATCAACGAGGACAACAAGTGGTTTCTGTTCAATTTTAATGCGATTTTTAGTTAAAGGTAATCCAGACCAAATCAAGGCCGAACTTCTCCATTTTCGCAATGTTTGGGAGCTAATGCGGGAAAAAGATGTGGGTCAAATTATCGGCGAACCTGCCGGAGATTATCTACGACGAAAGCCTGTTCCCCTGAGTTTGAATATTTTTTTAAGTGGTAAATCCAAACCTCTTTCGAGGGGACGGAAAGCAAAAGGAGATAAGACAGAAGAAAATCCAAATAAACGGGTTCAAATCAAAATCTTAAATCCCAAGAAAAGTAATTTAGAATGGGACAAAATTAAAACTGCTGTGGGCGGAAAGAATGGATATCTTTGGGGTAGATTTCGCGCTCAGGGGAATTTATTATTCGAGGAAGGAATAGGAAAAATAGTAGTTTATGGTTCTACAGAAAGTGGAGCAGAAAGGCGGCTTAAAGCTCTAGCAAATTTATCAGATGGAGAGCTACAAACTATTTCTGTTACCGAGGAGAAAAAGTTTGGAGTTCGGATAAAAGGACAAAAACAGTTTAAAGAGACTGTGCGAATTTATCCCCATTATTTTACAATTATTAATCAGCAACAGTTTATCTCGAATATTGAACGCGATCGCGGTCGCCAATACATCGACGGCAAACAATATTTAGTCAAGGATGCAAAAATTCCGCTTTGGCACGAAAAAGAACCGAGCTACGCTAAAGATAAAATTCAAGAATTATTAAGGAGGGGAGAATAATGGGAAAACCAATGTTACGAACTTGGGGGATGAGTTTTGACTTATCCAAAATGGAACCCGGCCAAGTTGGCATGGCACAGGGTGGACGAAAGCTCCAAGGTAGAGGACTAAACAAAGAGATCCCCGAGGGATTTTTCTATCCTTGCGAACAGGAAATCGAAAAGTTAATTGATGCTAGAGTACAAGCACTTGTTGAGGAGAAAGTTCGGGAGGCGATCGCTAAAGTCAAAGGATTTGAGATAGGCGATTTAAAATTTGGCTTGTGGCTAGAGCCTGATGATGATTGGCGTTTGCTTAACGGGAGTATCCTTCAAAGAAGCGATTTCCCGGACTTTTGGGAATGGGCCAACAATTGGGATAATGGGGTCGAGACTTGGGGTGATTTGTTTGGTATTGACGGTGGTTCTGTAACGCTTCCCAACGAGTCAGATTTTATCCGGATTGCCAATGGCGATCGACGAGTGGGAACGTTCCAGCACGATGCTTTTCAAGGTCATTTTCACAAGTTTAAAAAAAGAAATTCTGCACCGGGCGGGGCTTCTGTCAATCCCGCTAATTCGACGAACAACCCAGATCCTTTCGTTGAAAGTTTTTCCTTAGTTACAGAGCCAGTTAGTGACGGCCTAAGCGGTACTCCTAGAACCGCTAAGGAGACCAGACCTTCCAACAGAGCCTATGGTGGTGCAATAAGGGTAAAGTTGTCTATTTTCTAATTTGCAACGGGATCGCTTTGGGGATAAATGGGTGTAAGAGTGCGATCACCGAGTTAACGAATTGCTCGCGAACGATCTTGGTGTTGATCGGACAATTTGAAGGGACTTTGCCAGAAAACAGGCAAATTTAGGGCAAGCCTGTTTTTGCCCATGCTAGAATCCTTACGGGGAAAGGGATTCATTTTAGAGAATAAAGGTCTGCAAAATCCTTATCGTCGGTTCGATTCCGACTGCCGCCTTAATTGTTTTGTATTCAATTACATCCCGTATCCCTTTATTTTCAAGGGGGTGCGGGATTTGTTGATTTTTGCAAACTTCATGCGGTTTCACTCAATTTCGCAGGGTTTTGCCCAAATTTTAGGCAAATTCTAGGCAAGAAATTCATGAGTACAGAGAGCCTAAATTTGATATCATAAAAGCTCTTGCATCCATGATTTACATCGGTAACAGAGAAACAATGCCAACCCGCGATCGCACGATTCATGAAATTTATGCAAACGAGCTATCCAATCTATCGGAAGAAGAACAATTACGTTTAGCTGCTCTGATTTTAAACAATTTAACTCGTAAAGAAACCTCTAATCGAGAGGTGAGTTATAGCGATACATGGACGGAGGAAGATATGCAAGATATTGCTTCTTTCTCTTTACAAAATGGGGCGGTATCGTATGAGGCGGAGGAGAGCGATCGTTGACTTTCAAAGCTGGTGATGTGGTAACAGTAGATTTTCCCGGCGTTACTGGAATCAAACGCCGTCCTGTTGTCGTACTCTCTTCGGAAACTTATCATACAACTCGTCCTGATGTTATTGTGGGGTTGATTACTACAAAAACATCTAATCTGGGAGTAACGGATTATATTCTTCAAGATTGGTCTTCAGCAGGTTTGCGAGTTGCTTCTATCTTCCGAAGTTTTATTGTTACCCTTCCTCCGGCTGCAAATTTAGTTTTCATCGGTCATTTATCGGAACGAGATTGGCAAGGTGTTTATAATTGTGTTCAAATTGCTTTAGCTGACTTTGATTAAACGCGATCGCTGGAGAGTCAAAACTCAATAAAATCGATTACGATCGCGTTTGGTGATTATTCACTTGTATCACTTTCCTGCTGTTTTTTATCGTTTTTAATTGATGACAGAATTTGTTTGATGACGGCTTTGGGATCGCGATCGCTTTCTTCGGTATCGGGATTCAAATCGGCATTGTCATCTATTTTCGCAATATGCCGAAGCAGTTTTAAGGCTTTATTTTTATCTTGTTTAACCCATTCTAAGGCTCTGCGAGTAACGCTCTCATGGACGGGGCGATCGGGACAAGTGCGATCGTAATTGAGTAAATTGGCATCAACATAACGCTCCCATTCGTTAGCTGTTAGATTGTGTCTAATTCTAGAACAAACTTCCTGCCATAGAAGAGCAGATTTAGCATAGCGAATGCGGGCGGTGAAGTCAGAGCTAGCAGTGACAACATATTTCCCGTCCGGACTGAATGAAACAGCAGTGACCCTATCTTCATGATCGATGCGAGCGATAGTTTCTCCGGTGTCAGTGCGGCTAATGCGGGCGGTGTTGTCATTGCTGGCGGTGGCGACATATTTCCCGTCCGGACTGAACGACACGGCATTGACCACGGATTCATGGTTGATGTGGACGATAGTTTCTCCGGTGTCAGTGTGGCTAATGTGGGCAGTGTTGTCATTGCTGGCGGTGGCGACATATTTCCCGTCCGGACTGAACGACACGGCATTGACTGGGTCTTCATGATCGATGCGGGCGATAGTTTCCCCAGTGTCAGTGCGGCTAATGCGGGCGATGAAGTCAGAGCTAGCAGTGGCAACATATTTCCCATCTGGACTGAATGACAAGTCTCTGATCTTGTCTCCATGGTCGATGTGGGCAATAGTTTCTCCAGTGTCAGTGCGGCTAATGCGAGCAGTGAAGTCAGAGCTGGTGGTGGCGACATATTTCCCGTCCGAACTGAATGACACATCTCCGACCACGGATTCATGGTCGATGCGGGCGATAGTTTCTCCGGTGTCAGTGCGGCTAATGCGAGCGGTGAAGTCAGAGCTAGCAGTGGCAACATATTTCCCGTCTGGACTGAATGAGACGGCTAAGACCGAGTCTTCATGGTAGATACGGGTGATTTCTTCTCCATTGTCAGTGCGGCTAATTTTGGCGGTGTTGTCATCGCTGGCGGTGGCGACATATTTCCCGTCTGGACTGAATGACACGTCCCCGACCACGGATTCATGGTCGATGCGGGCAATAGTTTCTCCAGTGTCAGTGCGGCCAATGCGGGCGGTGAAGTCAGAGCTAGCAGTGGCAACATACTTCCCGTCTGGACTGAAT
>JBCCVR010000041.1:0-39718 GCA_039194995.1 Cyanobacteria bacterium P01_E01_bin.42 | reverse complement strand
ATGAGCTAAATCAATCCAATTATCCATGTACCTACTTGAAATTACTGAGGAAATTCATGCTAAATCTAAAAGGCTATCAATTAAAGGCAACTTTGTACGAAGGTTTGAAAACCATTGTTTATCAAGCATTGAAAGAACCAGAAAATAGTCTGGTCATTATCAAGACTCTAAAAAATGATTATCCGGGTATCGAAGAAATCACTCGTCTTCGCAATGAATATCATATCCTTAATTCAATCAGTATTAAAGGGGTTATTAAACCCATAATACTTGAATTCTATCAAAGCAGTCTGGCTTTAATTTTTGAGGATTTTGGGAGTAGTTCTATAAAAAATCAGATGGATTCCGAGGAAAAGATTAATATTTTTCTATTTTTAAAAATTGCCATAAATTTGGTTAAAGTATTACAAGAAATCCATGAAAACAAAATCATTCATAAAGATATAAAACCTCATAACATACTCGTAAATCTTTTGAATGGAGACATTGAAATTATTGACTTTAGCATTGCAACTCGCCTAGAAAAAGAAATTCCACAAGCTATAAATCCGGGACTTCTCGAAGGGACACTTGCTTATATGTCTCCCGAACAAACCGGGAGGATGAATCGCAACATCGACTACAGAACGGATTTCTATTCCCTTGGCGTTACCTTTTATGAAATGCTGACGGGAAAACTACCTTTTGAAGCCACCGATCTGTTGGAGTTGGTATATTGTCATATTGCTAAAAATCCAATTCCTCCTTGCCAACTAGATCCTGAAATTCCTCAAGGCATATCAGCGATTATCCTCAAATTACTGGCAAAAACAGCAGAAGAGCGTTATCTGAGTGCAGCAGGAATAAAAACAGATTTAGAAGAATGCCTTCACCAATTAGAAACTTCAGGAAAAATTGAAGACTTCGAGCCAGCTACACTCGATACTCAAAGTCAGTTTAGCTTACCGCAAAAACTTTACGGACGAGAAGTTGAAGTAACTCAGTTGATGGATACTTTTGCGCGAGTGGCATCGGGTAACATCGAATTAATGCTAGTATCGGGTTATTCTGGTATTGGAAAAACTGCCGTTGTTAATGAAGTTCACAAACCTATTGTTAAAGCAAGAGGTTACTTTATTAGTGGGAAATTCGATCAATTTAAGCGTAACATTCCTTATGCTGCTTTGACCCAAGCCTTGGGGGAATTAATCGGGCAATTGCTAACAGAAAGTTTCGAGCAATTGGTAACTTGGAAAGAAAAACTGACAAAGGCATTAGGCGAAAATGGTAAAGTTATTATTGATGTCATTCCCCAAGTTGAATATGTAATTGGATCTCAACCCGACATTGCGGAGGTCGGAGCGAGTGAATCGCAAAATCGCTTCAATCGTGTATTCAAAAAGTTTATCAATACTTTTGCGACAAAGGATCACCCTCTTGTGGTATTTTTAGATGACTTACAATGGGCAGATAATGCTTCTCTGAAACTCATCCAAGAATTGATAACAGATGTGGAAAGTCAATACCTCTTATTGATGGGAGCTTATCGAGATAATGAAGTCAGTCCCACACATCCAACAATTATAACTATTGAAGAAATCAAAAAAGCAGGGTCAATAGTTAATAATATTGTTCTCAGTCCATTGCACCGAGATAATATTAGAGAATTCGTATCCGATACTTTACAAGAAAGTGAAAAGTCTCAAGACTTAGCAGATCTTCTTTTTAATAAAACCCAAGGAAATCCTTTTTTCCTCACTCAATTATTTAAAACACTTTATCAGGAGAAACTATTATTTTTCGATTTTACGCAAAAAGAATGGTCTTGGGATATTCGACAGATTCAAGCAGTGGGTATCACAGATTGTAATGTTGTTGAATTGGTTGCGAGAAATATTAGTAAACTTCCAGACGCAACGCAACAAGCTCTAAAGTTAGCAGCTTGTATTGGTAACAGATTTAATTTGGATATGCTGGCGATCGCAGGGGAGCAATCTTTATTAACCACGGCCAATCAGTTGTGGGAAGCATTACAATCAGGATTAGTTTTACCTTTGTCGAGTGCTTATAAAATTGCTCTAGGACTCGAACAAGACGAAGAAACAACCCTCGATCGCGAAGAAGTGCGAGTCAGTTATAAGTTCTTACACGATCGGGTGCAACAGGCCGCCTATTCTTTAATTCCGGAATCTGAGAAAAAATGGACTCATCTAAAAATCGGTCAGCTTCTATTACAAAAAACTCAGAGAGATATTTTAGAAAATAATATATTTGATATTGTTAACCAACTCAATATTGGGGTTGACTTAATTAGCCAGCTAGAAAAACGCGAAGAATTAGCACGACTAAATCTAATAGCAGGTCGCAAGGCAAAAGTGGCAACAGCTTATCAAGCATCGGTTACATACTTGAATACAGGCTTATCTTTATTACCAGAACAAGCATGGGAAATCTATTACGAACTCACGCGAGATTTACATTTAGAAACTTACGAGGCTGAATATTTGAATACAAACTTTGTAGGAGCAGAAAAACTCGAAAAAATTGCCTTAGAAAAAATAAAAACACAACTAGAAACAGTCAAAATATACGAATTAAAAATCCCTTTTTATTTACAACAAAATCAACCTCAAGAAGCACTCAATACAGGTCTGAAAATCCTTAAAAATTTAGGAATCGTATTGCCTGAAAGTCCAAACAAAGTAAATCTGATAATTGGATTAATTCGCAATAAGCTACAATTAGGACGTAAAAATATAGAAGACTTAGAACTTTTACAATTAATGACAGATCCTTATAAGTTAGCCGCAATGCGAATCCTCGTTGCGATCTCCCCTGCTACTTTGATGACAAATCCAATGTTACTGCCACTAATCATATTTAGAATGATTGCTCTTTCCTTACAATATGGTAATTCTTCTCTATCTGCCTTTGGATATGTTAATTATGGTATGCTTCTTTGCGGGCCTCTCTCCGATCTTGATTCTGGATATCAATTTGGCAAACTGGCTGTTGAGCTAGTAGAACAATTCAAAGCTAAAGAACTAAAAGCGAAAATAAACTTTTACTTTAATGCTTTTATAAAACACTGGAAAGATCCCATTGAAGAAACAATAAAACCATTCCTCGATACATTTCAAAGTGGATTAGAGACAGGCGATATAGAGTATGCTTGTTATGCTGCATGGGGCTATGCAAATTTTCCTTTTTGGGGAGGAAGATCGCTAGATTCTTTAGCACGAAATCAAGCTCAATATCTTGATGTAATGATTGGTTATAAAATGAATACAGTCAGCGATTTAACAAAAATTTGGTATCAAGCTGTATTGAATTTGATCGGTCAATCGAATAACAAAGCTAAATTAGTTGGAGAGCAATTTAATGAAGAAGAAAATATCCCGAAATTTATTGAATCTAAAAATCATGCTGTAATCGTAGATTTCTATGTCTGCAAGCTAATTGTTTTGTATGTATTTAAAGAATATAATCAAGCAATTGAAATTGCTGAGTTAGCGGAAAAATATAAAGAAAATTTGGGCGCACTAATGCAATTGGGAGAACTCAATTTCTATTCCTCCTTAGTTTTCCTAATTAATGATTTTCATACCATACAAAGTAAGCAAAAACACTATCTGAAAAAAGTTGCGATTAACCAAAAACAAATGAAACGATGGGCACAGTCTGCCCCCATGAATTTCCAAAATAAATACGATTTGATTGAAGCCGAAAGGGCTAGAGTTTTGGGACAGCCACTGCAAGCGATGGAATTCTACGATCGCGCCATCGCCGGAGCCAAAGAACAGGGATTTGTTCACGAAGAAGCGATCGCCAACGAACGCGCCGCCGAATTTTATCTTTCCCTGAAGCGGGAACAGGTTGCGAAAGCCTATATGACCCAAGCCTACTACGCTTATATTCGCTGGGGAGCGAAAGCCAAGGTCGAGGATATGGACGAATACTACCCGCATTTAATTATCCGAGGGGCAACGATCGAACCCGACGACCTCGATACAATCGAAGCCACTGTCACTCAAACCAGCATTACCAATACGTCCAGTAGCAAACACAGCCAAATTCTCGATCTCAAAACTGCCATTAAAGCCGCTTATACCCTTTCTGGGGAAATTGTCACCGATAACCTGCTCGAGAAAATGATGGAAATCGCGATCGAAAATGCTGGAGCGAAAAAAGGAATTTTTGTCACCAATGGCGATCGCGGTTGGCAAATCGAGGTCTTAGCAACTATCGATAATAAAAATATCCAAGTTATTCCGGGTCAAGACAGCACGATTCAAGACAAACTTCCCCTCTCCGTCATCAACTACACTGCCAGAACGCAAAAAAGTCTTCTGCTGGACAATATCAGCCGAGAAAAACGCTTTGCCAGCGACCCCTACATCCTCGCCCATCCCGGTAAATCCGTCCTTTGTCTGCCCCTCATTCACTCGGGCAAACTGACGGGAATGCTCTATCTCGAAAACAATCAAACTGCTGCTGCATTTACCTCACGTCACCTTGAAATTCTCAATCTCCTCACCGCACAGATGTCCATTTCTCTCGAAAATGCAACCCTGTATCGCAACCTCGAACAATCCCGTCAACAACTGGAAGATTATTCCCGCAACCTTGAAAAAAAAGTCAAAAAGCGCACCAAACAACTGAAGAAAGCCAAGGCCGTCGCCGAATCTGCCAACCAAGCCAAAAGCGAATTTCTTGCCAGTATGAGCCACGAGTTACGCACGCCCCTGAACGGCATTCTCGGCTACGCTCAAATCATGAACCGTGCCGAAGACCTTAACAGCCAACGTCAGGGGGTTAAAGTTATTCAGCAATCCGGAACTCACTTGCTCGAACTCATTAACGACGTTCTCGACCTCTCCAAGATCGAGGCCCGCAAACTGGAACTCCATCCCCAACCCATTCATTTTGCCTCTTTCCTCTTGGGTGTAGCGGAAATGTCCCGCATTCGGGCTGAAGCCAAAGCCGTGACCTTTAACACCGCGATCGCGCCGGATTTACCTCAAGCCATTATTGTGGACGAAAAACGCCTGCGCCAAGTTCTGCTCAATCTGTTGGGAAATGCTGTTAAATTCACAGATCGCGGCAGTGTCACCTTTTCAGTCACCAACAACAACCCCATCCGATTCAGTATCCGCGATACGGGCGTGGGTATGAGTCCGGAACAACTCTCCCAAATTTTCCTGCCCTTCGAACAAGTGGGTTCTAAATCCAGAAAAATCGAAGGAACGGGACTGGGACTGGCGATCTCCGACCAAATCGTCAAAATGATGGGCAGTCAAATTCAAGTTACCAGCATACTGGGAGAGGGGAGTTGTTTTTTCTTCGATCTAGTCGTTCCCACTGCCACGGCTTGGACGGCGGTGACTACGAGCGATCGCGGTCGCATTCTCGGTTACGAAGGGTGGGTTTATAAAATTCTCATTGTCGATGATAAAGAGGTTAATCGACAAATGCTGTTGGAATTACTAACACCTCTGGGATTTGATTGCGTGGGGGCAGAAAATGGCGAAATCGGTTTCAACCAAGCCTTGAGTTGGCGACCCGATCTCATTATTACTGATTTGGTCATGCCCGTTTTGGATGGTTTTGCCATGACGCGACAGTTACGAACCCTGCCCGAGTTGCAGAATACGATCGTTATTGCTGCTTCGGCGAGTATTTTGCAGGAAGACCAAATTATGAGTTTGGAAGCGGGTTGTAATGATTTTCTCCACAAGCCGATTGATGTCGAAGGATTATTGATTTGTTTGCAGAAGTATCTCGATCTGCAATGGATTTATGAAGACTTAGAGAAGCCAACCGAGTCAGAAGATGCACTCCGGGCGATCGACCAGGAGATTCCGCCCCAAGAAGAATTGCAGGTTCTGTTCGGCGCATCTAAAATTGGGGATATTCAGGTCATTGAAGAGGAAGCCCAACGCTTACTCGAACTCGACGATCGCTATCGCAGCTTCGCAGAACGCATCTTAGCACTGGCGGAAGAATTTGACGAACGAGAGATTTCCCGGGTGCTCGAAGGGGTTCGGGAAGAGGTGCGAACGAACGGGCGATCGCCAGATAGTTAATCGATCGCGATCCCGACCAAGGTTTTTAAATCCTCCAATAAGCAGGTAAAGAAACCCGGCACGTCAACATCGACGGCAACCCAGGCGTTGGCCGTCTCTTTAGGGGTGTGGCGCAAATCCATGAGGGTTTGACCTTTGGTAAACTCGCCTTGGGTTTCGATGCTGACCCGAGCGCGGCTAAACCGCAAGGTTTCGGGATAGAATAGATACGCCAAAGTGAGGGCATCGTGAACTAAAAAACCGTATTCCCCTTTGGTTTCGCGACACTGGAGAGAACTTTGGGTTAAAAATTCTGCCAATTCTTTCATAAATTGGGATAGGGAGCCTTGGGGATTTACTTGTACGATTTGTTCCATGATATTGCGAGTTAAGACCAACTGCCGCGTTACATCGAGAGGAACAATAACCAGATCGTTGCGGGAATTCAAAACCCGTTCTGCGGCTTGGGGATTAAAGGCCATGTTAAATTCTGCGCAAGGAGTGACGTTTCCCTGTATTTGAAAGGCTCCTCCCATAATAATAATTTCTCGTGCTAAGGTGAGAATTCCCGGTTTTTTGGCTTCTGCTGCCGCGAGATTGTTGAGGGGAGCGATCGCGACGATCGTAATTGCTCCGGGTTGTTCTTCGAGTTTCTCAATCAGCAATTCGTCAGAAACAGGGGCATCGGCAAAACTTCGCCCCACTTCTGGTAAGGTGCGAGACAGATTGCCCATACCATCGGGTCCGTGAATATGGGAAGCATCGCTGAAATGTTTGATGGGAACATCCACGCCCCGACCGACGGGGACATTTTCTAAATCTCCCAATTCGAGAATCTGACAAGCCGCATTAAACGTATACTCGGCGGGAACGTTGCCCTCGGCAGTGGTGACGGCCACCAACTCCGCAAAGCCTTGTTTGACCAAACTTTGAATCCAAAAGAGGGCAAAGATATCATCACCGCCCGGGTCGGTGTCGAGAATGAGCTTGACAGGAGTTCGATCTGGAGTCATGAGTAGCGTGGCAGAATTGATAGAGCATTTTTCCTAATTTAAGATAATATCTGCATTTTTTCTCTCGACGTGGGGAACTGGGGTGTTGTTTGGCTTGAAGGACTGGAACATTGATGCGATCGCCAACATCAATAAGGGCAAGATATGATAAGAAGTAGAGTTCCCATTTCCGCTCCGCGAAACCATGAAAGCCGCATCCTCGATCGCCCTCATTCTCGCCAGTTTACTCGCCACTGCTCCCCTTCCCGCCTCGGGTGCGCCGATAGCTTTCGCGCCCGAGAAGTTAAATGAAAGCGAGCAGACTCGCATTGATGTCTATCGTAAAGCCAGTCCTGCCGTCGTCACGGTTGCCGTCGGACGCAGTGCGGGTTCGGGCAGTATCATCGATGCAAGCGGGCTGGTTCTCACGAATGCTCATGTCGTTGAAGATGCCCGTCGGGGTCGCGTCGTCGTTATCGATAACGAAGGCAAGGAATATCCCGGACAAGCCTTTGCCTTGGATCGCGCCAATGACCTCGCTTTAGTGCAAATCCTCTCCCGCGATCGCTTTCCCACCTTGCAATTTGCCAGTTCTCAGAGCATCCAAGTGGGTCAGGAGGTGTATGCCATCGGCTCTCCTTTTGGCTTGTCGGGAACGTTTACCACGGGCATTCTCAGCCGCATTGCTCCGAATGGGGATTTGCAAACCGATGCCGCTATCAATCAGGGCAATTCTGGCGGACCCTTATTAAACTCTCGCGGCGACCTGATCGGGGTGAATAAAGCCATTCTCAGCCCCAATCGACGGGGTGGGAATATTGGCATTGGCTTTGCCACCAGTGCCACCGCCGTGAGGGAATTTCTGGCCGAGAATCGCGATCGCATCACCTCTGCTGCCGAAATTGCCCGCCGCGATCCCGTTCCCTCTCCTTCTCGTTCTTCTTCACCATCGCGATCGCGAGAAAATCGTCGCAACGATCGCCCCGTCCGCTTGGGACTCTCCCTCACCCCCAATCTATTCATTGTCGGCATCGAACGCAATTCCCTCGCCGCACAATCGGGACTCAGACCGGGCGATCGCATCGTTGCGATCGATCGCCGTCGCATTCGCAATATCTTAGAACTCGTCTCGTTCCTGCGCACCCGTCCCGATTCGGCTTCTTTGACAATTTTACGCGATCGGCGTTTGGGAACGATAGAAATTGATTTCTAGCCGTTCTCCAATGGGTAATTTTGAATTATTTTGACTGATGGAGATCGAGCCAATCGCGATCGAAAATCGATTCATAGATGCGGTTATTGACTTTCAATTGTCCCTCTTGTTTGATAACTAATCCCGACAAGAGTAATTCTCTTTCTTCGGGACTTTCAGACACAACAACAGATTCGCGATCGCAAACTTGTCGGTATATCTCGAGCAACCGGGCCGATCGCGGACTGTTGAGGAGGCGATCGCGAATCGTTCGCAAATGTTCTGGCTCATCTTGGGATTGCCAATTTTTAATAATCTTTGTTTGTACCAAGTTTTCAATCCAAACTGCCTCGCCATTGGCAGGAATGGGAGAGGAAGCTATCCGGATTAACTGACAGAGCTTTTGCGTGAGGAAAGGCTGTCCGTTCGTCCAAGCCAAAATTTCTTTCAGCAAGGTTTGCGGGTTACTGGTTTTCTCGCTCAATCCTTGCAACAAAGGTTGAGCTTCGTGCTCCTTAAAACCCTCCAGTTGGATGGCTCGACCGATATTAAAGGGGGTAGTTTGGATATTGGTCATAAGATGGGAGGGGGTGGTCACCCCAAACAGCGCAAAGGTTAAACGTCGATACTCGGGATTGAGACTGCGCTGATTGTAGCAAGCGCGAATCAAAGCAAAAAAGTCATTAACCGGGAAATCTAAGTCTAGAACGCTATCGATCTCATCGATAAAAATAACCAGTTGTTTCGGGGGAGAAGCATTCTCGCGACCGACTTCCACCAGCAAAACATCTTCAATAAATTCACCCAACCTCTGCACCGGAGAGATATCCTCTCGCTCTTGCCACCAAACTTTGAGATTTATCTTTCTACGCAGATCGAAACGTCGGATTAACTGGAATATCAATCCTTTATACCAGCGATCGAGGGTGAGATCTTCACTACCAATGCGAGTCATGTCAATCGGCGCACAATAAATCCCTTCGTGTTGGAGATGGTCGATCATGCGCACCATGAGGCTGGATTTTCCCATCTGCCGGGGATTGAGGACATAGCAGAACTCCCCTCGCTTTAGGGCTTTGTAGAGGTAGCGGTCTGCCGATCGCACCACATAGGTAGAAGCCTCCATTGGTAAGCTCCCTCCCACTTGATAGTCAAAAGCGGAAGGTTGTTCGGCACTTCTGAGGAGATCGTTTTCAAAGATCAGTTCTGCTTGAGTTGCTTTAAGAATTTCTAGAGTTTGTGAGAGTTCTTGCGTGCGTTCTTCAACTTTCTGCTCGAGGGTTTCGTAAAGGCGAGCATTTTCGATCGCAATGGCAGCCTGACTGGAGAGGATGTTGAGGAGTTCGACGCGATCGCTAGTAAAAGCATTGGTAGTCAGGTTATTTTCAAGGTAGAGAATGCCGCTAACTTGACCTTGGTTGACTAAAGGGGTACAGAGGATTGATTTGGCTTGAGTGGCAAGGATATAAGGGTCATTGCTAAAGTCTCCTTCGTGGCAAGCATCACCTAAAATCACATTTTGCTTGAGACGAGCGACATAATTGACAATTGCTGAGGGAAGTAAGAGAGTTGCTTGTTCTTCTTCAGTTTCAATCGGAATAGATTGTAATAATTTTGCCGTGCTCTCATTAACATTACCTTCAGCTTCAATGAACCAATTTGACTCTGTTTCTAAAAGGAGAAAACCCTTTTGCGCGCCTGCATTTTCAATGGCGATGGTCATCAATTGGGCCAATAAGTTTTTTAAAACAATTTCTTGGGATAGGGTTTCTGAGGCTTTAAGGACGGTTTCAAGGTCTAAGGATTGCGTCGAGCGTCGAGAGCCTGTCATGGTCGTTGTCTTTCCATCATCGGCTTCATAGGATTGCGTAGTAAACCATTGCGGGTATTTTTCTTCTAAGTCTTCAACTTTGCGTTTTGCGCCCCAGATTTGATAGCACTGATGCGCTCTTCGCATGTACAGTTTGGCAAAGTGTTCCTTACTTCGCTCCAGCCAAAATTTAGCCGCAAGCTCGTTCCCCAATGCCTCATTTTGGACGAACTCATATTCTCGAGCTGACTCGATCGCGCGATCGTATAAATCCATCGCCTCTGGCCGATTCTCACAAATACGAGCCATTTCTGCTGCAACGAGCAAATACTTATGTAGAAAATTATCCGGGCAGCGATCGGCCCATTCCTTCATGTCTTTTTGGTTAACTTCTATCTGCTTCCAATATTGTTGTTTCTTTTCAGGAGAGGCCTCTTCATAATGACGGATTAAAGTCAAGGAAGAATAATAGTTAAGGGTTGCAATGATTATAATAGAATAAAGATATCTAGAAAGTGCAACCGTTTCCTCCACTAAACTGACTCGAACGGGCTTTTCATACAGGTAGAGTACCTGAATTTTCAAGACTTGGTGAGCAGCTAAAACACCTTGCAAGTAACCATTCTGACTACAATTTTCTATAAATCCCAACTCAGCGAAATTTTCAAGATCGAAGCAGAATTTATCTTTAGTCAAACCCAATAGATTGCTAAATATTATTTTCATGGACAGAGAGCCGAAAGAAGTGTAATGATTCTGCGTTTCTTGGCTAAAATGAAGAATACGCTCAACTTCTTTTAGCAATGTATTTACTTCTCTACCTTGAAAAGTCAAATTATATAGCCCGAAAAACTGAGTATAGCCAGCATATTGTAAGTCTCCAACCTGTAAGCTCGCCTTAAAACCATCATCAAGAATTTTCTCGGCATACTTGACATGATCTAACCAAAAAATTACTTGCGTTCCAAAAACTTGACAGGATGAACCTTTTGTAGAGAGGTCTTGATATTTATCGGCTAACGCCATCCCGAGAAGTGCTAAATCGTAGCCTAGACGATAGTTTTTGAGTACGGTGTTGACTAACCCAAAGTAACTGTAGGCCATTGAAGAAACTGAGATATGACCGTCTTGAATACAAAGATTTACCATCTTTGCAGCAATAGTAGCATATAGAGATTGGTCAATGATATAAGCACAATTAGAAAGACGAGCTAATAGCTTCAAAACCGCCTGTTTTTCTAACTGCGTCATCTCAAAACGATCGTACAGTTCTGATACCGGACGATCTCCTATATTTCTATGAAAATCAGCTAGTTCTTTTTCTAATGCTTCTTGGAAAGTATCTTCAGGCAGATCGTTTCCGAGGGATCTCAGCGCGGCTCGTCCTAAATCGATGGACTCTTCCAGCTTACCTTGCATTGTACATTGAGCAATCCAAAGGAAGTGAAATTCCACAGCATCAAGGGGAGCTTTAACTTGCTTAATGGATAAATCAAGGAGTCTCTGAGATTCTTGAAAATCTCCATTGAGGTACTCGGTTTCCGCTAACTCTCTGTAGAGATAGAGTGCCATCTCATAACTCTCATGCCAAATATCACCATGAAATCCATGCTTGACCATCAAGAAATATTCTCGAGCTGCTTTATAGGCAATGGCTTCCTTGGCTTTCTTTCCCGCAGACAGATTGAGTTCTAATACGCTGATTCTTTCTGTCTCATTTTCTATCAGTTCTAGTCCTTTGTTTAAATGATCGACAAGTGTAAAAATTTTCTCTGGAAGATCGTTTCGATCGCAACTTTTGAGGAGTAAGCGACCAATTTGAAGGTGCACGCTCTTCCGACGATCGAGATCGATGAGGGTATAAGCCGCTTGCTGAATTCGGTCGTGTCGAAACTGATAATCTTCAACAACGAGTGTGGAGTTAATGGGGTCTGCTGAAGTAGTTTTTAACTCTGATATGGGTTGAATGAATCCTTGTTGTATTGCAGGTAGAAGGTGTTTAAACGTTTCTGAAGGAGGTTTTTCGCTGACGATTGACAGGGTATTGAGATCGAAACGATGACCAATACAGGCACTCAAGCGCAAAACCGCCTGTATTTCCTCTGAAAGCAAACTTAGCCTTTTGATTGTGAGGTTAATGACATTCTCAGTAATTTCTAATGTTTGAATATGTTCGAGATCCCATTCCCAATATCGACGAGCGCGATTAAATTTTAAGAGATTTTCTCGCTTGACCGTTCCCAAAATTTCATGAATAAAGAAAGGATTGCCTAAAGTTTTTTGGACGACAAGCTCTGTTAACGGAGCAACATCCGACCGATCGCGATGCAAGGTTTCGGCAAGCAGTTGCGTTACATCACCTGACTCGAGGGGCGTTAACATAATCTGACTTACAGCCACCCCTTGCTTTTTCAGACGCGCGAGCGCGAGCATGGTCGGATGATTCTCATCAACCTCATTATCTCGATAAGCACCGAGTAGAAGCAGGGATTCGACTCGACGATCCGTCGCCATGAGTTCGATTAACTTCAAGGTGCCAAAATCGGCCCATTGCAGATCGTCTAAAAAGAGAACCAGAGGACGAGTGCGGCGACAAAATACTTGGATGAAGTTTTGGAATACTTGGTTGAAGCGATTCTCAGCTTGTGCGGGTTCTAGTGGGTTAATCGGTTCTTGAGGACCGATAATTTCTTCAACCTCGGGGATGACATCAACGAGCGCTTGACCATTAATACCGACGGCATTTTTGAGCTCGCTTCTCCATCGAGCTAACTGAGCTTCGCTCTCCGTCAAGAGCTGGCGGATGAGAGACTGAAAAGCAGAAGCGATCGCAGAATAGGGAATGTTCCGTTGGAACTGCTCGAATTTCCCACTAATAAAGTAACCTTGCTGCTGGCAAAGCGGTTTGTACAGCTCTTGAATGAGGGAAGTTTTGCCAATGCCTGAATATCCTCCGACTAACGCGATTTGAACGTTTGGGCGCGATCGAATGGTCTCTGTTCGTTTTGTCTGGACTTGGGGTTGGGTAACGTTCCTAAATATTTCTAAGAGTTGTTCGATCTCAGCCTCTCGACCGTACAACTTCTGCGGAATTTGCAGTCGTTCGATCAGATCGTGACGAGCAAGGGGAAATGCGACAATACCGCCAGAATTTTCGAGCTGAGCGTAGCATTCCTCTAAGTCTGATTTAAGTCCGAGCGCACTTTGATAGCGATCTTCTGCCGCTTTGGCAGTTAACTTCACGATAATGTTGGAAATTGCCAGAGGAATCGATGGATTGATAACGTGAGGCGGTACGGGTTCGCGGGCAAGATGACAGTGGACTAATTCAAGAAGATCTTGAGTATCAAACAGAAATTGACCCGTTAGAACTCTGTAAAATGTTGCCCCTAAAGAATAAAAATCGGTTCTGTAATCTAGCGATCGATTCATCCTGCCCGTCTGCTCTGGAGACATATAGGCCAATGTTCCTTCCAAAACAGATGGGCTAGCTATGGTAGGATCTTCTTTCGCAAAAATAGTGGAAATACCAAAGTCAATGATCTTAACTTTTTTTGTTTTAGTATTTATGACAATGTTAGAAGGATTGATATCTTTGTGAATAATATTTGCATCGTGAATATTTGCTAGTGCCGCAGAAATCCGAATTGCAAGTTGCAAAAAATCAGGTAGGGAAATATCCCAAGATGGCAATAGAATCTCTAGCGATTGAGCGCCAAAGTCCTCTAGAACAATGGCGAGCGTACTCTCATAGGGAATCAGATCGTAAACGGAGATCGCGCCCTCAACCTTGAGAGAGCGCGTAATTTCATACTCTTGCTTATACCGTGTCAGCTCGGAGGGAGTTGGATAATCTTGTTTCAGCACCTTGATGATTGCGGGACGATTATCTACTTTGGACTGCGCCCGATAAACTAATGAATTTCGGCTTTCGTAAATCTTTTCGACGATCTGATAATCGAAGATGCCGTTCATTGGCGTTGCTGTTTCAAGCATAGTTCCCTTGATACTTGTAATCCATCAATCTTGAAGGTTTGAGTTAGCCGAGACCTATCTTGCTCTCCCAAGCACGAGGTAGAGGTAGTGCCTCTGAGTTGATTTGTCTTCGGCTTCAGTCGCTTTTCCTAAACCTGAATATATGCAGACAGGGTTAGGGATAGATTAGCTACAAGAGGAGGGAATGAAAGGCTTCTCGGGGAGAAGTCGCCTTGTATCGTCATTATTGATCCATTCGTCCAAATCTTCTGGCATTAGAGTTAAGTGACCAAATTGAGGACATGGAGGAAAGGCGATATGGTAACCTAAACGAGGTATTCCTTCGCTATAGAGAGTATTGGCATCGGTTAGATAACCCGTGAAGGTATTGGTATCGAGAAAAAACCGATAGTGAGTAACGCTCTCAAAACTTCCAAGCCCCAATTCCTCTGCTGTAAATATGGGAGACAAGTATTTTGTTTTATCCAAGATCCGAGTCTCTCCAAAAACACTAACAAGTATTTCTGCTTCATGTGCCAGTTCACCGGAAGAATCGCGACCATTTTCGAGCCATTTTCTCGGATTTGCAGCGAACAGATCCACAAGTTTTTGAGAGGAAAAGCGACCTTGTTCGTCACGAGCAAGGAAATAATTGTGCTGTAAATCCCGAGCGACCTCGTGTTTTTGTCGATCTTGCGAGTTCTTTACGAAGCTAGGGTCTCCCCACCTCCAGATAAAAGCAACCATCTGGGCTGTCTGTTTACCCTGATAGGCAAAAGGGAAATCTTGGACGCTCGGAGGTTTGTCTGGATGATAATTTCGGATTCGTTCGTGGATTTGCTCGATCATGAGCGTGGAATTACCTTGAGTATTCATTGTTCCTCCCTACCAAACATAGTTGAATTGATCTAGCCAGTATTATAGATGTTAATCGATATTTTTTGTGTAAACTTTGCACCCTCAGTTGCTGTTTTTAGTATGATTTCCCGATCGCCATGGGAAAGGACTTGCGATAAAAGGTTAGTTCGTTTATGCTTACCCTCAAGTTATTTTAAATTCTCAAGATTTTGGCTGACCATGCTCATCACTCAGTTCGTTCGGGAGTAACACATGATTGACGTATGTATTATTGGTTTTGGGTTCAGCGCCATTCCTTTAATTCGCGAACTAGATCTGACTGGTAGCAATTTCCAGATTATTACAGGAGAGGATGACAGCGTATGGGATAGATTGGTTAAATGCGATCGCTTGGATTTTAGCTTAGTCAGTAGTTATATCACGAGTTTTTACTCGTTTGACTTGGTGAAAGATTTTGAAAAAGATTTCTTTCCGACAGCCAAACAATTTTATGAGATGCACATGCGATGGCGTAACAAGTATGCCCGCAAAGTCATCAGAGATATTGTGGTTAAAATAGAGAACTTTAAAAATTACAGCGTGCTTTATACAAAAACGGGACAGACGTTCCAAGCCAAGCATGTTGTCGTTGCGACAGGTTTTAAACGACCCGTACACGATATTTTATGCGAACTAGACTTTAACGTCTCCAACAAAACTTTTGTTTTGGGGACGATGGGAGATTCTGCCAACTTACTTATCGCTAAGCTCATCCCCAACAATAATAAAATTGTCATCCGTTCTCATGGGTTCACTCCTTTCGATCAAGAACTCATTCTCAATGGAGAACCCGTAACATACGATCAGCACGAATATCATAACATTAGATATGCTTCCCCTAGAGTCATTCGCGATATTGTAATGTCTCAATGGTTTCAACATCACGATGACTCCCATCCAGCACTACTAACGAACCAATTTCCCTTACTAAGACGAGATTTTAGTTGGGTATATCGTAGTAAAATAGATATGCCCAATGGTTTGCTGGGAATCAAATACTGGCCGATAGAACAGTATTGTACCAATTTTGGGGATAATCTAGAGCAATCTATTTCCGAAGGATATCTATTGAACGACATTGCGATGTACGTTCATACCGGTCAAGTCATTGTCGTTCCCCCCGATACTCCAATTGACTTCGATCGCAAAACTATTACTTATGCAGGTATTGAAAGAGAATTTCATCAATATATAAAGTTTGAGATTGAATATCCTAGAT
The DNA here is from genome assembly GCA_039194995.1 of Cyanobacteria bacterium P01_E01_bin.42. Lineage (GTDB taxonomy): Bacteria > Cyanobacteriota > Cyanobacteriia > Cyanobacteriales > Spirulinaceae > CCY15215. The sequence continues at coordinate 23,589 of JBCCVR010000041.1, read as the reverse complement.
TGCCAACAATTGCGATCGATGGAAACACTCTTTATCAATATGATTATCGAGATAACTTTATGGGTGTTATTCCTCAAAAATTAAATAATGTATATTTTTTGGGGTATACGCGTCCAACAACGGCCAGCCTTGGCAATATTACAGAAATACAAAGTCTCTTCATCCACAAGCTGGTCACTCTGCCAACATTTCATAGCAAGATACACAAGAATTTATCACAGCGAATTTCAGCCTACAATCAGTATTACTATGGGGACTCAGAGCCCGGAAAGCACGATCATTTAGTTCTTTATGGTTTCTATACCGATGATATTGCAAGATCGATCGGAATCGAGCACAAACCCAGTCAATGTAAAACGCTTAAGGATTTGATGTTTTACTATCTCTTTGCGAATAATGCCTTTAAATATCGCCTAGTAGGAGAGTATGCTGTTGATGGCGTTCGAGAATTAATTGAGAAAGCCTCCAGCGATATCATTTATGCTGTCAACTTTGCAACCATCCTTAAGGTGTTTACTTTGCAAGATTGTGAAGAAGTTACGAAATGGTATAACTCATTTCCTCGGATTGGTTTCAATGATATGAGATATAAAGAGCCTTACAGAGAATTTCTCAAGACATACATCGATGCCTATCGCCGTGTCAAAAAAATAACCGTAGATGAGGTTTTAGATGAAGAATGGGAAGTCTTAGTCAGTGAGGCTTGTAAGGTAAGAGATATGATGTTCGATGACATGGACAATTACAACCAAGTCGATGAGGATTTTCAAGATTTAGTCAGTCTCTTAGTTTCTCTGATGAACTATGAAATTTCGTATATCTTGAATTTGAATGGCAATGGTGTTTTTGGTAAGCTCTCCAAGTATATAGATTTTATTCAGCAGTTATGTCAACCCAAGGAATATAGCTTACCTTTTCTCTGTGATGAGTAATTCTCAACAAGGATAGGGATTTTATCATCTAAGAGCCTCTTATTTTGCGATCGCGATAAGATGGGAGAGATGGCCGATCCAAAACTGAGTTCAGATGGTCAATTTTCTAGCGATCGCGATCGTTCCAGAATCCTAATTATAGTTCTTTTTTGATATAAGATCGCCGATATAACTCACAGCTTGGTATTGCTTGATTTCCTAACTGTTTAATCAGCCCCATACTGCTCAATTTGTAAGCAAGGATAGGATCTAATTGGACGGGTTCGGTAGAACTCATGACGAGATAAAGGGCATCCGCTAATTCCGGCTTATCTTGTAACGTTATCCAATGACGCTGCAAATGATGAGAATAAATTCCGGTAGATGTAGGAGCAGTATCCAGCAGTTTTGCTAAAGTAATCCCCCCACTACTGAGATGATAGATGGCAGTATGAATCAGTGCGGGATGCCCTCCTACCATATCCATGAGTTGCTTGGCTTCTGTTCCATCAGTCCAGTTCAGTTCATAGCGCTGAGCTAACTGCTGTACTTCATCTAGACTGAAGTGGGTTAACTGAATTGGGAGTCCCACGTTGAACGGCGACTGATTAAGCTGGAGGGGAACGTAAATTTCCGTCGAGTGAACGATAACTAAGCGGAGCTTTTGCCAGATGGGGAGAGTTTTGGCTTCTTCGTACCAGGAACGCAATAGGGGGAAAAAATCCTTGGCGACTTGAGGATATTCAAAAATTTGGTTCACTTCATCCAAAGCTAAGACGAGGGAACTTTTAACGTGCTTGAGAATGTAGTCTTCGAGGTAGGACGTGCAGCTAATTTTACTCCCCAGATCTTCGTCCCAATATTCATCTAACCTCGGTTTGAGATGAAATTGGCGGGCAGTATTTGCACACAACCAACGGCAAAACCGATCCGTATCCCCCAAGATCGCGCGATCGACTTGCTCGATGTTCAATTTTGCCGTGCGGTAGCCCAAGTGTTGGGCAGAGTCTAGAACTCTGAGCAGAAAGGAGGTTTTCCCCATTTCCCTCGGAGCTTTAATTCGTACTAAAGCTCCGGGTTTGCCGATTTCTCGATTGACTTGTTCTTCAAAGAGAGTGCGTTGGAGATAGAAGGGAGAATCAAGGGGGATCGAGCCATTAGGGTAGGGAGGTGATTTGTCTGGGTCGCTCTCGCTTGGAGTGTGGGTTTCGTTTTTTTTATTCGTAACCTCAGAATCTAAATTGGCGATTTCTCTCCACTCCAGTGCCAATTGCCGACAGATTTCTGTAAAAGTCACATAGTCAACGGGTTTGCCGGTCAGAAAGTTGCTGACGGTTGCGAGAGCAAATCCGACTTCCTCGGCCAAAGCGCGTTGACTGGGAAAACCGTTGCGTCGGACTGCTAATTTTACTTCGTTGAGGCAATTCTGTTTAATTCTGAGGGATCTGGACATGGAGCATCTTGATAACCAAATATTCTCAGCTTACCGGATCGAAGTCATACAGAAAATAGTTACAAATCAGTCGATTTCAATCTTTAATACCTCATCCAGCTAAAATCTTAAAACACTCTGAATGGGGAAAATAGAGGGTCAATGCTCAAACCGATTTAATGCTTGTATTAATGTATTTTTAGGGTTTTATAAATTGATAAATTTATTAACATTCAGATCGAGGGTAAACTTTCGTTTCCAGTGTTGTTACAGAGCTGAGATATCCTCGATCGCTTCAGTCGGTTATTTCTATTGTTAGCGACAAACAAATCAGAAATAAATCAGAAACAAGTCAGTCAATCTCGGGTTTGAACTCAGTCACTTATAAGGTTTACTGAATATGCGAACAAAAGCCATACTATTCGAGTGCTGCGTTCTCAAAAGATAGAGGCGATCGCATAGACAATGGAACAATCTGGCTACAAAGTTTTGTTGAGCCTAATTATGGAAGTTTTGATCGCCGACAGAGAGCACTCATGTGGTCGATCGGAGTTTGAGAGGTTGCCAAACCTCGAACAAAAGTAAGGACAATCGACAGAGTAAATGCGATCGTGCGTTGTTATTCGAGCGATCGCATTTGCTCCTTTTTTTCTCCATTTGAAGAATTCGTGAAGTTAGTGTAAAGCGATCGTGAAGCCAGTCTCGGAAGATTGTAAAGCTCCTGTGAAGTTGCCGGTAAATATATTGACGTAATCGCCAAAAAAAGACATCGTAAGAAGTGTAGGAGACACCAACTTAGTTTTTTTAATACAAAATCTTAGTATCAATTATTTTTTATAGTCTCAATTGCTCATCGCATTCTACCTCACCGAATCATGCCCGTTCAACCCGATTCCGGCCATTTAGGAACAGATCCCCATCTGCTCGATCGCTCCGTTAATTTAATTCCCCCCTCCGACCTCGATCGGCCTCTGAATCATTCCCCCTCTGCTTCGAGTAACAATCCCATACCCCCCTCCCCTAACGAGAGACCAATGTGGGGTTTCAATCTCCTGCAACAGCCACGATACACTGCAAGGGAGACCCTAACCTTAGAAGGATGGATTGAGGATGTTGATGGCGTTAGCGACCTCGATCGCATCGATTTAACCCTCGATTTAAACGGTCGCCCCCTCAATCTCGGTCAAATTACCCAGTTTGTCAGCGATCCCCACAATCCCAACCGCGCTACATTCAGCCATGATATTGTCCTGAAAAATTTGGCGATCGGCCAAGGCTTCTCATCAGGTAACATTCATGGAGTCGCCTACGATCGCTCCGGCCGGGGAACGTTAAGCCACACGAGTTTTGAAGTCACCAACCACAGCCCCACCGTTCGTTATTATCTTCGCGAATCAGAATATGATGCAGGGGATACCCTTACAATTGAATTTGCTGATGTTGAAGATAGAGATGGCATTGAGGATGTAAGCCACGTTCATTTCCAACTCCGTCGCCAGAGTGGGGGCAACTCAATCGTTATCGATTTGCCCAATGTAACAGAGTTTTATCCTGACTATTCCGGTTCGAGTCATGGAACATTTGATTACAGCATCGATCTGAGTACTGTAGCTCTTCCGGAAGGGCACGATCGATGGGACTTAGAAAGCTATGTAGTTGACAAAGCAGGCAATAGCAGTCCGTTAGACGGTCACTCTATCTTCATTCGCAATCATGCCCCTAACTTGCACTTCGATTTTGTCCAGTATTCGCGTTACTCGGTCGGAGACATCCTAACATTTGATTATGCTTCAGTGGAGGATTTTGATGGAATAGACACCCTCGATCGCATCGATTTCAAACTCATTCTCGAAAATTCCAATTCTTACTATCCAGAACAAGAGATCGACTTACCAGATGTAACTGAGTTTATTCCCATTCATAATGGCGCAACTCTCGGATCGTTCAACTACAATCTCGATTTAAGTACGCTTAATCTGCCGATAGGCTCCCATTCAGTGCGTCTTGAAGGGACACTCTACGATAAGGCAGGCAATAGTTCGATGCCAGTTGCACGGCATCTGATTCTCGACCACGAACAACCTTTTGTTAACTTCACTCTCGATCGCGTTGACTACAGTGCCAATGAGGTTCTTTTCCTCAGTAATACTGGAGCTAGCGGCATCAGTAATATAGAACGCATAGATTTTCGCGTCAGAGATTCTAATTTTGTCTACTCCAGCTATATTGATGCTGGCAGCGTAACCGAATTTACACCGAATTCTTTCAATCCTTCTCACGGCTTCTTTACCTACGATCTCGATCTAAAAACTTTAGATATGCGCCCCAACTCGGGATCGGAGCTTTTCTTTCTCGAGTCGATTATTAAAACCAAGACGGGTAAGTTCTACACCGGGCCCGAAGTCAATTTTACAGTTTCCCACTTTCTCCCCAATGCTCCCATCTTCTCCTTAGATCGCCAAAGTTACACCGAAAATGATATCTTAACCCTCGTAGATGCAAGGGTTTTTGATAGCGATCGCGCAACCGATATCGCTCGCATTGATTTCCACATTTATAGCGATAACGGTTTGTATATCGACCTCCCCGATGTAACTGCTCTGAATATCGCCAACCCCGATCGCGATCGCGATGCAAGTTTTGAATACAGTTTTGACTTAAGTACCCTCCCTATCGATCTCGGTACTCATACCCTCTACCTTGAAGCGATCGCCTTCGATCGTCTTGGCAATAGCAGTCCAACCGCATCCCAACAATTCCAATTCACCAAAAATTCTGGCGTACTTTCCGGGAATGCACCTAATCTCGATTTCTATCTCGATGGGTTTGATTTTGTGGCAGGAGAGACGATCGTCTTAGAAAATGCGTGGGTAGAGGATCTCGATGATATCTCCGATATCGAGCGGGTAGATTTCTTTTTGCTGAAGAATACCGGACACCTCATCGATTTGGCAGATGTGACCGAATTGACAGTCGATCCCAACAATCCTCACCGTGGAACGTTTGACTACAGTTTCAAACTGGAAAATTTGGGACTCGCTCCAGATGAGTCTCACAACTTTAGGTTAATTGGCATTGCTTACGACAAATCCGGATTAAATAGCCAAGCCCGAGGGTTTGACTTTTCTGTTAGCAATGGTATCTCACTGGTTAACTTCTGGCTTGACAAGCGGGATTATGGATTCGGAGAAACCCTCACCCTACAAAATTCATGGGTGGAAGATCGGGATGGTCTCGACGACAATATCGATCGCATTGATTTCCAACTGTTTGTAGAGAATTATTACGGAAACTCAAACAATAACGAGCAATATGCGATCGATCTTCCTGATGTTACAGAATTTACACCCAGTCATAGCAATTCAAATCGCGGGACATTTAACTACAGTCTCGATCTGTGGAAGTTAGGACTCGAACCGGGTCAATATAACCTCCTACTCACTGGAGGGATCTACGGTAAGAATGGCTGGCAAGGCGGTTATAGCGAACGGTTCAATCTCAATACTTGGAGTCCCAACTTTGATTATGAGATTGACGGTCTGCATAATGGTTCTCCCGACTATGACGCAGGCGATACATTGACCGTCACAGATGGGCGAATATTAAAATTGAAAAATATTAGCGATATCGATCGCATTGATTTCAAAGCGATCGTCAATGACAATATCGAGATAGATATGCCAGATGTAACGGAATTTACCCTCTTAGAAGGAGGTTCCCAAGCCACTTTCGATTACAGTTACCATCTTGCAGACTTAGGTTTGGATGTTGGCTCTCACCGGGTTCAAATTGAAGCCATTCTCTACGATAAAGCCGGGAATAGCAATCCTTATTATCGTCCCTACGATATCTACGTCACCAGCAACTCCCCCCCTCGCTTCGATTTTCGCATTGACAGCGACGATCGCCATTTTGCAGTGGGAGAAACCATCCCCATTATTGATGGCTGGGTAGAAGAAGAGTTGGAACATATCGATCGCATTGAATTTGTGGCGATCGTCAATGGCAACAATGGCAGCCAGATCGTTAATTTACCCGATGTGACTCAATTCATGCTAGATGAGAATAGTTACTACCGAAATACCTTTGAATACGCCGTTGATTTAACATTGCTGGGCTTGGATCTCAACACGACGACCAATGTTATCCTAGAAGCGAGAATTATTGATACAGCAGGTAACATCGCGAGTCCTGTATCTTATTATCCGCAATCGTTTGATGTGAGCAATTATGCACCTAATGTGGACTTTCAACTCGATCGCTCCCAATACGGCTTTAACGATACTCTCGCGATTGACGGTTGGTTTGCCGATTCCGAGAGTATGGCAGAGTTCGAACGTATCGATCTGCGCTTGCGAACGGAAAATTGGGGCGAATATATCGACATTGCAGATATTACCAGCATTACTCCCGACCCCGACCAATTCAACCAAGGCATATTTCATCACGAAATCAGCTTAGCAAGTTTGGGGCTGCCATTGGGCAATTACGAATTCTTCCTTGACGCGATCGCCTATGATAAAGCCGGGAATGGCTCATATAGTACGCAGGGATTCGCAAAATCTTTCCGTCTCACCAATAACATTCCGCAATTCAACTTTACCTTACCCCAAGGAGAATATCGCCCTGACGATACGATCGCGATTGCCCAAGGTTGGGTCGAAGATCCAGACAGCTTTAACGATGTCGATCGCGTCGAGTTCTCCCTTCGCAACCTTAGCAATGGCAACCTTATCGATGTTGCCGATGTTGCCGATTTTACAGCCGATTCGGGGAGTTTAACCCGAGGCAGTTACACCTACAGCCTCTATTTAGGCTCCTTTGACTTGCAGCCCGGAAATTACGACTTAGAAGGGATTGTTTTTGACAAACAGGGCAATAGCAGTCTCTTATTGAAACGGGAATTTGCGATCGCCCAACCCCTCCACGCCCCCCAAGATTTGCGTTTCAGTCTCGATAAGAGCGAGTATACCGCCCGTGAAACTATTGCGATCGACAATGGTTGGATTTCGGATGCGGATGGCGGTGCAGATATCGCCAGGGTTAACTTGCGCTTATTCGATGCGGGCGATAATTTTCTCGCCGATCTTGGCAACGTTGCGAATTTAGAGGTGGCGACTTGGGATCTCCTTTGGGCGAGTTTCAACGCACAGATCGACTTAAGCGGGTTGAATCTCACCGACGGAATGTATACAATCTCTGCGATCGGCTACGATATCACCGATCGCACTAGCAATGTATTTGAACGCTCTTTCACGATCGCCTCTCCTCCGCCAAATTTTGCCCCTGCTAACTTGACATTCAGCTTAGATCGCAGCACCTACACGCCAGCAGATACAATTAACCTCGGTAATGGTTGGGTGCGAGATGAAAATGGCGCGGATACTCTCGATCGCATCGATCTCCGCATCCTCACCGAACAAGGCATGACTCTCGATATTGAAGATATTACCAACCTCAGCCCCGCCAGTTGGAATCGGGAATGGGCGAGTTTCCAATTTGGCGTTAACTTGCAGGATTTAAACTTGCCAGGTGGTTCTCACAAATTGATTGGCCTTGCCTACGATGCAGGTGGAGCAGCTTCCCAACAATTCGAGCGCGGTTTCTTCTTGGAAGTTCCCCAGTCTAACCTCGCTCCCTCGAATTTGAACTTTACCCTCAACCAAAATATTTATAACCCAACGGATGTTCTCACGATTGGGAATGGTTGGATCTCTGATGGAGATGGGGCGGAAGATATCGAAAGCGTGAGTTTTAAACTTGTTGATGGGAATGGTAGCGAAATTGACTTAGGGGCGATCGCGGACTTCTCTATCGCCAGTTGGAGTCCCGAATGGGCGAGTTTCTCGGGCAGTTTCGATTTGAGTCAATACAATCTCAATGATGGCAATTATACTCTCATCGGCATGGCGCGGGATAAATCCGGTGGAGAAAGTCAAACCCTGTCCCGTGGATTCACCATTGAAACGCCCCAAACCAATAATACTGCTCCGACAAACTTGCAATTCGGTTTGAGCGGCAATACCTTCTCGTCTGGCGACACCCTCGAAATTACCAATGGTTGGATCTCTGACGAGGATGGCAATAGCGACCTCACAGGAGTCGAATTCGAGTTAGTGGCGGAGGATGGTACGGTTATTAGTCTCGAAGATAGTTTTGATTTAACGGCAGCAACTTGGGACTGGTCGAACCAATGGAGCAGTTTCCGTCACAGTATTAATTTTAATGTTTTAGGGCTAACATCAGGAGTTTATACAATACGAGGAAAAGCCTACGATCGCGCCGGAAACTACAGCAATAGTTTCTCCCGCTCTTTTACTTTGGTTTGATTTAATCGTATAATGGTACAAAGCAATCGAAGATAAATCTATCGTTCTGAATCTTGGGACTCCAATCATGCCTTCCCAATCTAACCCCAACACCCTAGGAATCGATCCGGATCTGCTTGATAATTCTGCGGGCTTTGCTCCCCAATCTGACTTAGACTCCCCTTTTGCCAATTTGCCCTCTACTGCCAGTAATAGTCCCGCACCACCAGACGATCCCCTAGGAATGAAGCCCGGGGCGGCTCGGGTGAATCGCTTGGGGACGGAGAAGGGAGATCGCTTCCTCGATATTGCCAGTCCTGATGGTTATCCTTATTACCAAGGCTCGGGGGCTTATAGCGTCGGTTATACGACCAATCTCGATCGAGATATCGCGATCGCCCACCACAACAATAACGGCGATCTCAATTGGCAGTATCAGTATGGTGGTGTTGGTGATGACGTGGCCAATGCGATCGCCCTCGAATACTATAGTAGTTCTGATTTTTGGGTAACGGGCTATAGCGATGGAGATTTTGCGGGTGCGGGTTTTGGGGGTAAGGATGTTTGGGTGGGACGGTTTTCTCCCGATGGAGATATTGCGAATCCCTCACTGGTTAAATGGGGATCGGCTGGAGATGATGTGGCTAATGCGATCGCGTCGGCGATTAGTGGTGGTGGCACTTATGTTGTTGGATATACAACTGGCGATCTTGTGGGAACAAATGAGGGTGGCAAGGATGCTTGGGTGGCGAGGTTTTCCAAAAATGGAGACCTGCAATGGACTTATAAAATCGGCACGCTAGGAGATGATGTAGCGACGAGTATTGCCGTGAATGAGTTTGGCATGGCTTTTGTCACGGGTTACAGCACCAACACTGGGCAAAATAACAATCTTGCCCATGAGCCATCTAATGCTTGGGTGTTTGCCTTAAGGAATGATGGTGCTTACCTTTGGCATCAACAGATGGTTGGTGGAGATACCAAAGCCTACGATATTGCTCTCTCCAATGTAGTTGGTAATGTGTTAATTACAGGTAGCACTACAGGCAATTTAGATGGCGCGAATAGCGGTGGAATGGATGTGTGGGCTGCTTACTATCATCAGGGCGAACTAGCTTGGATCGAACAATTCGGCACTACGGGAGATGATATTTCCTATGATATCATTCTAAAAGAATCTGAATTTCATTTAGCTGGATATACCAAGGGATCGATGGCGGGTCGTACTGTTGGAGGGAAAGATGCTTGGTTAGCTCAATACGATTTCACCGATCCCAGCCAACCAGAATGGATACAGCAATTAGGGACTGCTGGAGATGATGTTGCGACGGGAATAGCAGTGAATTACGATGGCGATCGCTACTTCCTTGTCGGTTACAGTGACGGACAATTGGGAAATCATGAAAATTACGGACCCGATCCCATCGGAGGGTCTCAGAGTGAAGATATGTGGATGGCACTTTACTCCCCCATCAACCAGGCACCGGATAGTTTGCTTTTCCGGTTGGATCGACCGGGCTACCAACAGCAAAATACGTTAGAACTTTACGGTGAAGTTGAAGATCCAGACACGATTTACGACATTTCTCATATAGAATTCAGCTTAGTTCAATCCGATGGGACGGAAATTGTATTGCCTGAAGTCACGGCAATTCATTCCTTGGACTGGCAAAATAAACGCGGACAATTTACCCATTATTTCAACCTAAATCACTACGGCTTAGAACAAGGCGAATATATTTTGCGAGGAATGGCCCGCGATCGCGCCGGACATACCAATGGGGCAACTTTCGAGCAATCCTTCCGCATTCTCTCACCCCTGACCAATCAAGCCCCAGAAGGATTGGAAGTGCGTCTCAAAGAAGCGGGGCAAACCTTAATTCCGGGGCAAACAATAGAAGTCGAATACGGACGAGTTTTCGATGGCGATGGTACTTCCAATTTAACCCGGATTGCCTTTGAACTCATCGATCCCGATGGCAATCTTATACAACTTCCCGATGCCACGCAAATATACACCGAATCGGGCGATCGAGACGATCCCTATGCTCGTTTTGATTATCGGGTTGAATTACCAAGGGATTTGCAGCGCTCGGGGCAATATATTCTCAAAGCAACGGCTTATGATGGCTCTGGGACAATGAGTTTGCCCTTTGAAACCGCGATTGATATCGATATGAATCGCAATTTTTCTTACGATCTCAATTTCAATCTCAATCGTAGCAATTACAAGGCTTATGAAATGATTTCACTCCAAAATGTTCGCCTTCATCATCCCGATGGCATCGATAAAATTGAATTTGTTCAGTTCTTCTTACGCGATAGTAACAATACCGAAATTGCGCTCGATAAGGTAACGCAATGGACACATCTTGGAGATTTTGAGGGAGAATTGGACTACAACATTAACTTGGAGGCTTTAGGACTGCAAGCAGGAAACTATGAATTATTTGCTCGTGCTTACGATATTCACGGACGGACGGACAACTATTCCAATACGCAAAGTTTCTTCGTGCAAACAAATCCAAATCCCGAGATTTCCTTAGAGTTTAAATTGGCACAATCTCGTAGCGAATACAAACATACAGAAATTGTCAGCATTAGTGATGGTCGAATTTATCATTCTGAAGGAATTGAAGATATTGATCGCATTGACTTCCGTTTGTTTCACTCCTATTCCGAGCGTAGCGGTAGAGTATTTGAATATATCGATATTCCCGATGTTGCAGAATTGAATTTACAAGGAATATTTGATGCAACATTCGAGTATGATGTAGATTTAAGCCAGTATGACTTGGAAGTTAATAAAGAATATTCCCTAGTTGCCATTGCGTATGATGAATTGGGTTATTCGAGTTCTCTCCGTTCTCACAAGTTCTATTTACGAGAAAATAGGGCACCGATGGGAATTTCCTTCGGTCTCGAAAATAGCTATCTCTCTACAGGAATGATTGAAATTAACGACGGCATCATTCACGATCCCAACGGTAGCGCCGATCTCGATCGCATTGATTTTGAATTACAAGATGCCAACGGCACGATTCTCGATCTCCCAGATGTTCTTAATTTTACCCCCCATCCCACCACCTACGAGGAAGCGAGTTTCCTCCACAATATCAACTTGGGGAACTACAATCTCGATCCCGGCTCTTATACTTTAATTGCTACGGGTTATGATATCGATGGAGCAAAAGGAGGCTCCCTCGAAAAACAGTTTGAGATTCTCTCTTCTAACTCCAGTCCTGTATCTCTGCGTTTCAGTCTCGATAAAATTGACTACAAACCCACAGAGATTTTGCAGATTAAAAATGGTTGGGTTAGCGATCCCGATGGGGCGCAAGATATCATTAACATTCGCTACGACCTCCTGATGGAAAATGGTACAGTGGTCGCGAGCAACGCGATCGACAATCTAACCGCCGCTTCTTGGAATCCCTTGTGGGCGAGCTTTGGTGGGAATATTAACCTGAGTGCGTTGAATTTAATCGACGGGACTTATAAAATCGCCGCGATCGCCTACGATATTGCCAACACGACCAGTAATTTATTTGAACGTTCCTTCACCATTACCACACCGCCTCTGAATTTTGCGCCTCATAACTTAACCTTCAGTTTGGATCGCAGCACCTATACTCCAACAGAGACTCTTAAACTAAAAAATGGCTGGATTTCTGATGGAGATGGGGCAGAAGATATCGAAAGCGTGAGTTTTAAACTGGTTGATAGGAATGGTAGCGAAATTGATTTAGGGGCGATCGCCGACTTTTCTATCGCCAGTTGGAGTCCCGAATGGGCGAGTTTTACGGGTAACTTCGATTTGAGTCGATATAATCTCACTGATGGCAATTATACCCTCATCGGCATGGCGCGGGATAAATCCGGTGGAGAAAGTCAAACCCTTTCTCGTGCATTCACCATTGAAACGCCCCAAACCAATAATATTGCTCCGACAAACTTGCAATTCGGTTTGAGCGGCAATACCTTCTCGTCTGGCAACACCCTTGAAATTACCAATGGTTGGATCTCGGATGAGGATGGCAATAGCGACCTTGCAGGAGTCGAATTCGAGTTAGTGGCAGAGGATGGTACGATTATTAGTCTCGAAGATAGTTTTGATTTAACGGCAGCAACTTGGGATTGGTCGAACCAATGGAGCAGTTTCCGTCATAGTATTGACTTTAGCGTTCTGGGACTGACATCGGGAGTTTATACAATACGAGGAAAAGCCTACGATCGCGCTGGAGACTACAGTAATACTTTCTCCCGCTCCTTTACTTTCATTTAACCTGAATCATTGTAGTGAAACAGGCATCACTTCGACATCGCTCAGTGACCACCTGCCTGTTTCCCAAATTTATTTGAAGCCCAGAAAACAACCGCCAAAATACTGAAAGTGATGAGTGTTTTGAAAGTATATGAGATCGCGATCGCCTCGCCCAAACCCCAATTGTAAAACTGCCGTGAAAGTAATGTGAAGTTATTGTAAAACTCCTGCCAATTCCCGCAAATCCATTGACGAGATTTGCGAAAAAAGACATGGTGAAGATGTAGAAGGGATGGACTTATTCATAAATAAGTGTAGTACAATAGTATAGATTCTCGAAATCAAGTTATCGTTCCTTACTCGTCCAAACTGCGATCATGCCTGCTCAATCTACCCCCAACCCTCTAGGAACCGATCCGAGTCTGCTCGATAATCCTGCCGTCTGGGTTCCTCCTTCCGACTTAGACCAACCTTTTGCCAATTCTCCCTCGGCTTCCAGCAATAGCCCCGCACCGCCGGATAACCCTCCCGAAAGAAAACCGGGTGACGCTCGGGTGAATCGCTTGGGGACGGAGAAGGGCGATCGCTTCCTCGATACGGGTTTCGTGGGGGATACGACTTATAGCGTGGGGTATACCGAGGGGCAGTGGGCCAACGCGACCCATAACGATAAAGATATTGCGATCGCCGTCTACAACCCCTATAGCGGCGATCTCCAGTGGAAGCAACAATATGGCGGCATCGGCAATGATGTTGCCACCTCAGTTTTCTCTACCCTGCGCTATGGTCCGGATGTATTCATTACAGGTTATACCGATGGCGATTTTGCCGGGGCAAGTTCTGGCGGTAAAGATGTTTGGTTCGGTCGCTTTTCTCCCAATGGCCAGATCTTCGATCCCTTTCTGTTTAAGTGGGGATCGGCGGGGGATGATGTGGCTGAAGCGATCGCAATCGACCGCGACTTTAATATCTATCTTGCCGGATATACAACTGGGGATCTCGTCGGTCAAAATAATGGCGGGAAAGATGCGTGGGTGGCAAAATTCTCTGAAGCCGGCGAACTGCAATGGACCTATAAAGTCGGGACATCGGGAGACGATCTTGCAACGGGGATTGCTGTTGACCAAAATGGCGAAGTGTTCGTCACGGGTTACAGTACCCACGGTTGGAGCGAAAATAGTCCGAGGAATGGCTCGTCTAGCGCTTGGGTGTTTAGACTGGATAGGGATGGTATTCGACAATGGCAGGATTATCTCGTGGACGGCGATACGAAAGCCTATGATATCGCTGTCAGCGATCGCGGCGATGTTTACGTCACCGGCAGCACCACGGGGAATTTAGAAGGGACGAATGTAGGCGGGATCGATGCTTGGGTGGCGCGTTACGATCCCAATTTCTACGATCCCTACCACTACAACCAACCCAACTGGATCGACCAATTGGGAAGCGCAGGAGACGATATTTCCTACAGCATCGCGATCGATCATCCGCAACGCATCCATATTGCAGGATCGACAACGGGAGCAATGGCAGGTTATGCCGTGGGTGGGCAAGATGCTTGGTTTGCCTCCTACGATCCATATAACAACCCCATGCAGCCCGAATTGCTTTGGCAGCAACAACTGGGAACGACGGGAAATGATATTGCTACGGGAATTAGTTCCAACCATAATGGCGATACCTATTTCCTAGCCGGATATACCGACGGAAAAATGGGCAACCACGAAAACTACGGTCCCGATCCGATTATGGGTGTTGAGAGCGAAGATATGTGGACGGCACGCTATTATCAATTCAACCAAGCGCCGGATCATTTACACTTTAACTTGAATCGCACCAGTTACCAGCAACGAGATACGCTGGAGATTTACGGCGAAGTTGCGGATCGAGATACGATTTACGATATTTCCCATATCGAAATGAGCTTGTTGAAAGCAGATGGGACAGTTATCGCACTGCCCGAAATTACCGGCATTACCTCGCAGGATTGGCAAAACGAACGAGGAGGCTTTAACTATAAGCTCAATTTGAATCGGTACGGGTTGGAGCAAGGAGATTATACGTTACGGGGGATTGCTCGCGATCGCGCCGGACATACCACAGGTGCAACCTTCGAGCAAATATTCTCCATTACATCTCCCCTCACCAATCAAGCACCAGAAGGATTGGAAGCTCATCTCAAAGACAATTGGCAAACCTTCACTCCCGGACAGGCGATCGAAGTCGAGTACGGGCGAGTTTGGGACTACGATGGCGTTTCTAATTTAACACGAATTGCCTTTGAATTGGTCGATCCCGATGGCAATATCTTCCAACTGCCCGACGCAACGCAGATATACGCAGAATCGGGATCTCCCAACGATCCCTACGCTCGTTTTGACTATCAGGTGCAGTTGCCAACGAATTTGCAGCGATCGGGGCAATACCTCTTAAAAGCAACAGCTTATGATGCTTCTGGAGCAACGAGCAATATCTTTGAGAACTATCTCAATATTGATATTCACGGCAGTTTCTCCTACGGTCCTCACTTCAACCTCGATCGCTTCAATTACAACGGTCATGAAACCATCAAACTGGAAAACGTCCACATTCACCATCCCGACGGCATCGATAAAATTGAATCCGTGCAATTCTTTGTCAGCGACTATCGCAACAATACAGAAATTGCCCTCGGGCAAGTTACGCAATGGACGGATCGGGGCTTCTCCGATGGGGAATTGACCTATCATCTTAACTTAGGTGCTTTGGGTCTCGAACGCGGAGATTATGGACTCTTTGCCCGCATGTACGACGTTGCCGGACGAACCTCAGACTATCCCAATACCCAAAACTTCTATGTAGAGGCCGATCCTCACTACAATTTCCCCTTAAATTTCCAACTGGCCAAAGATCGCCCCGAGTACAAAAACACGGAAACCATTCGCGTTAAAGACACGCATATTTTCCATCCCGATGGCATTGAAAATCTTTCCCGCGTTGACTTCCGCTTGCAAAAGACAGATTGGAATTATAGCTTTATCGATCTCCCCGATGTCACGGAATTCAACGTGCAGGGAACGTCGGATGCAACGTTTGAGTACAGTGTTGATTTAAGTCAGTATAACTTAGAAGTTAACCGACAATATTCCTTATGGGCAGTGGCTTACGATGCCTTGGGATATTCTAGTGTCACCAGCTTCCATCAATTTGACTTGCGAGAAAATATGACACCGATGGGAATCTCCTTCGGACTGAATGCCAGTTATCTCTCTACAGAAGTGATCGAGATTAACGATGGCATCATTCACGATCCCGACGGTAGCGCAGACATCAAACGCATTGACTTCGCCTTACGGAGTGTTGACGGTACGATTCTCGATCTCCCGGATGCTGTCAATTTTACACCTCATCCCACCGTTTACGAGGAAGCCAGTTTCATTCACCAAATTAACTTGGGGAACTACAACTTCGATCCCGGCTCTTATACCTTAATTGCTACAGGTTATGACATGGATGGGGCAATGGGACATACCTTCGAACAATCTTTCGAGATTCTCCCCTCCAATGCCAGTCCTGTATCTTTGCGTTTCAGCCTCGATAAAATCGACTACAAACCCACGGATATTTTAAAAATTCAAGAGGGTTGGGTACAAGATCCCGACGGGGCGCAGGATGTCGTTAATATTCGCTACGACCTGCGCAAGGATGATGGTACGCTGGTGACGAGCGATATTATTAACGACCTCACGGCGGCATCTTGGGATCCTCTGTGGGTGAATTTTGCCAAGGATATCAATCTGAATGGGTTGAACTTAGCTGACGGAACTTATCGGATCTCTGCGATCGCCTATGATATTGCCAATACCGCCAGCAATTTATTTGAACGCGCCTTCACCGTGACCTCACCCCCTCCCAATGCAGCCCCCTCTAACCTAACCTTTAGCTTGGATCGCGGATCTTATACGCCTACGGATACCATCAATCTCGGCAATGGTTGGGTGCGGGATGGTAATGGTGCGAATACCCTCGAGTATATCGACCTGCGCATCGTGACCGAACAAGGCGGCGCGATCGATATTGCAGACATTGCCAATTTCAACGCGGCGGGTTGGAGTCCGGAATGGGCGAGTTTCCAACATTCAGTCAGTTTAACCGACCTCAACTTGCAAGGTGGTACTCATAAACTGGTGGGGATTGCTTACGACTGGGAAGGGGCGGCTTCCGTCCAATTCGAGCGCGGTTTCTACCTCGACGTTCCCGAACCCAACCTTAACCCCACGGATTTGAGTTTCAGCCTCAATAAAACTATCTATAACCCCACGGATACGCTTACGATTGGGAACGGTTGGGTGCAAGATGGAGATGGTTGGGACGATCTCACCAACGTTTCGTTCAAAATTGTCGCCAATGATGGCAGTGAAATTCAGCTAGGAGAGTTAGCTAACTTTCTCAATGTTGGCTGGACGCAGAAATGGGCGAGTTTCTCGGGGAACTTCGATTTGAGCCAATATAACCTCACCGATGGGAATTATACTCTCGTGGGTGTCGCCAGCGATCGCTCGGGCGGTCAAAGTCAAACCCTCTCTCGCAGTTTCACCATTGAAGCACCCCAAACCCAGAATACCGCCCCAGCAGGTTTACAGTTTGGTTTGAATGGTAGCGCGTTCTCGGCGACAGATACCCTACAGATTACCAATGGTTGGGTCTACGACACTGACGGAAATAGCGATCTCGTTGGGGTCGAATTCGAGCTAGTGGCCGAGGATGGTACGGTGATTGACGTAGAGGATAGTTTGGCTCTCACTCCAGCAACTTGGGATTGGTCGCGACAATGGAGCAGTTTCCATCACGGCATTAGCTTGGGTTCTCTAAACCTGAGTGCGGGACGCTATACCCTGCGAGGTAAGGCTTACGACCAAACCGGAGATTACAGCAATACGTTCTCTCGTTCTTTCACCTTTGTTTAACAAGGGAGAGGGGTATTTCCCCTCTTCTAATTGTCAGTTGAAGAGGAGATGATGTTTTTAGCGGGCGATCGCTCATCCATCTTGTTTGCCCTCATCTTCTCCACCAAAACGATTCAATAACTCTTCGGGCGTTAATTGCATCACCAAAGCAACAGCTTCTTGTGGCGGGAGTTGTAAGAGGCGATCGCAAATCTGGATAACTCGTTCGTCTAGAGACCCAAAGCGCACGATTAACATTGTTTCTAGCATCGTGCGCCGTTCTTGTTGCAAACCTTGCTGTAAACCTTGTTGCAAACCTTGCTGTAAACCTTGCTGCAAACCTTTTTGTAGGGTTTCTTCTCTCCATTGAACGTAAGCGGGGGATAGTGTCATCATTAACTCCTGTTCTTCTGGTGTTTGATGGGTTTGCGTTTGCAAATTAACGCGCCAAATCGCAACTTGTTCTAGAGCATGAATTCGCGCGGGGTTATCTCTTGCGAGGGTTAATAATTCTAGGATAGCGCGTTCTTGAACTTTGCCCTTGCCCAAAATTCTCAACCAAAGGGTTTCTGGTGTTTCGGGTAAGCGGTTAACCGCAATCAGGGCTGTTTTTGTGGCTTTTCCGAGAAAATAGACCCCTTGTCCCCAGTTATCTTTCCGCGCGAACCGAAAATCACTCACCAAGCGATCGCTTGCGGAAGGGGTAATAATCCAGAGTTGTGGGAGTTCTGTTTCGGCGATCGCACGCTTGTTGCGTTTAGCTTGACGTTGCAATTGACTATGCAGGGCGTACAATTTCATCATACAACTGCGGATATCGGCGTTACTGGGTTGATTGCGGAAGGGTTCGAGAGAACAGGGAGTTCCGACCATTTGCCCCATCAATCCCAAGTCTGGCGGTGACTGTGGTGGCGTGGGAAAGGGAGAAAAGTAAACATCTACCTGACGCACTTCTGAAGTGACCTCAAGACCGATTTTGACTTCGCCGAGAGGGGCGAGAAGTCCTTCAAGGTACTGTTTTGCAAATTGGTCGTGCGGTTTATTTGTCATTATTTCGGCGATGCTTGGCAAGTATATGAGTTGAACTTCTCAGCAATTTTGCCATTCTACCCAAAAATGTTCCTCAATCCTCTTCAGAATTTGCTTTGTACTCTTCTAGCAAATCTGCCACTCGTTCTCGCATTCGGGTGTGGCGTTCGACTCCTTCAAAGGCATAACGATTGTAATCATTTTCGATGATAATGCCTTCTAAATTGCGGATTCGTTCCTCGGTATCCGGGTGCGTGGACAACCATTCTGGGGGAGCCTGGAGATCGAGATCGTCCAGTCGAATCATTAAATTGCGCATTCCATCCGCCGCATAACCGCTTGTTGCCAAAATGCGCGTTCCCAGAGCGTCCGCTTGGCGCTCCATATCGCGGCTGTAGCTGAAAACGATCAAATTGGTGGTAAGGCCACCGACAAAAGGGATATAGCCCGTAATACTCGCCGTTAAATTCCCTCGTGTTGCCAACTCGAACCCATGAGACATAACGGCATGAGAAATTTCGTGAGCCAATAGCCCGGCTAATTCTGCTTCGGAATGAGTCCGGACGATCGCGCCTGCATGGACGAAAATTTTCCCGCCCGGTAAGGCGAAGGCATTTAATGTTTCGTCCATAATCACGTAAAATTCATAATTAAACTCGTCTCGCCCCGCTGTACTCGCTAACTTATACCCGATCTCTCGCACGTAATCCAAGACCTCCTCATCCCATAACATGGGGGCGCGATCGACGATGCGACGGGCGAAGATATCCCCTGTCGCATCTTCTCCCTGTAATAACACGGCTGTCATTTGCAGGGCGGAAAGCGGTGCGATCGGATTGCCCGTGAGAAGGAATCCCGCCGTCCCCGTCACCAAGTTTAAAATCGCATTTTTAGTGATACGACTGCGCAATTCTCCTTGATATTCCCCCCAATTTTCTTCGGCTAACAAAAGAAACTCCTCGGCACGGGGATGATCGGGATTAAATACGGAAAATTGTCGCGCTGTTAAGGAAGCGCTTAACCAATTTTCTGCTTGTTCCTCTGCGGCTACGGTTGCGGCGATTAAATCGGGTTCCCCCGGATAGCGCACGGCTCCTTTTGAGAGAACTTCGATCGCATCATCAAGGCGATCGCGTTGGATTAAGGCGCTGGAATAACTTAAATAACCCGGAATAAAACCGGGCTGTTCTTCTACTAATAACCCGGCTGGGGCAAAAATTTTACTATTTAAACCGGACTCTAATCCTTCTTGGTGAATGCGCCAATACACCCCGCCCGCGGGGGATAGTTGTTCTTCGTCGTAGAAAGCACTTTCTAGAGGTTCGTAATCTTCTTCGAGTTGAAAGGGTTCTTTTCCTTCTTGATAGCGATCGACGGCGGCGGAAATTTCCCCCGCTAAAAATAAGCGATCGCCCTCCGCTAAAATTTCAAGGGTTGCCCGTTCTTCTTCACTAATCTCTAATAGTTTTTCTTCTTCCTCATTTTCTTCTATTTCTCCTTCTCCTGTCGTTTCTTCTATCTCTCCTTCTGCTTCTTCGGTTTCTTCCGTTTCTGTTTCGATTTCCGTCTCGGTATCTTCAACAATCTCCTCATTTTCTGAAGTTGAAACCGAGTCGCGTTCGGATTCGGCGGGAGTTTGAGCAATTTGGACGAGAGAAGAACTTTCTTCTACAAAAAATAATGTTTCTGATGAAAACTCCCATTCTAGAGGAGGATCGGCGATCGCCGTTTCATCAAGGAACAATGACAAAGCGGGCAAGTCTTCAGATTGAGTGCGATCCTCGCCTGCAATCTCCGTCGCGATCGCGGTCGAAAGATTCGGGATGGGAGCCAATACCGCCGCGCTAGAAAAAAGAATACCCGAGGCGATCGAGAGAGAATATCCGATCGATTTCATAGTGAGGAATCCCAATCAATAACAGTTAAATTTTCCCCCGCGACGCAGGGAATCGTATCCTGTTCCAAGTTTACAAATTATTTCCACAAAGTTTAAAACTCTTGACAAATATTTCTTTTTAATCTTTGACTTTTGAGTTTTCGGTTGCGTAAAATATTGCTATTCAGAGTGTATCCGTAAAAACGACTAAAAAAAATGTCCGTCCTGTATGCCAAAGTTTACGATATGAGCGCCGAGTTCGACGATCGCTACGTTCCCGAACTCGAGGGGGCAATCTTGCGATGGGGAGGCATTATCGCCCCTTCGTCTAGAGATGCACTCGTAGGTTTGTTTGCCAAAGAGGTGGATAAATGTCTCGAGGCAGCCCTTTCCACCATCGAATGTTTTACTGACAGCGCATACGTGAAAACCAATACCCTCTACACGAAAATTGGCATCGGATTGGATACAGGAACCTTACTCTCGGAATCGGATGATGAAGGAAAGAGTCGTTCGCCCTACATTGTTAAGGATACTCAACATACCGCCGCACGAGTTGAAGCCCTAACGCAAGTATACGAAACGCCGTTGCTCATGACCCATCGAACTTTTTTACAACTCGAACAGACGGAAGGATACCGCATCCGCTTGATTCATCGTCTTGAAGGCAGCGATCGCGCCGATCCGATCTCGGTCTTTGAAGTGTTCAACGGCGATCCCATTGAGGTTCAAGACGCAAAACTGGAAACAAAAACCCAATTCGAGCAAGCATTATTCCTCTATTTTATGGGTTTTGTTGAGGAAGCCGGACATTTATTTGAAGAATGTTTGGAGATTTACCCGGGCGATCGCGTGGTTCAAATTTACTTAGAACGATGTCAGCAGTCAGCAGTCAGCAATCGTCAGTTACCCGTTAACCAATAAAAGTAAAGGGGATAGTGCGGTAATTTTCCGCGATCGCGATCGTGGTTGGGAGGGGGATGCGATCGCACTAATTGGCGATGGGTTTCACAATTTGGCGAGATAGCGATCGTATCTCTTTTCGGGGAAAAAGCCGATACTGAAAGTGTGGAAAGCAAAAATCTTTTCCATCATACACGAGGGACGGGCAAGCGTCAAAGGAGAAAACCATGAATTTTAACCGCATTACTCGCAATCTTTTACAAGCTGGTATCTTTTCTTTCGCTGGCGTGGCATTATTAACCCAAACTGCCTCTGCTGAAGATCTGCAAACGATGGGAACTGTGGAAGATTTACAAGGGGTTGTCGCTTGCAACGTAGCAGAAAATCCTTGGTTAATGGTTGCCCCTCTCGGTGAATTGCCTTGCGATCTCGGCATTGGGGGTGTTTTAGAATATCCCATCATTGAACATGACATTATGCTGTTAGACGAGACGACGAAAGAAAACATTCTCTACAATCGCGATCGTCAAGACCATCCCGATGCGTTGGTGGTTAGTCCTCGCTAAGTTTCTCCTTTCAGTTCTGCAAATTAGGGTACATCTCAAGGGGCGCTCCTGTGCGATCGCTCCTTTGTTTTTTATTGTCGCATTTCCTTTTATAGATAAAGTTCTTGTCCTTGTTCGGTGAAGCGGACATCGCGAATATTCCATTGTGAATTTTGGGTGAGGGTTTGACGGAGAGAACCAAACAAGCCAAAATTTTCGCAGGGAGAAAGCGAGGCAAAATGACGCTGACTTTCCGGGGAAAGGCGTAAATCTACCGTTGCGATCCCATCGTTCACCTGTACCCGATAACCCGCGAGGGAAAAATCCCCATTGCTGACGCGATCGATCGTTTTGGCGATCGCATTTTCTAAAGACCTCTCTTGGGATACTGAGACTTGTTGGGGAACGAGTTCGAGACATTGGCGATCGGGAGAGAAAATTTGCACGGAGACGGCATCGGAGGCGATCGCCTGTTGGGTTTGAATTGTAATCTCGGCGGGTAAACTGGGAGTAGGCGGAATAACAATCGTTTGCGGTTCGGTGGAGGGGATAACGGAAATCGTCACGGGTTGGCCTGCGGGTTCGTTGAACTGCTTGGCATTCGAGACTCCATAACCCCCGAGGGCGATCGCCGTCATGCCGATGAGAAGAGAAAAAATTTGTTGGTGACGTTGCATCAAAACTTCCCCCAATGTTTGATAAGGTAGAACATTGCATATCCTTGCTAAATCTTGTTTTCAGGGGGGCGATCGTGAAATCGGGAAATTTTGTGACAGATCCCTTATCGGTCATCGGTCATCGCGACATCAATTAAGTTATGAATCAATCTTGGACGCGCCATCATATCCTCTCTCTGGCGAATTTCAGTGAGGAAGAATACGATACTATTTTGCATACGGCTTCCAGTTTCCGCGAAGTCCTTTCCCACGGCACAAAAAAGGTCCCTCCCCTACAAGGACAGGTGGTAGCCAATTTATTTTTCGAACCCTCGACGCGCACCCGCAGCAGTTTTGAATTAGCCGCCAAACGCCTCTCTGCCGATACTCTCAATTTTGCCCCCAGTAGTTCTTCCTTAACCAAAGGAGAAACCATTTTAGATACGGCAAAAACCTATTTAGCAATGGGTGCCGATATTATGGTCATCCGTCACAAACAAGCAGGAGTCCCCGATGCGATCGCCCGAGAAATGGATCGTTTACAAACCGGGGTCAGCGTTTTAAATGCGGGAGACGGACAGCACGAACATCCTTCTCAAGGGTTATTAGATTTATTTACTATTTGCAGTCTGCTTGACCAAGAGAAGCCCAGATTAGAGCTTTTGCAAGGGAAAAAAATAGCCATCGTCGGAGATATTCTGCATTCTCGGGTTGCGAGGTCGAATATTTGGAGTCTTACT
>JBCCVR010000040.1:0-39831 GCA_039194995.1 Cyanobacteria bacterium P01_E01_bin.42 | reverse complement strand
CGACGACCTCTAAACACTTCAATCGTTTGATAGTTATCTTTTGGATATTGTGTTAAATACTTCCACGCCTTGTCTTCAAATTCATTATTCATTCCTCCTGTTTCCTGTCGCTGATGGAATGGATAAGGACTATAAAGGCGCATATACAAGTCACTATCTTGTTTTTGAATGCGTTCTCCTAATTCGATTAGAAAGGTTGCGGGAATGGGAATTGCACCTTTTTTTAAATCGTATTGATGGGTTATTTCAATGTCGGGAATGTCTCGGACGCGATCGACGACTTCTGAAAGATAAAGCGATCGAGATTCGTTAAAAGCTCGAATATAGAGATCTGCATTCTGAGAGGCTTGGTATTCAATAATATTATTAGAAAACCGATTGATATTCCAGAGTGTGACCAAAGAGCCGATCGCCAACAAAATAAATAAGAGTAGAATTGTCTGGCGGTAAAGCAGACGGGTTAATCTTTTGCGTATTTTTCCGTACAAATGTTTCATTTAGGTTATCAACTTAAAGATTCTCTTGCTTAAACAGTTCTCTTAATTATAGACTGCCCAAACTTAGTTTAAAATTGCACCTCCCATCATTTTCTTATAACGCGCTTCTAATTCTCGTTTTAGGGAAGACATTTCACCTAGATTTTCATCGGCAATAATTATTTTTTCTGCAGCATCTCTCGCCAATACTAAAACTTCTTGATCTTCCACCAAACTCGCCAACGCAAAATCTGCTAAACCCGATTGTTTTGTTCCTAACACTTCTCCCGGCCCTCGAAAGCGCAAATCCATTTCCGAGATAAAGAATCCATCTTGAGACTGTTCTAGAACGCTCAAACGCTGGCGAGAATCTGGACTTTTTGAGCTACTCATTAACAAACAGTAAGATTGATGCGTTCCCCTACCAACTCGTCCTCGTAATTGGTGTAATTGAGAGAGTCCAAAGCGTTCGGAATTCTCAATTAAAATCACTGTTGCATTGGGAACATCAACACCGACTTCAATTACAGTTGTTGAGACAATAATTTGTACTTCATTATCGCGAAACTGGTTTAAAACTTCATCTTTCTCGGCAGAACTCAAGCGACCGTGTAACAAGCCAATATTAAATTCTGGAAAAATTTTTTCCTGTAAATGTTCGCTCTCTTGAATCGCCGCCCGAGCGTCCAATTTCTCCGATTCTTCCACCAATGCTAAAATAATATAAGCCTGTCTTCCCTGCACGACTTCTCTGCGAATTAAATCATAGGCTTGTTGGCGCTGTTTTCCTACTAATGCAGTGGTTTGAATCGGTTGTCGTCCCGGTGGTAATTCATCGATTTGAGATACATCTAAATCCCCGTGTAACGTTAGAGATAGAGTCCGAGGAATGGGAGTCGCTGTCATCGTTAAAACATGGGGAGATTCTCCTTTTGCCAGTAATTTTGCCCGTTGATGGACTCCAAAACGATGTTGTTCGTCAATGACCACTAAACCCAAACGGCGAAACTGTACGGGGTCTTCAATTAAGGCGTGAGTCCCGACTAATAACGGTAATTCTCCCGTGAATAAATGACCGTGAATTTCTCGACGCTTGCGAACCTTTGTCGAACCCGTGAGTAAATCGACGGGTAAATGCAATAAATTAAACCAATTGACTAACTTGCGATAATGCTGTTCGGCTAAAACTTCTGTGGGTGCCATTAATGCTGCTTGATAACCCGATTGAATAGCTGCTAAAATAGAAAAAACCCCAACAATTGTTTTCCCCGATCCCACATCCCCTTGGACTAAACGATTCATGGGGGTCGTAGAATTCAAATCCTGTAAAATATCGCCAATGACTCGCTTTTGGGCGTTAGTTAGTTCAAAAGGTAACATTGTACGAAAACGATCTAAAAGTTCTCCTGTAGGGGACAGAATAGCGCTGTTTTGAGCTTGTTTTTGTTGTTGGCGGCGTTGTAAGAAACCTAATTGTAAATAGAAGAATTCATCGAAAACCAAACGGCGGCGAGAATGAGCTAAGGCTTCAGTATCTCGAGGAAAATGAATGTTGACGATCGCTTCTTTTAAATTGAATAAACTATACTGTTGTTTGATCCCATCGGGAAGGGGATCTTCAAGGCGATCGCAAGCGGGAAGCGCTGCTAAAACTGCCCTTCTGACAACATCTGCGGAAACTCCTTCCGTGAGGGGATAAACGGGTAAAACGCGCCCGATATTAGGGGATTCGATTTGCGATCCGGGACTGTCGAGAATTTCGATTTCTGGGTTATCTAAAGTAATGCCGTATTTACTTTTTTTGACCAGTCCCGAGGCTGCTGCGATCGCACCCACCGGATATGTTCTTTTTTGCTTTTCTTGCCAACCCCGGTTACTAAATCTCGGCCCGAAAAAGAAGCGATTGAGTTTGATCGTCCCAGTGCGATCGCGCAATTTGATATCTAAAATCGTGAGTTTCTTATTCTTCGGACTGGTGAAACAAGTGCAGCTTTTAATCGTACCAATGATTGTCACGGTTTCGCCCGAAACCAATTCGTTAATATTGGCTTGATGGGCGTAATCGATATGATCCCTCGGATAATAAAAGAGAACATCGCGGACGGTATATAAATTCAAACGCATTAACGCCGAAGCACTACCGCGCTGTTTGATGTCCGGGATGGTTTTGAGGAGTGTATCGAGGGTTAAATCTTGACTGCTAAGGCTCTCTTGCGCTTCTTTAACCCGCAAAGATTGGGTTTTACCCGGTTTTGACTCGGAAGGAGGCGGCGTGGCTTCTGCGCTCTTCTGGAGTGTTTTGAGAAAACTCAGGGCGAGAGAAATGAGGGTTTCTCTTTGCTGGCGATCGCACTGGGAATAAATGGCAAATTCTTCTGCCATTTTCTTCCAACGACGGCGTTGTACGGGGGTTCCCACCGTAATGGGTAAGGGTTTGCGGAAACTCAGCGCCATAAACTCGCTGAAGCGGTGCTGCTTGCCTTGCAAGTCGCCGAAACCCCTTTCCGCTTCGATGGCTAGGGATTTTTTCAATCTCTCCCAGTCTGGTAATTCTGCCACTTGAACCCCCTTGCTCGAATCGTACCAATGCACTATTTTTCTATTCTAGTTGGACGATCGCGGTCTGCCAAAAGGATAATTATAAATCACTTGGGAAAGTTCGTTTTGCAATGTTCCTAAAGCTACTTCATCATTGAGTTTTTGCGCGATCGCGATTGCATTTTCATAGAAAGCGATCGCCTTATCCCAACGTCCGACTGTCTCATTATAACGGGCATACATTGACAAACTTGCTAATTGTTGCAGTAAATTTTCTTCGTTTCTCGCCACATAAACCCACCAATCTAAAGATTGAAATGCCGCGCTCCATTCGTCGATTTGACGGTAAGAAATAGCTAATCCTTGCAGAGCGCGGAATAAGTTTTCCATATCCCTGCCTTCGCGAGATAACCAGCGTGCCAAACGATATTCGGCAACGGCGAGATCGTAATTCCCCAGTGCTGCATAGGCATCGCCCAAATTATTTAAAGTATTGGCCTGTCCGGCATAATTTCCAAAGCGACGGCGCAATAAATGGGCGCGTTTGTAATATCTGACGGCGGCTTCATACTGCCCTTGATACGCAGAAGCTAACCCCAGACCGCTCAACCCCAATCCTTCTCCTTCTTGAGAACCAATACTGCGAGAAAGTTCGATCGCTTCTGTAAAACTTGCCGTCGCCCCAATCGGATTGCTGTTGGTTAAAAGAATATTTCCCAAACTATTTAAACCGCGAATTTGCCCGCGCACATCTTTCAAATCGCGAGCAATGGATAAGCGACGGCGCATGACATTTTCGGCTTCCGCGTAGCGTTCGACTTCAGCAAATGCCACCCCCAAATAATCGTAAGTCGTGCCGAGTGCCTCCATATCTCCTACGCTCTCATAATAATTCAAGGCTTGCAACCATTGAGAAATGGCTTTTTCGCGATCGCCCTTTTCGTAGGATTGTCCCCCCAACCGCAAGAGAAAATCCCCCTCATTGCGATCGCTCCCTGTTTGGGTATTTCCGGGACGCAAGTGAATCGGAGGCATTTGTAACTGTTCTTCGAGATTGTCAATCGCTTGGGTGAGGAGAAAGCGATCGGCATCTTCAGATAAAACTGGCATTGCTTCGGCAGGTAAAGCAACAGATACCGCAGTCCAGAAACCAAGCAAATACCAAGGAAATTTCACGGTGCGCACTCCCAATTCGCGATCGTACCAATTTGGTTATAACAAACCATTTTAACGCCGGACGGCTCGACCCGTGCGATTGCCGTAGGGTGCAGTTAGCGGAATAAATGGAGCGTAACGCACCTACTTAACCCACATACAAAAATTCTGCGCTATCTTAGTCAAAGAAAGTCAAATCAATTCAAAATTATCAATTCAAAATTCAAAATAATGACTCTGAGCAGTATTCCTTTAGACAAGATCGTAGAAAGCGATTTGCAATCTTTAATCGATAATGAAGTAGCAGAAGGAAAAGCGATCGACTACAAGCAAGAATTATCCGGGAACAGCGATACCGAAAAAAAAGAGTTTCTGTTTGATGTTTCGTCTTTTGCCAATGCCGGAGGCGGCGATCTATTCTATGGAATCAAAGAAGATAAAGGCATTCCTATCGAAATTTGCGGAATCGATGTCAGCGATCGCGATGAAGTACGCTTACAATTAGAAAATAAGATTCGCGATTGCATACAGCCACGAATTCCGGGTTTGAAAATTCACTTTGTGCCGCTTGCTAACGGGAAATTTGTGCTTATTCTTCGCATTCCTCGTAGTTTTGCACAGCCTCACATGGTAACATTTAAAAATGCTTCGCGTTTTTATTCGCGTAACTCGGCGGGAAAATATCAATTGGATGTTGGCGAAATTAGAACGGCGTTTACTTTGTCGCAGAGTATAACGGATCGCATTCGAGATTTTCGCCGCGATCGCCTCAGTGCGATCGTCTCTGGAGAAACACCCGTTTTGATGGAAGAAGGTGCTAAATTTGTTTTACATCTCATACCTATTAATGCTTTCGATCTAGTAGCTAATCTCAATCTTCTTTCTATCATTAATAAGCCGCGAGTGAAGGAAAAACTATCACCTCTAACTTTTCATGAATATCAAAATTATACTTCGCAATATAACTTTGATGGCTATCTTACATCGATTGGAAGTCGAGATTTTAGCCTTTCGTCATCTTATTTACAGGTTTTTAGGAGCTTGACTTTTGAAGCAACAAGTTCTCAAGATTTTGATATTTATAATGAGACAAAGATTATATACCGAACTTGCGATCTAAATATTCTTTCTGGAATTAAAAATTTTCTTGAGATTTATAAATGTCTAGAAATTGAGATTCCTGTGTTTATAATGTTGAGTTTCTTGAATGTAAAGAATTATTTTATATGTTTACATGATGGACAAAGGAGTATAGGAGGAAGACAAATCGATCGCGATAATCTCATCCTTCCCGAGATCGTCATCGAGGATTTTAACGTTAATATTGAACGAGTAATGAAACCGATTTTTGATACAGTTTGGAATGCAGCAGGTATCGTGAGATCGCCTAACTACGACGAACAAGGAAACTGGATTGTAGGCAGATAAAAAGATATAATAAAAAAGGCTACATCTCAAAAAAAAGTGTTGTTTCCCTCAACACGGAGAGAAACAAACAACGATCGCTCTGCAAAAGTTGCAATGCACCAAATTTTTCGCATCCGAACAAAACTATTTTGACAAAACAGAGATTTTGAGGGCGATCGCGCCTTTATATTATGCCAAGTAATCCAATTGCTTCAGCCCGTCTAACACCTTTTTCACGCTTTCTTCTAGCTCCTCTTTATCCGTCCGGCATTCGATTTCGGGATTTAAGGGGTGTTCGTAGGGATCGTCAATGCCTGTAAATTGCTTGATTTCTCCGGCTCTGGCTCGTTTGTAGAGGCCTTTTACATCTCTATCTTCACAAACTGCTAAAGGTGCATTCACATAAACCTCAATGAAATTACCAACGCGATCGCGGACTTCTTGGCGAATGTCGCGATAGGGAGAAATTGCGGAAACGATTACAATTACGCCATTCCGAGTCAGGAGATGGGAGACGAAACCAATGCGACGAATATTCTCATCTCGATCCTCTTTACTAAAACCCAACCCTTTCGTTAAGTTCGTCCGCACGATATCGCCATCCAGCACTTCCAATTTATAACCGAGCGATCGCAATTCTTCAGCCACCCGTTTGGAGATCGTGGTTTTACCGGCTCCACTCAATCCCGTAAACCAAACCGTTACGCCTTTATGTTCCATTTTTTTGAATTCTTGGATTACCAATCAACAGTAAACAAGTTTTTCGGTCAATCGTCAATACTTCTCAATTTGTTGTTTGTTGTTGGTTATTTGTTGTTTGGAGTCAGATCGCTAATAATCCATCAGAAATTATAATCCATAAATCCAAATAATGAGGAACGGGATAATAAATGCCATCAATAAGGTCAGGGGTGCGCCGACTCGCGTAAAGTCGAAAAATTTATATTCTCCCGGCCCGTAAACCATTGTATTGGTTTGATAGCCAATCGGAGTCATGTAGCTGTTAGACGCTGCAAAAGTCACGGCAAACATAAACGCAAACGGGTTAAGATTTAAAGTTGTTGCTACACTGGCTGCGATTGGCAGCATGAGAACCACAGAGGCATTATTCGATAAAATTTCTGTTAGGAATGCCGTAATGAGAAAAAAGAACGTTAATACCCAATATCCCGATAATCCTCCGCCCAAAGTAACAATGCGATCGGCTAACCATTGGGTCGTTCCTGAATTTTCCATGGCAATTCCGAGGGGAATTAATCCCGCCAAAAGAAAAATAATATCCCAACGCACCGCACCATAAATTTCTCCCGGTCGCAAACATCCCGTTAAAACCATTAATACGACACCAGCTAAAGCACTGACTAAGATTGGGATAACATTAAAGGCTGCCAATAAAACTACGCCCAACCCGATCGCGATGGCAATTCCCGCTTTATCTTGGCGCATCATTTCCACATTTCGCTGTTCTAAAACCAATAATTCCCGCGTGGTTTGCAAACCGATAAAACTTTGTTTCGGACCTTGTACCAATAAAACATCGCCAAAACGCAACGGGATTTTTCCCAACCGTCCCCTTACTAATTCTGCCCCGCGACGAATGGCTAAAACTGTCACATTATAACGTTGGCGAAAGCGTAAATCTTTTAAGGTCGTGCCAATTAAGCGAGAATTCGATAAAATTAAAACTTCTGCAATTTTCTCTTCTTCCGAACTTAATACTGATTCGAGTTCGTCTTGATTGAATTTGACATCGGCTAAAATATCCAGTCCTCGTTCGTCTCTAATTTTTAATAAATCTTCGCGACTGCTGCGGACGATCAAAATATCTCCCACTTGTAATATTTTATCGGCAAGAGGTTGGGCAAAGCGAACTTTATTTCTGAGTAATTCCAGAACGTCAATATCGAATTTGCGCTGAATTTCGCTCGATCGCAAAGTTTGCCCCACCAAACTCGATCGCGGCGTAATGACCACTTCGCTAACATAATCTCGCAACCCGTAATCTTCGGAGACTAAATCGCTGCTAGCAGGTTTGCGATCGGGGAGGAGTCGCGGCGCGATCGTGGCGATATAAAGCAAACCAATAATAAAAATGAGAATTCCTGCTTTACTAAATTGAAAAATACCGAATTCTCCATATCCCAATTCTTTTGACAAACCACTGGCTAAAATATTAGTAGAAGTCCCGATCGTCGTCGTAACTCCACCTAAAATTGATACATACGAAAGCGGGATTAAAAGTTTAGATGCCGATACTTTTTGCTGTTTGCACCAGTCTTCAATAATCGGTAAAAAAATGGCAACAACAGCCGTATTATTGATGAATGCCGTAATAGGGCCGACCAAAATTCCTAAAATTAAGATTTGTCGGTTTAGTTGCTTTCCCCCCCATTGAATTAACCAATCTCTCACGATTTGAATGACACCTGTTTTAGAAATTCCCGCACTGAGAATGAACATAGCGAGAACTGTAATTGTTGCGGAGTTCCCAAATCCAGAAATTCCCTCATCGGGGGAAACCAATCTCAATATCATTAAGACAACGGTTACAATAATTGCAATGAGATCGACGGGCAGAATTTCACTAATAAAACCTATAAGTGCAAAACCAATAACGGTTAGCGTCAGAATAATTTCCATTATTTTGTTATTCGTTGTTTGTTATTTGTTGTTCGCCCCCTGACTACCAATAACTAATCACTAACACCCATAATATTCTCGATACCAGCTTACAAATTGTTGAATTCCTTCTTCAATGGGAGTATTGGGTCTAAAACTAACATCTTGTATGAGTTCGTCAACATTGGCATAGGTTCTGGGAACATCACCGAGTTGCATGGGCATCATATTTTTTTCTGCTGTTTTCCCCAAACATTTTTCTAGGGTTTTAATCATATACATTAACTCAACAGGCTGATTATTGCCAATATTATAAACTTTGTATTTTGCACCGCTAATTTCGTGAGGATCGGGAATTTTTGCACTGACGCGAATAACGCCTTCAACCACATCATCAATATAGGTAAAATCACGCTGCATTTTACCGTGATTGAAAACATTAATCGGTCGATCTTCTAGAATGGCTTTGGTAAATAAAAATAATGCCATATCCGGGCGACCCCAAGGCCCGTAGACGGTAAAAAATCGCAGTCCCGTCGTAGGAAGACCGTAGAGGTGACTGTAAGTATGCGCCATTAATTCATTAGCTTTTTTCGTGGCAGCATAGATACTGATGGGGTAATCGACGTTATCTTCTACTGAGAAGGGAATTTTTTTATTTTCGCCATAAACAGAACTAGAAGAGGCATAGACGAGGTGCTCGATCTGATGATACCGACACCCTTCGAGAATATTCATAAATCCAACCACATTGCTATCGATATAAGCATGGGGATTTTGTAATGAATAACGCACTCCTGCCTGGGCTGCTAAGTTAATAACAACCTCTAAATTTTGTTCGGCAAAAAGTTTTTCCATCCCTTCGCGATCGGCGAGATCTAAATGAAAAAATGCAAAATTCGGATATTTTTGCAACTGTTCCAGTCGTGCTTGTTTGAGAGAAACATCGTAATAATCATTCAGATTATCGAGGCCGACAACGCGATCGCCCCGTTCCAATAAACGCTTGCTGGTATGAAAGCCAATAAACCCCGCCGCACCAGTGACTAAAGTTACCATTTTTTCAATGTCCACGATCGATTAAAGTACCGGAACTTTAATCCCAACACTATGCCCTTGGTGTTCCGGTCGCATTCCAGAATAAACCAAACCCCGTTGCGAGTCGAGGGTTAAAATTGCCTCTTCGCGAATTACCTCTGTTGCACCCTTGAAGCCGACGATCGCAGGAATGCCCAGCCGCAAGCCCAATACCGCCGCGTGGCTGGTCAAACTCGGCTCTTCGGTTAAAATTCCTGCTGCTTTGCGAATGGCTTCGATATAGTCGGCATTGGTTGCCGTGGCGACGAGAATATCGCCTTGGCTGAAGTTGGCGGCATCTTTGGCGCTGCGAACGACTCGGGCGCGTCCGGTTACAACCCCTTCGCCAATACCAATTCCTTTCCCCAAAACTGCCGTGACGACTTCGACTTTAATTAAGTCTGTAGAACCCGCCACGCCTTGTAAGGTTCCGGCCGTCAGAATAACGATATCGCCATCAAAGAGTAATTGTTTTTCTTGGGCAACGTTCATGGCAGCTTGGAACGTTTGGCTGGTGGAGGGTAAATCTAAGACCAATAAGGGCTTTACCCCCCAAACTAACTGCAATTGTCGGGCAACGTCAACGTGGGGGGTGACAGCCAGAATGGGGGTATGGGGACGAAATTTCGAGACATTGCGGGCGGTGGATCCGGTCTTCGTGAGGGTCATAATGGCAGTAGCGTCGAGTTGCTTGGCAATGTGACTTACCGCCCCGGAAATGGCATTGGGAATCGATCGCGCGGTATTCTCGAGGGCGCGATCGCGCAGCATTTGCGGTTCGACGCAGTTGGCAATTTTGGCCATGGTGGCCACGGCTTCTACGGGATAGTTACCGACGGCGGTTTCGTTGGAGAGCATGATCGCATCTGTCCCGTCAAGGATGGCATTGGCCACATCGGACACTTCAGCACGGGTGGGACGAGGACTGTTAACCATGCTATCGAGCATTTGCGTTGCCGTAATGACGGGAATTCCCAGCCGATTGGCCATGGCAATCAGGCGCTTTTGCAACATGGGAACCTGTTCGGCGGGCAATTCTACTCCCAAATCCCCTCGGGCGACCATCACGCCATCGCAAAGGGAGAGAATGGCTTCCATTTGTTCGATCGCTTCGTGTTTCTCGATTTTCGCCACGACGGGAACGGATTTACCCGCACTGGCAATCAGTTCTTTGATTTCTAAAATATCTTGGGGTCGCTGCACGAAACTCAAGGCAACCCAGTCTACGCCGCGATCCAACCCAAATATTAAATCTTTGCGATCTTTTTCCGTCAGAGCCTTGACCGAGAGGGAAACGTTCGGAAAATTCACCCCTTTGTTATTGGAAAGTTTGCCCGCCACCACTACGCGACAATGGAGTTGTCTGTTTTCGCGATCGACGCTTTCCACCACCATTTCCACTCTGCCATCGTCGAGGAGAATCGTTGCGCCAGAGGGAACTTCCTCGGTCAAGCGTTCGTAACTGACAAAGGCAATTTCGCGATTGCAGGAAACGGGATGGCTGGTCAGGATAAAGCGATCGCCTTTGGCCAATTGCACCGATCCCGCTTCAAATTTACCGAGGCGAATTTTCGGCCCTTGTAAATCTTGAAGAATGCCCACCGGACGATCCAATTCAAAGGCCAGTTGGCGGATGAGGCGAATGGCGCGATGGTGGTCGTCGTGGGTACCGTGGGAAAAATTTAAGCGCAGGGTTGTGGCTCCCGCTTCGATCAGGCGACGGAGAACGTCGGGTTTGAGGGTTGCAGGTCCAATCGTCGCGACAATTTTCGTCCGTCTGGAGATCGGACGGGAGAGGGAATTTGGCAGATCGAGAGCGGCGCGATCGGTAGAATTTTCCATGACGGAAGGGGGAAGGGAAGAGGAGTGGGTGGGATGGGAGGACAGTTGCACGATCGAAAAACAATAAAAAGTTTTGCAGGGGTGTTAAGGACTGCATTATAGTTCTCGATTGTCTCGAAACGGCTGGTTTTTCAAATTAGTTTAGGAAGTTGTCTCGTTGCTCTAGCGATCGCTTGCAAATTCATTAAGAATCTCAAACCGTTAAATAGTAAAAAAATACTTATTTACGCTGTGGGTTAATTCCTTTTATTCTAAGAAAGCTGACATAACCTGCATTGCAAACAGTTTTCTAACCTTTCAAGAGAGGTAGAGCGAGATGGCCTTTGAATATCCTGAAGATCTGAAGTATCTGGACAGTCACGAATATGTTCGCTTGGATGGCGAAATTGCCACCGTAGGAATTACAGCTTATGCCGTAGACCAATTGGGGGATATTG
Source organism: Cyanobacteria bacterium P01_E01_bin.42 (assembly GCA_039194995.1). GTDB lineage: Bacteria > Cyanobacteriota > Cyanobacteriia > Cyanobacteriales > Spirulinaceae > CCY15215. The sequence continues at coordinate 28,280 of JBCCVR010000040.1, read as the reverse complement.
TCTTTCTAGAATTACCTGAAGTGGGGGAGGCGGTAGAGTCGGGCGAAAACTTCGGCTCGATTGAATCGGTCAAAGCCGTAGAAGATCTCAAGTCTCCCATTACGGGGACCATTATCGATCGCAACGATCTCCTACTCGACACCCCCGAGGCGATCGCGGAGGATCCTTATGGTGAAGGTTGGTTGCTGAAAGTTCGCCTCGATAACCCCGACGACGAGCTAGAAACAATTGACGCAAGCGAATATCGAGCGCAAGTCGAAGGGGAAGACGATTGATATTTGTTCCCCTCTTGCTCTCCCCCTCTTGGGAGGGGGTTGGGGGGTGGGTCGGGGTTGTTGGAAATGGGATTGATTTCTTCTTCCCTACCTCTTCTCATACGCAGCAACAATTCTCTGTACGAGGGGATGCCGCACGACATCGGCCGCGGAAAGATGGCAAAAGGCAATTCCTTCTACATTTTTGAGAATTTTTTGGGCGACGATCAACCCGGAATCGCGATCGCCGGGTAAATCAGTTTGGGTAATATCTCCGGTGACGACCATGCGAGAGCCAAATCCCAACCGCGTCAGCACCATTTTCAATTGAGCAGGGGTCGTATTTTGTGCTTCGTCAACGATCGCAAAAGCGTTATGTAACGTTCTTCCTCTCATATAAGCAAGGGGAGCAATTTCGATTTTGCCTCGCTCCATGAGATCGGGAATTTTTGCCGGTTCGATAAACTCGTAAAGGGAGTCATAAAGAGGGCGCAAAAAGGGATCGACTTTTTGCTGAAAGTCCCCGGGCAAAAAGCCCAATCTCTCTCCGGCTTCTACAGCAGGACGAGTGAGAATAATGCGATCGCATTCATCGTTTAATAATGCCTTAACCGCTAAGACTGCGGCCAAAAAAGTTTTTCCCGTTCCCGCAGGACCAATGCCAAAGGTGATATCGTGGGTTTGAATGGCTTTAACATATTGACGCTGGCGAAAGGTTTTAGCGCGAATGCCTTCCCCTTTGCGGGTAACGGCTAAAACATTCTTTTGCAGGTCTTTATATTCATCGGTTTGCCCCGTATCCACGGCGTGAAATGCCGTGGATATGTCGGGTTGTGCAATCGTTTTACCTTCTTTCCAATAAGGAGAAAGGGCACGAACGACTTGCAAACAGCGTTCTACCGCCTTTTGCGATCCCGATAGGGAAATGTCGCGCCCTCGCAGTACCAGTTGAACTCCCGTCTGACGAGAGAGAAATTTAAGATTTTCTTCCCCCGCTCCAGCAAAAGCGATCGCGCTTTCATTACTGGGAAATTGCAGCGTTTCTGTTCTCACTTTAATAAATCACCAATATTAACAGTCCCAGTCAGTTATTCTATGCAGCAAATAAATTGATAACTGGTGACTGGTGACTGGTGACTGGTGACTGGTGACTGTTTACCATTCATCATTGCCCGATCGCCAATTGGTACGACCTTCGCTCGAGCGCTTGCGCCGGAAGGAGTGGCGGCGAGTGGGAGCGGGAGGGCGGACGACATAGGGCTTTTTGAAGCGGCGGCGATCGCCATCTTCATAGTTGTTGTAACGAGAGCCATTGGAATTGTAGTCCCGTTCGCTCTCGCCGAAAATTTCCAAACGAGCGGACTGCCCCGAAGCAACGGCGGCGGCTTCGAGGGTTGCACGGATTGCATCAATATTGCGACCGCCACGACCGAAAACCCGGCCTTGTTCGTCCCCCTCAAAAGCAACTCGCACCAAAACCCGCTCGTTACTGCGAGCAACTTCGCAATGGATGCTGAGAGAGTCTGGAGAATCTAGCAAAGGTTCAATTAAGAACCGAACTAATTGTTCGTAATTGGGGCGATCGGCCTGTGATTTGGTTGGAGTATAGGTGATTGATTCAGGCATCCTTAGTTTCTATCTTGGTTTCTTCTGTCTGAGTATCTGCCGTGGTTTCTATGGGAGTTTCTGCCTCTACTTTGGCTTCTACTTCGGTTTCTGTCTTGTCTTCTACCTTAGTTTCTACCGGAGTTTCTACTTTGGTTTCTGTTGTTGCGATCGGCTTCTTCAGTTGCTCGAAAACTTGAGCTTTGGTGAGAATATTGCGAACGGTATCGGTGGGCTGGGCTCCTTGCTGGAGTCGCTTCACGATCGCCGGAAGGTTTAAGCGGGTTTCATCCGTGCGAGGGTTATAAAATCCCAGTTCTTCAATGGGGCGACCGTCACGGCGGTCGCGACTGTTCATGGCTACAATGCGGTAGCTAACTTCTCTCTTCTTGCCGTATCGCTTTAATCGCAGCTTGATCATCTTAGTTTTACACTACTAGGTTTAGAATAATCTCCTTTCCGATTCTGACACAATCTTTTTCAATTATCAACGCGCAATTATCAATTAGTAATGAGGGATATCCCTTGCCAGATTTTCTCACCCTACGAAAAAGGCGATCGCGCTAGAAATGCGATCGCCATGCCAATGATTCTGTCGGGTGGAAGACACAACCTAACCGATACTTGCGCAGGGCAGTTAATTAAAGGTTGACGGCTGTTAAGCGGCCGACCCACTCAACAGCCGTGTTGATGCCGAAGTCTCAGTACAAACAGCCAACAATACTTCGGCTACGCGGCTGCTGAGCTTGTCGAAGTACAGTGCAAGCTAATAACCAATAACCAACAACAAAATCAAACATTCGTTGTGGTTCGATCCTCCACTAAAGAAGGATTGAGGAACAAATTAGCTTGGCGCAAAGCATCGAGACGATTATCCAATTGATTGTTTAAGGGCAGTAACTCTAACACTTTCAACTTTTGCAAGCGTTCTTTCACTTGACCTTTTGCGCCGACGATATAGACATTGCGTCGTTGGGCGATCGCATCTTTAATCATGGTTTCGACTGCTAAAGAAGCCGTAATTCCCAGTAAAGTAACATCGGTAATATCCAAAATCAAAACATCGTAATGTTGCACGATGGACATCCGCCGAGAAATAGATTTCGCCGCCCCAAAGCTCATCGGGCCGCCAAGATGAAATAACAAAATTGCACCTTTGGCCTCTGTGAGAATCTCTTGTTCTTCAGCTTGTAGGGGGATTTCCCCTTGAGAATCCGTCACGATCTTAACTTTCTCGCTTTGTAATTTACTCAAGCGCTCGATCGTTAAAATATTTGCCACAAAGACTCCAACGGTTACGGCAACAATGAGATCGACAAAGACGGTTAATAACATGACGCTATACATGATAGCCGCCGCTTTTTTGGAAATAACGTGGGCGCGTTTGAGAAAGCCCCAATCGATAATATCAATGCCCACTTTGATGAGAATTCCCGCTAAGACCGTATGGGGAATATTTTCCGTTAAATTCCCAGCACCGAGAACCACCGCCAGCAGAATCGAAGCGTGGACGATTCCCGAAAGGGGGGTTTTTCCTCCCGCTTGCACGTTAATCACCGTCCGCATGGTTGCTCCCGCCCCTGGCAATCCGCCCAAGAGTCCCGAGATCGCGTTACCGATACCCTGACCGATTAACTCGCGATCGGATTCGTGTTGGCTGCGGGTAATATTATCGGCGACGAGGGAGGTTAACAGGGAATCGATCGCCCCCAATACCGCCAGCATCAAGCCATACCCAACGATAAAATTGAGTTTGTCCAAACTAAAAACGGGAAAGCGCAACTCGGGTAAACCCGAAGGGATATCACCAATGCGGGGAATGTTACTATCGGGAAAAACAAAAACCGAAATTAGCGTCCCGACAATCAACGCCAGCAAAGGAGATGGGATAATGCGATTGAGTTTGGGGGGGGCAAAGAAGACGAGGGCTAGGGTTAAGAGACCCAAACCCGTTGCGATCGGATCGGGATTGGCAAGTTCTCTGGGGATAGCGCGAAAAGAAGCCACAACCCCGGCAATGTTCGGATAACCGAGGAACGGGGCAACTTCAATAATGATAATAATCGCGCCGATTCCGGACATAAATCCAGAGATCACCGTATAGGGCATCAGGGTGATATATTTTCCCAGTCGCAAAACTCCGAAGAGAATTTGAAAGAGTCCTCCGAGAATTACAATTGTGAATGCCGTTGCCAAGCCTGTTTCCGAGTCTTGCGCGGCGACTGCGGTGATAATCGTTGCCATAACAACCGTCATAGGTCCGGTGGGACCGGTGATTTGCGAGGGAGTTCCCCCACAAAGCGCGGCAAAAAAGCCCGTGGCGATCGCGCCATAAAGTCCCGCGATCGGTCCTGCCCCCGAGGATACGCCAAAGGCTAATGCTAAGGGCAGGGCAACAATGGCAGCCGTTACGCCCCCAAAAATGTCACCGCGCAGATTTTTTAAGTGTATGCGATTAACAAGTTGCATTGCGGTAATGAAGAAAAGGAACTTGGGTTATGGAAAGACATTTCCCATCGATGGATAACGCATCTATAAGATTGCGTTAAAATTCGAGGAATCTCTTGCTAAATCCTCCAGTTGAACGGCATATCGAGACTTTAAAAGGGAAGAAATCTTTCCGAGTACATTCCTTGCCAGATTGTCTCGAGGCAATTGATCGTAATATACGTTGAGTTTACCCCAATTGAAAATCGAGATTGCGATCGTTCTGTGTCTTTCAAATATGAAGAAAACTTTAATTAAACGCAATAAAAGTTAATGTTTTTGAGAGTAGCGATCGCCCGAGTATTTTGAAATTTAGGCACAGATACAAATTCTTGCTTGTTTTTTTCAGTCGAACTCAATATTATGCTGGAAATGTTGCGATCGCTACTCTACTCATGAGCCATTCTTCATTAGATGAGGCACTCCAAAAATATAAGGAGGCATTGACCGATTTAGAGCAATCTCTCGATTCTCTTTCCATTGAGAAAGTTTTGAAGGTGTTAAAAGCGAGGGATTTCTTACAAGGGCATCTCGATCGCGAGGATCGGAGTCTTTGGGAAGGCGATCGCGATTTGGTGGCGTTGGACGATCGCCTAAAAGAGGAAGCAGGGGCGATCGTGAAGGCTGTTAAGTTGGGAAAATGGCGACAGAGTTTGCAGATCGACTCCAAAAAGGCGTGGTGGTGGGAGTTGGAAACGGAAGTGCCTCCCCATCCTTGGGATCGGTTCGATTGGTTGTGGAAAATGGGCGGGGTCTTTGGATGGACGGTGAATGTAGGACTATTGTTAGATATCGTACCGCGTTTTCTAGTAGGAGGAACGGGATTAGTCGGGGCGATCGCGGTGACGTTTCCCAGTTTAATTGCATTGTTACAGGCGAGTAACGAGTTCACGCAATCCGGTCAAGAAGGTTTTGATAAACTATTAGCGAGATTGAGCATTCCCAAGCATTTTCACGAGGAAGCGAAGTTTGTTTCTATCGCTTTGTTTTGCCTGTTTTTGGTTATTTTTCGCGCCAATCTTCCCGCACTGTCGGAATGGTATGCAAAACAGGGAACGCAACGCTATCGAGAGGGACAATTGGCGACGGCTGAGGATTATTATCAACAAGCCTTGGAAATCGATCCGAATAACATTCAGGCAAATTACAACCTCGGCGTAATTTATGAAGATTTACAGGAGTTGGAGAAGGCAGAAAAGCAATATTCTATTGCGGCAAAAGGGGGATTGGTTTCGGCACAAAATAATCTGGCTCGTTTGTATATTGTAGAGGAGGAATCCGAATTTGCGATTCCTCTTCTTTGGCAGGGATTATCGAATGTAGATGAGCGATTGATATCGGTGCATTACAATTTGCTCAAAAATTTGGGTTGGGCATTTTGGCTGGAAGAACGACAGGAGCTTGCAGAAAATACGCTTCAAGAAGCGATCGCCTTGGCAGAAGAACCCGAAGGAATTGAACGCATTAAAAATCGGGGTGCGGCGCATTGTTTGTTAGCACAAGTTTATCAACAAACAGAGCAGACGGAAGAAGCGATCGCGCAATGGCAATTATGCTGCGATCGGGGGAGAATTTTCAATCAGGACGAGACGCAATGGTTAAATTTGGCACATACTACATTACAGGAATCCGGGCGATCGTGTGAGATTAATCCTCAAGAATCTTGATAATTGGAGGATAAAAAATGTAGAACAGCAAATCGCAAAGCTCAAGTTTACAGAGCGATCGCTCTTCTGCTAGACTGAATATCATCAATTATTTAACGCACAAATGGAGGCAACACCCAAAGAAATAAGAATTTACACGCTTACGGATGGTACTGCTCCTTTTTTACAATGGCGCGATTCTCTCAAGGATAAAAAAGCAAGGGCAAAAATTAGAGCAAGATTAGATCGCGTTGAAGAGGGAAATTTGGGCGATTCTAAATTTGTTGGTGAAGGCGTTTACGAACTCAGAATTGATTATGGTTCGGGGTATCGAATTTATTTTGGACAAGAGAGTAATGTAATGATTATCTTGTTATTGGGAGGCGACAAAAGCACTCAAACTAAGGATATTCGTAAAGCTCAAAACTATTGGAAAGAGTATCGGAGTCGAGACAATGCCTAAAACGATTAGTTATCATACAGAATTGATTGAATCTTTAAAAGAACCTTCAGAAGCAGCAATGTATCTGGAAGTAGTTCTGGAGGAAGGCGATCCGAAAATGATTAAAAAAGCCTTTGCTAATGTTATCGAAGCAAAAGGAGGATTCGATCGCTTTTCAGAGAATTTTCGATCGCAGTTCGATCGCTTCGATCGCAAACTCCAAGAAACAGGGGAGATTGAATTCAAACTATTACAAAAATTACTAGAATCTTTGGGTTTAAAAGTTGGGTTGATGGTGATGGCAAGTTAGTTTGTTAAGTTTTTTGGCTCGCATGACGAAGGTTATAGACGCGATCGCATTGACCGAAAAGAAGGGATCGATATAATAGTGCTGTCGGTAGGAATTAACGTTTGCTGCCGATGAGATGGGAGAATTAAGTCAAACTCACAGAGGTCGAGAGGAGGCTGGTAAGTGCGCAGGAAGCTCACAAGAATTCTAATCGTTTTGGGGATGGTGCTGGCGATCGCGATCGCTGGAATAAAACCCGTTCATTCTTTTCCCACCCTCAACGTGCATTTATTGATTGCGGCGAATCCTTTGGGACGGGTGAAGGTGAAGCGATCGAGTTGGTCGAATTTTCAACCGGCGCGGATCGGTCTCATGTTGAGGGGAAGCGATCGCCTGTTGTTATCGGGTAATGCTTCGGCGACGGTGTTATGCCTGAATTTGCAGCGCTGGCAGCCGCCCCGAGGTCGAGAATCGGCTGTGAGTGAGGGTTGCGGGACGGTGCCGACGCGCTACGATGACGATATTCTCTTGGATACTCGTCCGTTTGCCCTCAATGACCCCGCAACGCCCTATCTCCTTTATCCGAGGGATAGCAAAATAATTAGCTCCCCTCTGTTGCGTTGGAATCCGGTGGAAGGGGTGCAAAGTTATAAGGTGATGGTGATGGGACCGGGGGTCTGGTGGGAGGCAGAGACGAATCGCACCGAGATTCTTTATCAGGGAGAAGAACCCTTGCAACCGGGAACGCGGTATTGGGCGATCGTGGAGGCGGATAATGGGGCGAGTTCTACGGTGGAGCCGCAGGTGTTTTCGGGATTTTCCTTGTTGGAGGCTGACGAGATGAGGGCATTTGCGCGAGAATCGACGGCACTTTTACGGTCTCTCGAGTCGGAAACGGATATTTTTCAGGCAGTTCATTTATATTGGGGAAGTGGTTTGAAAGGAGAGGCAATTAAGACGTTGGAAGCACAGATCGCTCGGGGGTTTCGGTCGGTGACGGGGTATCGCCTGTTGGGACGGCTTTATCTGGAGTCGGGTCTCAATCGCTTGGCGGTGGAACACTTGCAGGAGGGGGTTAAACTGGCAGAAGCGGCGCAAGATTGGGATAGTTTGGCGGAAATGCAGGAAGGATTGGCGATCGGCGATCGTAATCTGGGCAATGTAGCAGAGGCGCGTCTATGGTTGGAGGGTGCAAGGAATGCCTATCGCGCTTTGGGGGATGAGGAAGGTCTCCGTCAGTTGGATGAGTTAGCAGAAAAATTGTTTTAGAGGAGAGCAATGAATCGGACTTTTGTGGCGTTAACGTTGGCAAGTCTTTTGGGGGTCGGGGGATGGGTTGCTCTCCCGGCTCGAGGGCAAACAACAGAAGAACCCAATTTAACGGAAGAGGAACAGGCTCAACTTGAAGAGGCTGCACGGCTGAATAGGGAAGCGATCGAACTCTATGAACAAGGGAGGTATGGGGAAGCGGAACCCCTCTTCCGCCAAGCCTTGGAGATGTATAAACGGCTGCTGGGAGAAGAGCATCCTTCTGTCGCCACCAGCCTCAATAATCTCGCAGAGTTATATCGGAGCCAAGGAAAATATGAGGAAGCGGAACTCCGCTACCGCCAAGCCTTAGAGATGTATAAACGGGTGCTGGGAGAAGAGCATCCTTCTGTCGCTACTAGCCTCAATAATCTCGCTCTTTTATACCGGAGCCAAGGAAAATATGAGGAAGCGGAACTCCGCTACCGCCAAGCCTTAGAGATGTTAAAACGCCTCTTGGGAGAAGAGCATCCTCATGTCGCCACCAGCCTCAATAATCTCGCGGCTTTATACGAGAACCAAGGAAAATATGAGGAAGCGGAACTCCGCTACCGCCAAGCCTTAGAGATGTTAAAACGGGTGCTGGGAGAAGAGCATCCTCATGTCGCCACCAGCCTCAATAATCTCGCGGCTTTATACCAGAGCCAAGGGAGGTATGAGGAAGCGGAACTCCGCTACCGCCAAGCCTTAGAGATGTATAAACGGGTGCTGGGAGAAGAGCATCCTTCTATCGCTAACAACCTTAATAATCTCGCGGTTCTATACCAGAGCCAAGGGAGGTATGGGGAAGCCCTCAATTTTTTTGAAGCAGGAGTGCAAGTTGAGGAATATAACCTCAAACAGAACCTTATTGCAGGTTCAGAACGACAAAAACAGGCATATCTCAACACCTTATCTTGGACGAGAAACACGACGATCGCCCTACACCTACACCAAGCACCCAACAACGCAAAAGCCGCTCGCCTTGCCTTTACAACCCTGAGTCAGCGCAAAGGTCGCCTCCTCGACTTCTTCACCCAAACCCGCAATATCCTGCGCCAACAACTCGATCGCCAGAGTCAAACCCTACTCGATCGCCTCAACGCCAATTACCGCCAACTCTCCAACCTCACCTTAAACCCGTCCCAAAACTTATCTACCAACAACTACCGCACTCAAATCGACACCCTCAACCAACAAATCCAAGACCTCGAAGACCAAATCGGTCGCCGCAGCCGCGAATTCCGCCAAATTACCCAACCCATCACCCTTGCAGCCATCCAAAAACGCCTCCCCCAAGATAGCGCCCTCGTGGAATTCGTCCAATATTCCCACGAAGGAAACCAACACTACGCCGCCTATATTCTCACCCCAGAAGGCAACCCCCAAGGCATCGATCTCGGTGAAGTTGAAGCGCTCGATCGCAAACTCATCCAACTGCGCTTTTCCCTCCAAGACCCCAAAACCAACCTCTCCCAAGTCCAAGATATTGCCCGCGAAGTCCACCGCCAAATCTTAACCCCTCTGTACCCACATTTAGGTAACGCCAAACACCTCTTAATCTCCCCCGATGGAAATCTCAACACGATCCCCTTCGAGAGCCTTATCGACGAAAACGGCAACTATCTCCTCGAAACCCATACCCTCACTTATCTCACCTCTGGTAGAGACCTCTTCCGCCTCCACTCTCCCGATGCTTCCCTCGCTCCCGATGCTCCCCTAACCCCTCCCGTCATCATGGGAAATCCCGACTTCAACAACCCCGGCGAACTCCTCGCCACCCTCCCCAGCCGCGAATTTGCCCTCCCCGAAACGCGATCGCCCCAACAACTCAACGCCCAAACCTGGGGACTTCCCCCCATCCCCGAAACCGAAACCGAAGCGATCGCGATCGCCGATCTCCTCAACGTCTCTCCCTTACTGAAAACCCAAGCCTCCGAAGAAACCCTCAAACAAATCGATCGCCCCAGCATCCTGCATATTGCCACCCACGGCTTTTTCCGGGAAAAACCCCCCTCCAACAATCCCGGCGATAACCCCTTACTCTGGTCGGGCTTAGTCCTCGCCGGGATGAAAAGTGAGGGCGGCATAGAAGACGGACTCCTCACCGCCCTCGAAACCACCGGATTGAGATTGGACGGGACTCAATTGGTCGTCCTCTCCGCCTGCGATACGGGTTTAGGCGGCGTAGCGAGGGGAGAAGGCATTTACGGCTTGCGACGCGCCCTCGTCATCGCCGGAGCCGAAAGCCAAGTGATGAGCCTCTGGAAAGTCAGCGATCGCGCCACCCAAGAACTTATGGTCGCCTATTACCAGAACTTAAAAGAAAACAACGCAGGCAGAAGCGAAGGATTGCGAGAAATCAAACTGAAAATGGTACGAGGAGAAATGAACGAAGATTACAAACATCCCTATTATTGGGCGAGTTTCATTCCCTCTGGTAATTGGTCGCCCATGCAGTTTTAATCATAAAAAAAGAGCGCTATTTGCGATCCGTCAGAGATTGAAAATCCCTGCCTCATACGAAAAATCTATTGAAATGGATTGGGGATTCTATTATTCTCCTCTGCTTGTGCGATCGCTCTCAAATCGCAGAAAACGCGATCGTCTTTAAGAATTATGTTAGACTGAAAGAATAAAAAATGGTCAATTAAAAACTTATTCTCGAACTCCATATTTTGTCTTGTGTTTCGCTTTTTGTTCCTGTAACTTTGCCCAAGCTGCTTCTTTACTAGGAGGAGGTGTTTTAGTAATGCGAGCAAAATGTTCGCGATTTCGTTCTTGCCAATATTGTCGAATTTTCTCAGCTTGTTCTAAAACAAATTCATATTCCTTTTCAACACGATCGCGATTTTCTTCGATATAAGATAATGCAACATTTAACTGTATTTCTGTCAAGTTCAGCATGGAACAAATAAATTTCGGCGGATATTGAGCCGCAATATAGTCCATGATATCGTAGAGGGTGATTCGCGTACCTGCGATTGTTAATCCTCGTTCGGTGCGAATGATTTCTGCTTTAATTGGCGGTGTTTTAGGAGTCATCGCTGTAATCTTGTAGGCTTGACTTTCTGATACTCGAGCGATCGCTTTTTATTTTATCTCAATCTGTTGGTTAACGTGCCATCGCCCTCCCACTCCAGAAAACGCGATCGCTTTCTAAAGATCGTGTTCAATTCTCTAGCTGCATCTCAACTAAATTTTTCTGCGCTTTAACATTCGCGATCGCCGTGAGGAGTCTCTTTTTATTCACTTCGGATGGATATTAGCAAGATTTTGTTAGCGATTGCGCATCAGGTGGGACAAAGTTGCGATCGTTCGTGCTTTGACCCAATTGGATGGAGAATTTTCGCTGATTTTGGTGCGGTGCAATTTTTGCTCGGTGCGATCGCGGGTTTTGCAGGGGTTGCAGAAACATTGTGCGGCGAATTTGCATGAGGTGAGGTTGGCGCGATCGCAGCAGGCGCTTTATATGACGATCTCGCAGGATATTACGGGAACAACGCCGGATGAGGTGCTGGTGTTGGGTTCAGGATCGCGATCTCCTTCCTCAATCCTGAAGAATCCCCAGAGAATCAGTACAATTGAGAAATAGCCACTTTCCCATTGATAGCCGATAACTGATAACTGAAATGACCCTCGCATCCCTCAAAACTCCCATCATCTACCCCGAGCCGGACGGAGAACCAATGGCTGAGAGCGATCCTGCACGCGATTACTTAATTTATGGTGTCGAAAGCCTCAAATCCTACTTTCGAGAGCGAGAAGATGTTTACGTTTCGGGCAATCTTCACATCTCCTACAAACGCGGCGTTCCCGATGCAGCCGTTAGCCCCGATGTCTTTGTCGTCTTTGGCGTGGAGAACCGACCGCGTAGAAGTTTCAAAGTCTGGGAAGAAGGGGGAAGGACTCCCGACTGGGTTCTTGAGGTGACTTCAGCCAAGACTTGGAAGCGAGATGAAGAAGATAAGCCGACAACCTACAGCCAAATGGGAGTTTTGGAGTATTTCCAATACGACCCAGCAGGCGACTACCTCGATCCACCATTGAAAGGGCAGCGCTTGATTAATGGGGTTTACCAACCCATCACCTCAAACACCTTAGAAGATGGCACAATTTCCCTCTACTCTGAGGTTTTAGGCTTGTATCTTCGATTATTTCCTAACGGTCAATTCCGGTTCTTTAATCCCCAAACAGAGACATACTTGAGAAGCCCCGACGAGAGCGAACAACGAGCCGAGGAAGCCGAGGCAGCATTGCAGGATTTACGCGATCGCCTCGTTGCAATGGGGTTAGATCCCGATAATCTTCCCCCCGTCAACTAAACACCAGTATGACTCGAGCGATCGCACTCCCCGATCCAATCGCAAGGCAATGCGATCGCCCTGAAAAATCCCCTCAACTTCAGAGAATTGAGGGGGAATCTTATCGATCAGAGAGCCGCTAAAACATCATCGGCATGAGTTGCAGTATTTACACTTGCATCAACCCGAGATATCTTTCCTTCCCCGTCAATGATGTAGGTGACGCGCTGGGAATAGCCGCCCCCTTCCACATCATAGGCTTTAGTAATCGCCCCATCCGTATCCGTCAGCAACGTGAAAGGCAAACCATATTTTTCTTTGAATGCTTTGTGAGAGGCTTCGTCGTCCATACTCACGCCCAAAACAACGATTTCCTTGTTTTGATACTCTGCATACTTGTCCCGGAAACTCTGAGCTTGCTTGGTGCAGCCCGGCGTATCATCCTTGGGATAAAAGTAGAGAACAACAATTTTGCCTGCAAAATCTGAGAGAGAGACAGTGTTGCCCGTATCGTCTTTCGTGGTGAAAGCGGGAGCCTTCGTACCGACTGCTAATGCCATGAACCTTGAGTTCCTCCGAGGGATAGATAACGGTTGCTCGGACAATTTTACCAAGCTGTTGTCAGAAAACCCCATCTATCTGAAGAGGGGAGAAAATGCCAGAATAGAGGTGGTGTTATTTGAAAAATTCCTGCGATCGCGATGTCCACTTCCACCTTACCCCCGATTATTTACTCCCAACAAACCCAAGAACGGGGCAAACGCGCCCTGCAATGTTCCCCTTTTACCCTCGATCTGTTGATTGCCACGCGATCGCAAGGAATTCCCCTGAATGCGATCGCGGGTTCTGCTGGAGTTGAGAACAAATATACCAAAAAATCTTTGTTAGAATTGAGTACCGAGAGTAGTTTGGTTTGGCTGATTCGCGTGGGGCTATTGCGGCGAGAAGTAGACGGACAAGGGATTACCGACAGTTTTCGCCTCACTCCCCTCGGACACCAACTCGCAAAACAATGGGAAAATGAAAGCGAGGCATTTTCTACTCCCTCTTGGTGCGATCGCTCTAAAAACGCCCTCAATCGTTGGTTGAGACTCCCAATTTAACGCGCGATTGGCTATTTCCGGTTTTCTCGCCGTTCGATAGTCGCCCAAAATTAAAGACCGATGGAAAAACTCACACTCCCCAATGGATTAGAATATTATTCTTTGAGCAAAAAAGAAACAGAGTTTATCTTTACGGAAATTTTCATCAATCGAGAATATCTCCAAAATGGAATCGTCATTCGTCCGGGGGATTGCATTTTTGATGTTGGGGCGAATATCGGTCTTTTCTCACTATTTATGAGTGAAATTCAAGATAATATCAAGATTTTTGCATTTGAACCCATTCCAGATACATTTTCTGTCTTGCGTGAAAATATAAATCTTCATCAGATCGGTAATATCTCGCTATTTAATTATGGGTTGGGTGCGGAAAATACGCTAGATCGGGTTTTTACATTTTATCCACATATGCCAGGGAATTCTACCGAAAGACCCGAGGAAAAAATAGCACAAAGAGATATCGCGATCGATATTTTTGGATGTGAACAAATAGACTATTTATTCCAAAGTATACAAGTTATTAGTGAAGTTAGAACGCTATCTCGGATGATTGCAGATTTATCGATCGATTCAATCGACTTACTTAAAATTGATGTGGAGGGAGGCGAAGTCGATATTGTGCGGGGTATTGAATCAGATGATTGGTTTAAAGTCAAGCAAATTGTTGCTGAAGTTCACAGTACGGATCGTAGATTAACGCAGTTTTGTTCTATTTTGAAAGATCGGGGTTTTCAAATAACAATTTCGAAGAATCCTTTACTACCTTCTGTATTAAAAAACTATAGTGTTTATGCCCTGCGTTCTTGATGTGCTTGGAACGAATCAACGATCGGCAATATTGCGACTTGACAATGCGAAAGCATTACAGTAGGAGTAGATATGGTTTATTATCAATCGAATCCTTAAATTGATTTTTGCTAAAAAAGAAATTTACGCTTTGAATTTAGCAACGATTTGAAGTAGCCTAAATGATTATCGAACGCTGAATAGCTGAGTGAAAGCAATAATGGTCGTGGGGACGACTTCCCACGCAGGAAAATCCATGCTGGCGACGGCACTCTGTCGCATTATTTCCCGCAAAGGTTGGCGGGTTACACCGTTTAAGGGTCAAAATATGGCGTTAAACGCTTATGTCACTTCAACCGGTGGAGAAATCGGTTATGCCCAAGCCGTGCAAGCATGGGCGGCAGGAATTAGCCCTTGGGTGGAGATGAACCCCATTTTGCTCAAACCCCAAGGAAATATGACCTCTCAAGTGATCGTGAGGGGGGAAGTGGCAGGAACGACCAAAGCACAGGACTATTACGAGCAATATTTCGATCGCGGTTGGCAAGCCATTCAAGAATCCCTGCAACATTTGGCGGGGGAATTTGATTTTGTGGTCTGCGAAGGGGCGGGAAGTCCGGCAGAAATCAATCTCAAACACCGAGATTTAACCAATATGCGGGTGGCGAAGTATTTAAACGCCCCTACTGTATTGGTGGTGGATATCGATCGCGGCGGGGCATTCGCTCACGTCGTCGGCACTCTCGAACTCTTGGAGCCCGATGAGCGATCGCTGATTAAAGGGGTGGCGATCAATAAGTTTCGCGGGCAACAATCTCTCCTGCAATCGGGGATCGATTGGTTGGAAGAACGCACGGGTATCCCTGTTCTAGGGGTCATTCCTTGGGTGGATAATCTTTTTCCGGCGGAAGATTCCCTCTCTTTGTTGGAGCGGCGATCGCGAAAACCCAATCGCGAACTGACCATTGCTGTCATTCGCCTGCCTCGCATTGCCAATTTTACCGATTTTGACCCCCTCGAAGCGGAACCCACCGTGGACGTGAAATACGTGGCACTCGAGGGAAATTTAGGCTATCCCGATGCCGTGATTCTTCCGGGCTCGAAGACCACGACGGGCGATCTCCAGGCCTTACATGAAAGCGGGATGGCAACAAAACTCTGCGATTATGCGGCGGCGGGAGGGATTATTTTCGGTATTTGCGGCGGTTTCCAAATGCTGGGGCAAAGCGTGAGCGATCCCGAACGCTTAGAGGGCAGCGATCGCCAAACTGCGGGCTTGAAACTACTCCCCATCAAAACCACCCTCGAACGCCGTAAGGTGGTACGCCAAAGGGTTTGTACTTCCAATCACCCGCAATCTTTACCCGTCGATGGTTACGAAATTCACCAGGGACGCACCCGCCTGATGAATCCCTCCGCGGATCCGCCTGAATGTCATTACCTCTTTAGCGATACAGGGTTGGGTTTGGTGGATCCTTCCTTCTCGATTTGGGGGTGTTATCTACACGGATTATTTGAAAATGGAGCTTGGCGGCGATCGTGGCTCAAT
Organism: Cyanobacteria bacterium P01_E01_bin.42; assembly: GCA_039194995.1. Taxonomy (GTDB): domain Bacteria; phylum Cyanobacteriota; class Cyanobacteriia; order Cyanobacteriales; family Spirulinaceae; genus CCY15215. The sequence continues at coordinate 12,528 of JBCCVR010000040.1, read as the reverse complement.
CATTTGCGACAGAGACGGGGTTTAATTTCCTTACCCACGGGTATTCCAAACTATCGAGAACAACGCGAAGTAATCTTAGATGAAATCGCAGATTTAATCGCAGAAAATTTAGATTTAAAGCCGCTTTTATCGAATTAGTTATTGGTTATTGGTTGTTGGTTGCATTCCGGCTCCCCCTCTTGCTTCCCCCCTCTTGGGAGGGGGTTAGGGGGTGGGCTTCTCTCCTTCTTGGGGATGGGTTGGAATTTGGGTAATTCTTTGAATTACCTTCTCAATCGTTAATTCATCTAAATTATCCAGATCGATCGCTCGTTCTGGAGATTGAAATAAACGATTTTGGGAATGATGATAAGCCGGATCGTAATAGTTTACGAGTAAATCTTTGACTAAAATGCGCCATTGTTTGCGATCGCACCAATCAAACCATTGTTGCAGTTTCTCGTTGCCACAACGAGATTTAAGGGGTTGTAATTTGGCTTTGAGAATGTCGGGATACTCTGTAAAATAGGAATATTGCTGCAATAAACTCGTGACTCGTTCTTCGAGAGGTACGCGAATTTCAAAGCACGGAGATTGTTTCATTTGTTCCCATAGTATTGGGGGAAGATAAATTTTACCGATTTTATGACTTTCCGATTCTAACCAAACAGTTTTCTCGCGATCGCATTGCTGTAATTGTCGAACCAATAAACTCTCAAAGTATTTTTGTGAGGGTTGCGCTTCGAGTTTATTTTGCCATTCTTGACCCAGTAACGATCCGCGATGTTTGGCTAATTGTTCTAAGTCTAAAACCTGCATTCCTTGTTGCTTCATTTGCTCTAAAATTAGCGTTTTTCCCGTCCCCGTCAAGCCAGATACAATTTTATATTTAAACTGTTGCGGCAAGGTTTTCAGGCGATCGCGAACGTGACTGCGATAAGTTTGATACCCGCCTTCAAGAAGCGTGACTTTCCAGCCAATTTGCTCCAAAACTAGGGCTAAACTGCGCGATCGCTGTCCTCCTCGCCAACAGTAAATTAAAGGATAATAATTCTCTGCTTTTTCGGCAAAATGAGAATGCAAATGATGGGAGATATTTTGAGAGACCAAAGATGCGCCAATTTTCTTAGCTGAAAACGGAGAATTTTGCTTGTAAATCGTCCCCACTCTCGCCCGTTCTTCATCATTTAAAACAGGGAGATTAATCGCCCCCGGAAGGCGATCTTCTTCGTATTCTCCTTCGGAACGAACGTCAATAATTTCGCTATAGGTTTCCTGCCAAGGTTCTCGAGTTAACAGCATTGATGATTTTTAGTGCGATCGCGACTAATATCCTAATGTTAGCGCACCTGCTCGCCGAGGATCGGACGCACCTGCTAAGCGATCGCCAATCTTCATAATACTTTGGGTACTGCCCATTGCATTCTTAGTGGCGATTTGATAGCCTTTCTGTTGCAATAATGCTAAGGTATCGGGACTCAATCCTTCTTCCACTCTTAATTCATCGGGCAACCATTGATGATGAATTCTCGGTGCGTTAGTCGCCTCTGCAATATTCATTTGATGATCGATCGCATTGAGAATAATTTGTAAAGTTGTGGTAATAATACGACTACCTCCGGGGCTTCCTGTAACTAAAAAAACATCTCCATCCTTCATCACAATGGTGGGAGTCATCGAACTCAGCATGCGTTTTTCTGGTGCGATCGCATTCAGTTCGCCACCAATCAAACCAAACGCATTCGGAACTCCCAGTTTAGCAGAAAAATCATCCATTTCGTTATTTAATAACATTCCCGTCCCCGGTACAGTAATTCCCGTCCCAAAACTAAAATTTAACGTGTAAGTATTAGCAACCGCATTCCCATCCCGATCCATGACAGAATAATGGGTGGTTTCGTTACTTTCTGGGAACAAAAAGAAAGGATTTCCGGGGGCAATTTCCGTACTGGGGGTGGCACGACTGGAACTCATTCGCGATCGCAATCGATCGGCGTACTGTTTGGAAATTAAACTCAAAACAGGAACGTTAACAAAATCCGGATCGCCGAGATATTTAGAGCGATCGGCGTAAGCAAGTTTCATACTTTCTGCCATTAAATAAATGGTTTGGGCGCTATTCTGCCCTAATTCTCGGAGGGGATAGGGTTCGAGTAAATTTAGAATTTGAATTAAATGTACGCCACCAGAACTAGGAGGAGGCATAGAATAAATGTCATAACCGCGATACGTTCCTTTGACGGGTTTGCGAATAACGGGTTGATAAGCGGCTAAATCTTCTCGCGTAATTAAACCATTATTATTTGCCATATCTGTGGCGATCGCATTCGCAATTTCACCCTGATAAAAAGCATCCTTTCCTTCTCGCGCAATTAATTTTAAACTATTTGCCAAATCTTTTTGGATTAATCGTTCGCCGACTTGATAGGGCGTACCATCTTCATGATAAAATATAGTTGCACTAGCAGGATAGCGAGTCAGGCGTTCTTTAGCAGACTCTAAAAAGTTGGCTAAAGATGGCGTAATGATAAAGCCATTTTCTGCCAATTCAATCGCGGGTTGTAGAGCGCGCTCTAGGGAAATCGTCCCGTATTTTTCCAAAGCTAAAATCAATCCGGCAACCGTTCCGGGAACGCCAACAGAAAGATGGCTAAAGCGGGATTTTTGCGGATCTACGTTGCCATCTTCATCGAGAAACATATCGCGAGTTGCGGCTTTCGGTGCTTTTTCTCGATAGTCGATCGCAACAGTTTGTTGGGAGTCTGCGAGATGAACTACCATGAAGCCACCCCCACCAATATTCCCCGCAATGGGCAAAGTTACGGCGAGGGTAAAGCCAATTGTTACCGCAGCATCGATCGCGTTTCCTCCTTCTTTTAAGACTTCTAATCCTGTTTTGGTAGCGATCGTTTCTTGGGTGGCTACCATCCCATTCTCGGCAGTGATAGGATGAAAGCGATCGCGGAAACTAAAAATTGGCGTATCTTGCGCCCGAACTAAATAAATAAAGGGATTGGCAAAGATGCTCAAACAAAGAACGCAAAGAAATAAAAGAATATTGCGACGTTTTAATAAGGAAAAGTGCATAGAATTAAAATACTCGGCAATTGGCTCTTATTTTATTTATCATATAAAGTGTTGCACTAACGATTTTTTTATCTTGGACGGCAAATACGATCCCCCCCAGCCCCCCATTGTTAAAAAGCGGAGCATCCCCCTCCCGTCCCCCTTTTTAAGGGGGACGGGAGGGGGATTAAAGAGGGGAGAATTTCAAACCCAGCCCCCCTTAGAAAAGGAAGTAGAATTCGGACTTTCTTCCTTAAAAAAAGAGGGAGAATCCGAAAGTCCCCCTTTTCAAGGGGGATTTAGGGGGATCGCAACCTCACGAAAGCGGAGATATCTCCTGATAGTTTTCAGCTTAATATTGAGCGTTAGCGGCGGTTTAACGGCTTGTAGCGGCAATACTGTCTCTCAGAGTTGGTTTGCCCCAGATCCCCAGCTACAAGACAATTCTGCTGCGTTAGAACCGTCTCCCAGCCCTTCTCCCGCCACTCGATCCATCCCCCAAGAAATTAAAGATAATCGACTCCCGCCTAATTTTCCCGAAACTATTCCCATTTATCAACAAGCCAAGTTAGTAGAATCGCAATATCGCGTCGGAGAAATTAAGGGAGAAACTCGCTGGCAAACAGAAGCCGATCGCGAGACAGTTTCAGAATTTTATCGGCAAGAATTAGAAAATCGAAATTGGGCGATCGATACGGCTGAATCAAACAATGATTTGGCGATCGCATCTCTCGAAGACTTACAGATTAAGCTCTCTATTCTACCAGAATCGGAGGACAGTTCGGGAACAATTTTTTTGATTGAATACGAAGTAGAATCACCCGGATCGGAGATTACCGAAACGACTGCAGAAGCAGAAACCACAGGGACAAAACCCGCGATCGTTCCAGAAAGAGAAAAAGTAGAAATTTCTGCGAATTTAGAGCGAGTTTCTCCTCAAGTTCGCGGCTATATTGAAGACTTGGCAGCATTAGGAATCTTACCGGAAAACTTCGATCCCGATCGCGCGATTACGCGGCGAGAATATTCTCGCTGGTTGTTTGAGGCACACAATCAATTGTATCGCGATCGCCCCACCAAACAAATTCGCCCGGTTGCTAGTGCCTCTCAACCTGCTTTTGGGGATGTGAAGGAAGGCGATCGGGATTTTGCCATCATTCAAGGGTTAGCAGAAGCGGGAATTATTCCGTCTCGCTTGAATCAAGATACGGAGGCTTTATTATTTCAGCCAGATGCGCCTTTAACGCGAGAAACGCTGATTCTGTGGAAGGTTCCCCTCGATATTCGCAAAGGTTTACCGACAGCTTCTATTGAGGCAGTTCAGAAAACATGGGGGTTTCAAGATACGGAAAAAATCGATCCCAAGGTGTTAAAAGCCTTATTTTCCGATTTTGAGAATGGGGAAAATGCGAATATTTTGCGTGCTTTTGGTTATACGACTTTATTACAACCTAAAAAATCTGTCACCAATGCAGAAGCGGCGGCAAGTTTATGGTATTTTGGCTATCAAGGAGAAGGGATTTCGGCACGGGAAATTTTAGTTTTAGAAAATAGCCAGTCAGAAAACAGTGAATAAAAAAAAGCGGGGCAAGTGCCCCACGTTACAATCATTGACGATCTATCGTCATTTTCATTCCAGTTAAGCCAAATTCGACCTCGACTTTGCCTTGAAAAGGGCTATGAATGGTCATTCCGACAATACCCAAAATCGTTCCTCCAAATACAATCATGGTCATTAGAGTTAGCATCCCATAACGCGAGAATTTGAGTCTTGCAGAATCTTTTGGCATAGAATGTGAAGTTATATGACAAACAAAGCGATTCTCGACAGTTAAATCGCCTAACTTATCGTACTACATTATTTTTAGAGTGCGATCGCGTTTCCAAAATCAGAGAAGCGATCGCACGTTAACCAACAGATTGAGATAAAATAAGAAGCGAACGCTCGATTACCAGAAAGTCAAGCCTACAAGATTACAGCGATGATTCTCAAAACACCAATATCAATGATTTTCAACGTATTCCTAGAATATCTTTACTAAACCCATTTTCATAGCGATCGCCAGATTGTAGGCAATTAACCGATTAATTCCTCCCATCTTGCTAAAATCAGGTCGGTGTAAAAGCGATCGCTCAATCCATAATTTCCCAAAGAAAAACCGTCGTTCATTTCAATTAAAGCAGTTTCCCCAGTTTCTAGAATCCCAAAATCTAAGGCATATCCGGCAACAGATTCGCCTGCCTTATCCAAACGGCGAACGGCTTCGCGAACGGTAGAGAGATCGATTTTTAGACTTGTTTCAGATTGTTGTTCGTTATACGGATAAATTCCCACAATTTGCGAATCAGAATTTTGATTTTTAATCATATAAATGCGATACTCGCTCAGCCAATTCACGACCTCAGAACACCAGATTTTCTCCTGACGAGATACCCCGCTAACAGCCCATAGATCGTGGAAGGAATCAAAAATTCTGCCTGTAAATCGCTTGCTCCGGTTCGCGGGTTTGGCAAAAATAGGCTGACTTTTTCCCGCATATAGCCTCGCTTCTAGTTTTCTGAGGGAACTGAGCCAAATCCTGCGATGGAAAAATTTCTCCAATGCGTTGGGATAATCGCTAATTTTCACAAAAGGGATTTTCAGTTGTTTTAAAGCGCTGAGAACGATCGGGATTTCTCCGGCAACAAGGGACTCACAATCTAACTTTAACCGCGATCGATATAACTGTTTGGGCGTAAATAATTTAATGGGATAATTTCGTTGTTTCAATTCGCGATATAAACTTTCTCCTTCTGGATTGAGTTTCCCATTGCCATACTCTTGTAAAAAGATTTGTCGTATCATCTTCTTAAAAATGTAGGGGCGTTAAATTTAACGCCCCTACCCAAGGATTATGCGGGATAAATCCGCAATCTGCGATTGGGTTCTTCCCCAAAACTATCGGACTGGAGGCGATAGTGCTCGACTAATTCGTGCTGCATTTTGCGAACTTTTGGCGATCGCGGCAAGAGTTCCACGGGTTGCCCTTTGGGAATGACGATATTTTCCACCGCCAACCGTGCCTCTTCTAAGGCTTCGAGTTCGTCATCGCTACCATTCGAGCTAAATAAGCGCAGATCCACCGCTTCGGAACTGCCCGGATCTTCCAAACCCAACGCCCGACGCAATGCCTTGCTAATTTGGGGAATGGTGTTGGATTTTACGGGATGGATGGGAATTTGCCGCGCTTTGGTAATTTGTCGCAGTTTGGAATGGTTTTTGATCTGCGATCGCAAGGCCAAAACGGCATCGGCGCTATTCATATCTTTTGTGAGCATCACGGGGAGTTTCAATACCTCGATCGCCTGCTCCAATTGCGATCGCCCAATGCCGTAAGGGTAGACGTACAAGGGCAATTCCTCCCCATTGGGGCTGGAAACGGTCTCTTCCTCGCGACTCATCGACCAAGAGCGGGCTAGCATCTGCTCGAAATCCGATGGCTGTTCTTGGGGGGCAATGCTCGGTAAAGGACGCATGCGCCCGGAAGTTCGCCAGCCTCCATCTCCCTTGGTTTTCCCTCGTTCTAAAGGCGGAATGCTATCTTTCGATGACTTCACCACATAGAAAGGCTGGGGAGCAGAATTTTGTACGATGTTCACTTCCCCGCTTTCATCAAAAGAGCGCTCTTCTGGCATCGGCTCTCGTCCCCGTAACAGGCGATCGACGGTATCGGCAACATCGGGATGGACAGTCCAACGATAGCGCTCTTGCATCTCAACGGCAATTTCAAAGGTAGGAGGCGCTTTGCGCTCTAATACGGTCTTTTGCGACCCCCTGCGCCGTGCTTCGTCATCCCCCAAGGTCACGGCTTGAATGCCACCAATCAGATCGGCTAAGGTGGGATTCTTGATCAAATTTTCGATTTGATTGCCGTGGGCGGTTCCCACCAGTTGCACCCCTCGCTCGGCAATGGTTCGCGCCGCTAAAGCCTCTAATTCCGTGCCGATTTCGTCAATGACAATCACTTCCGGGGTGTGGTTTTCCACTGCCTCGATCATCACCTGATGCTGTAATTCTGGTTTAGCCACCTGCATCCGACGGGCGCGACCGATCGCGGGGTGAGGAATGTCGCCATCTCCAGCAATTTCGTTGGAGGTATCGATAATCACCACCCGTTTTTTCAGTTCGTCCGCCAGCACGCGGGTAATTTCCCGCAATGCTGTCGTTTTGCCGACTCCCGGACGACCTAACAACAAGATCGACTGTCCCGTTTCCACCAGATCCCGGATCAGGCCGATAGTGCCAAATACCGCCCGCCCCACGCGACAGGTTAAACCGATAATCGTGCCCTGACGGTTGCGAATGGCGCTGATACGGTGCAGGGTGCGTTCGATTCCGGCTCGGTTGTCGCCGCTAAAATGTCCGACCCGTTCGATGCTATACTGTAAATCCTCTTTGGTAATAGGCGTTTCGCTCAGATATTCCGCATCATTAGGAAAGCGGATTTCCGGCAAGCGCCCCAAATCCAACACCACTTCGATCGCCTTATCTTTGTGCTCGTGGTTATCTAAGGCCGTGCGAATGGCAGGAGGGAGAATGTCCAAAAGGCGATCGAGATCGTCTGCAATCTCCATTCGGGTTTTGGGAGTTCTCTCGGGTTGGTTTGGCTTGGACGTAACGGAGTTGGGAGAAGACAATAAACTGTTTTTTGTTAAAGTGCGTTCGCTTGCGTTCCCGTAGGATGTTTTGCTATTGAAATTTGTCATAATCAATTGAAAAAATTGACACAGGAAGGGAATAAACAGAAATTATTCCCGAATCCAAACCCCTGCTTTAAGACACAAACATCACGATTGTTTGTTCCTCGAACAAAAAGTAACGACCTTTGATCATTGTTCATGGGTCATTGCTCATTGAAAAAGAGGGTTTGATTTGCGAGATCGGTTCGCGAGCGAGGGCGACGGTTTGCCAGAGCAGATCGGGATAGCGTTCGAGTTTGGGTTTGCTGCCATCGGCAAAACTTCGCGCTTCTAAGCGATCGAGCAGAGGGGCGAGACGTTTGCGCGCGTAACTTCCATAGGCTACGCCAGCAACTCGTCCTAGCAATCCGTTTTCTTTGAGTACGGATACTGTTTGTTGATTGGTTCCCCCGGCTAGTTGAACGTAGCCCGGAATGCCTGAGTTAAGCACTTTGCGAGCGAGTTTAACCGTTGCGTGGGTGGTACTTTTCCCCAGATCGCCGCTCATAGGGCGACCGTCGGTTTGCCAAATTAAGGGACAGGGTAAGGGCGAAATCAGGCGGTACAAGGACTCGAGATAATCTAGCAAATCCGGGCTATCCGAACAGCTAATCGAGAGTAGCTTCAAGCGATCGCAATTCCCAGAGATCGCCTGCCACAATCGTCGGAAAGCCTCGAAATTGCCCGATCGGGTATGAATTTCGATCGCGTCGATTCCCGCTTGTAAGACCAATGGCACGACAATTTCGGGAGTGGAAACGCGAGAACGGGCAAAAATCAAATTTTCCGGACAGACGTGTAAACAGCGACCGCAACCATAACAGCGCGCGTCAATGACTCCCGATGCAATTTCCGTGAAGGCGATCGCATCGGTGGGACAAACTCTCTCGCAGGGTGCGGGACAGTTGGAGGGGCATTGAGTTGCGTCAAATTCTGCTTTGCGGAAGTGAGGATCTTCGCCGTCATTCAGGCTTACCATCAACCAAGGTTCCGATCGCGGTTGACGGTAAGGAGATGACGAGGGAGTGGCAATCGCAATTGCTCGGGCGATCGCGATGGCTTCTTTGGCCGCTCCAATTGCTGCGGGATCTGCTGCAACATCGATACAATCACTTCCCGCCAAGGTATGAGCTAGGGCGAGAGAGCGGATCGCTGGGAGATGCTGAAAACTGGCTCCGCAGATTAATTTAAACCAGCAGCCCGACTTCAAAGAATCCAAGGGAGAGTACAGTTCAATCACCCCTCTATGCTAAGTCCTTAACTGCAAAAATTGCGATCGAATTTCCTAGATTTTTCTACACCCTACATGTAGCGTTGCTTTTTTCAAATCACGCCAATTCTAGTATGCGCAGAACGCGATCGCCTCAAACTTCATCTCAATTCCATCTCCTCAATCTTCAAATTCAACAATACTACAAATATAACACAAAAACAAACGGGCAGAAAAAATCTTAGTACACAAATCAGCAAATCTGTCAAGAAATCAATGCAAGAAATTAACGTTAGTTTTTCCACCAACATTTTTTCTACCACTGGTAACTGATAACTGAAAAAACGGAGAGGGAGGGATTCGAACCCTCGTAGACGTTGCCGCCTAACAGCATTTCCAGTGCTGCGCCTTCAACCACTCGGCCACCTCTCCAAAAGGTGTCACAATTTCCTAGCATAGCAAAGATGTTTGAATTTGGCAACAATTATTAATTTTCAGTTTCACGATCGCAAAACACCAGCGAGACGGTTGTTATAGTAGGGGAAGCAATCGCCCCAGCCCTTTTTGACTATGAGTTCTCCCCTTGTTAAGCGGTTTCAAATTAGTTTGGCCAAAAATAAAACGATCGGTATCATTGCCGGAGTTGTTGTCGTTGTTGTCGCCGGAGTTGTGGCTGTACTTCCCGCACCGGAGCCGCCACCGAAAGAATATCGAGCGATCGGCCTGTTGAACTACGCACCGCAACCCCCGACAGCAACCAGCACGGGGCAAAGTTTGTACGAGCGGGGGCGAGCTTCTGTCAGTCAAGAGATATTACTGGCCGATCGCGTTATCATTACCGTCGCGCAGGAGTTGAATATCAGAAATCCCCGTCAGATCATCAGACAAAGCAAAATTAAATTTCCTGAAGAAGGAGCCCCGCAAGTGATTCGCGTGGAATACAAGGAAAACGACAAAGAGAAAGCGGAATTAGCCCTAGATACCTTGATGGGGGAAATGGTCGAACAAAGTCGCCTTTTCAATACGGCGATGTTGCGATCGCAAATCGAGGCGCTGAACAAACGAGAATTAGAAGCGCGGCAAGAGTTAAAGGAAGCAGAACGAGAATTTTATGATTTTATGCGCCGAGAAGGGGGCAATTTAATTGCCGCTCAAGATGGTACCCTTTTTTCGGGCATCAGTCTCAGCGAACAACAGCAAAGAGAGTTAAAGATTCAATTAGAAGGGGTTATCGCCCAAATTCAAAGCCTGCAAGACCAATTAGGATTAACTCCTCCCGAAGCCTCCGTATCTCTCGCCCTCAGCAGCGATCCGATTATTGCCAGCCTGCGCGCCCAACTGTTGCAAATCGAAACCGAAATCGAACTGCGCTCTCGAGATTATCGTCCGGAACATCCCGTTCTGGCAGAACTGCTCAAGCAAAAAGACACCTACGATCGCCAATTTATCGAGCGAACCTATGAGGTCATCGGTGATGATAATGTTTTTGAAGTCGCTCCGGTAGAAATTCGCAAAGCCAGCAGTTTGGATGCCATTCGCCAACAACTGGCAACGCAAATGGTACAGTTGCAGGCACAACGAGAAACGTTAGAAGGCCAGCTTTCTGCGGTGCGAGATACCGAGCGAGAATTGCGTCAAACTTACGAACGCTATCCCACCAAGCAACTCGAACAAGAAAATTTACAACAGCAATTACAATTGCGCAAACAGTTTCACGACAGTATCGAGGCACGGTTGGTGGATGCGAGATCCGCAGAGGTAGAAACTGTGGCCAGTATTGCCATTGCTCAACCCGCGACCGCTCGAGAACCCAAAGAGGAGCCAGCCGGAGGACTCAATCCCGTTATCCTCTTCGCTGGGGGAATTGTCGGCGGGGGCATCGTGGGAATGGGGATTATTTTAGTCTTGTCCTTCTTCGATCCGATTTTGTACACCGCCCAAGAATTGCGATCGCTCTTAAACGAACGGGAAATCCGCGTCTTAGGAGAACTTCCTACTCTAATCGAGCCGGAAGATGAAGACATGTTGGCTTTATTGTTGGAGGAAAATATCCAGCATTTAGATGCTTGCGAACGCTTCCGCAGCAATATCCGTCGTTTTGCCCCGAAAAATACCAAAACTATTTTGGTGACAAGCGTGGGACGAGTGGAAGGAAAAAGTACGACGGCTTATAATTTAGCGATCGCCGCCGCTTATGCGGGCAAGCGCACGCTACTGGTTGAAGCTGACGTGCGATCGCCCTCGAATTCCCCTTCGGTGGATTTGCAAGGGGATCCCGATGCCCAAGTCGAACCTCTCGCCTACTATGGGTCTCACAATGAGTGCGTCAATCTCGTGCCGAGGGTCGAAAATCTCTATCTCGTTCCCAGTGCAGGCCCCCAGCGCAAAGCCGCCGCGATCGTGGAGTCGAGCGAGTTGCGCCGCCTCCTCGAAGATGCCCGTCAGCGCTTCGATTTGGTGGTTTTGGATACGGCTTCTCTCACCACCTGCAACGATGCTCTCTTACTACAACCCTTGACGGATGGCATGGTCATCGTTACGCGACCGGGCTTTAGCGAAGGGAAATTAGTGGGCAGCACCCTCGAACAGATGGTAGAAGCCGAAATGCCGATTTTAGGCGCTGTCATTAACGATGTGGAAATGGATGTACCCGAAGGAGAAGTCCTCGACGAAGCGATCGGACTGCCCGGAGAAGTTACCGAGCGCTTGGCGTTAGAAGAGGAAGACATTCCCAGTCTGCACAATGGCAACGGCTCGGGCAAGAAAACTCTGCCTCGAGAAATGGCGCGCCGTTAAATTCGAGGGAGATCGCCATTCTCAACCAATTTTTTCCGATTGCTTGATAAGAAACGAACCAGTTGGTTATATTAAGGATATGAAAACGAAAGGCGAAAAAACCAAGCAACGCATCCTCAATACAGCCGCCGAGTTATTCTGGCAAAATAGCTATCAGGGCGTAAATACCGACACCATTAGCCAAACGGCGGGTGTGAATAAAGCGACCCTTTATCGCTATTTTCCATCTAAAGACGAACTGGCTCTAGCCGTCCTCGGACACTATTGCGATCGCGGGATTGAGTATGTCTTCGAGAGCAGCCTACAAGGGACAGATGACCCCCTCGAACAGATCGAACGGAGGAAATCTTAGATACATTAGCGCTCGCTCGCTTTATCTTGCTGAGTTAGTCGCGATCGCTGGATCGAAGTCGATCTGTCTTCGCAACGTTTAATCGCCCGGGAAGGACGGCTTCGCGTTTACGAAATCCCCATCGCAACAGACCAGATCCCGACAGGCATTTTTGAAATTGATACGAAAATCGAAGGCGAGTGATCGCGCAAAGCGAATTCTGATAGTGTCGATCCGGCTTACGTGATGCGCTTTCAAATGATTGCGCCAAGAAAAGCAAAACCCACCCTATCTGTGATTGACAAATATTGTGACTTCTATAGAAATCTATTCTCAGATGTTAGAAGTTATGAATTTTAATAATTATTTGAAAAGACATCGTGCTCGTATTCTTAATTATGAGCTTTATCATCAAGAACAGATTAGT
>JBCCVR010000039.1:0-40629 GCA_039194995.1 Cyanobacteria bacterium P01_E01_bin.42 | reverse complement strand
CTCTCACAATTTTTAATGAATCAATAAAATTATTCAATGTAAAATATTTCTGTTTCAATTTTTGATTAGAGAAAACAATGTCATCAACACTGTATGGTGGTTTATCAATTCATTTAACTAAGTATAGAAAATTATCATATACATTTATAAAACTACCATGGCTTGTATAAAGATTGAACTTCTTTCCTTTTGTTTCGAGATAAGTATTTTTGTAATCTACACTATCACTCAATATATCATGATTACTAACAAGTTTTGACAAATCTAATTTCTCATTATTTAGACCATTTATATCCCAAGTCTTCAAAATACCATCTTGACTTAAAGACATTATTTCTTTACCATTGAAATCGATATTTACGATAATATCTTCGTGACCTTCTAGTATCTTATGATCCGGATTTTTTAAATCCCAGATTCTTAATGTATTATCTAGACTTCCAGAGACTATTTTGTTGTTACTAGGAATAAGTATTACATGAGAAATAGAATTGTTGTGTCCTTCTAAATGTCTCACTTCTTCAATTTTTTTATCTGCTAAGTTCCAAACTTTAATGGTTTTATCTTCACTACCAGAAAGTAATTTCTGGCTATCAGGACTAAAAGTGATTGTTGTAATGGCTGATTGATGAGTTGGAAAGGATTTTTCTTCTTTTCCTTGTGGATTCCAAATTTTTATAATGCCTTTCTCATCAACTGAAGCAATTTGTTTCCCATCAGGACTTATTTTGACATGAACTACTCCAGATTTATGTCCTTCCAAAGTATTTTTTTCTCGAATCGTATAAATAACATCTTGTAAAGATGCTAATGTTTCGAAACGAATCTCTGTTCCAGTGCCAAAAGAAAATTTTTGCAATTTTCGACCAGCCCTAATATTTTGAACTAAGGCTTTAAGATCATCTTTAGAACTCAACAATCGTGATGCGTTTAGAGTAATTGAATTGAGGGAATAATTATTTAGAACAACGCCAATAAATGGCATGATCATGATTAGGGAGCCTGCAATTGTTCCCAATCCAACTTTCCAGAGGAGCGATCGCCGTGTTTCCTCAAGCTGTTCTCGTAACACTTTGTTTAACTTTTCCTGAGTTAACCTGCGTTCTTCTCGTGCTTTTTCTAACTCTTGAATTAATCGCTGTGATTGTTGCTTGCGAACATATAAAACCAAATAGTCGTGTACTAACTGATAGCAATCCTCGGGTACGAGAGGAATCCGTAAAACCAAACCAGATTGCACCAAAATCTCTAGAATCAAATCTAAATTTTCTGTCTTCACCTCCAACTCTAAATCATCTCGTGTTTTCAGAGGACGTGTATTATTTTCATCTGTCAAAAGATATAAAATATATTTAGTAATCTGTTCATTTCCCTCCCCGCAATCTGCCACCGCGTTAGCCAAAAACTGCTCTACTAACCGTTCCTTAATACGATCGCCAATTTCCCGATACTCCTCAACCGAAGATATCCCCATCTCCTGTAACTGCATCCCCACCAACTGTAACTCGATCGGGCGCACCTCATCCCATTCCGCCGCTAAATCTGTCACCATTGCATCGATTAAATCTGACGATAACCTCACTTGAGATCGCGCTGTCAAACTGCCAATAATCTCCCGCGTATCTTCCCGTAAAAAATTGCCCACATAAACCAAATTATCCTTGTTTAAAATATCATTGTTAATAATTCCCAATCCCATCGTCCGACAGCACTCTAGCAAATAATGCAAATAATCTTCTCGTAAGGAAACAATCACCTTAACATAAGTAATCTGTAACGCTGACTGTACGAACTGATAAAACTCCTGTCTGCTTTGGCGATCCTTGCACGCAAAGAAAAACTCCTCAAACTGATCGAAAATCAACACCGTCGCAAACCCAAACCGATCCATTAAATGCAACTGCTGTAAAATTGCCTCGCAACTCTCCAACTGTCCTTTAAACCCCTTTTTCCGCAACAGTGACGTTAACTGCTTCCCGCACTCTGCCACCCAATTTCCGTACACCTGCACTAACACGGGAACAATTTCTCGCCCTTCTGGATACACCAACCCCAACGCAGGCACCAAACCCGCTTCTACCAGCGAACTTTTCCCTACCCCCGACTGTCCGTAAATGACCGTTAACTTGGCATAATTGGACTCCATGCGGTCTAATAAATTCTTTAAGTTCGGCTTTCGTCCCGATGCTGCTAAAATCTCCTCTAAAATCTCCTCTGCATCCCCGTTACTGTCCGTCATCCACTGGATCGCCTCCTTTGGCGGTTGCAACCGTCCCGCCCCAATAAACGCCCGAAACCCGTATTCGCTCTCCATTTGACGCTGTTCCAACTTCAGGCGGAATGCCGTCAAATAATCCCCTTGCTGGAAATAAAGCGATCGCAGTACCTCCAAAATCGCAATTGATAAAGAAGGTTCAACGGAAACCTCACACAGTTCCCGCGCCCGATGCCAACTCGCGATCGCGCTCTCCACTTCTCCTAATTCCTTCTGCGCCCGTCCCAGCAAGAAATACAGCCATCCTTCCTGCTGAAAAGCACTGCTTGCCAAGGCGATCGCATCTTCCGCAAATCCCCGCGCTGCCTGCCAACGAGACTCACCTAAAGCCACCTCTGCCAAAAAGCCCAAATCTCGCGCCTCCTCTCGCTTTTCCTCCCGCTTCCGATGTAACGCCAAAGCCGAATTTGCCCGATTTTCCAGCGATCGCCACTCTCCCAAACGCCGCAATAAATCCCCCAACTCTCCCAAATACCGCGCCAGCAAATCCTCTCGTTGCACCGCCTCAAACCGCGCCAAGACAATCTCCCATAACTCCCGCATCTCCTGCCAATAAACAAGCTGATTTTTGCGATCGCGCCGCGCTTTCTTCTTGTACCGATCCGTCAGCACCGCACAAACCGCCCCCTGTCGTTCCCAATTTCCTAACTCCTCCCAAACTGCCAAACTCCATCGCAACGAGGCGATCGACCCTTCCAAATCCCCCCGCAACAACGACCCGCGAATAAATGCCAAACACCCCTGCAACTCCGGATCTAAGGATTCCCCAAACTCTCCCAAATCCTTCTCGATCGCCGCTAACTCGTGCCGCGCCAACCCATCCATCCCATAACTCGCAAAAGTTTCTCGCGCCTTCTCCCTTAACAACACCAACAAATCCTCGCGATCGATGCCAAATTCCGGCGGAAACGTCGCCCAACTGTAAAAATCCGCCCCCAACCTCACCAGTTGACGCTGTACCCCATCCGTCACCCATAACACCATCGGATAAGGACAATCCTCCCTAAAGCGATCGCGATCGGGTTTGGTGGAACTCACCAACGCTTCCAAATCTGCCACCGCTTCCATCCCGCACACCATCAACGCTTGCGGTTTTTGATAAGCATAGCGACGTAAAATCGTTTCGTGTAACTTCTCCGTTTCCTTCGGCAGAACAAAATTATCGAATTCAACCCGCAACTCATCCCGTAACTGTTGCAACAGCGCATCCCGCAAACTGACATAATTACAGCGCACGATTAACAGTGTAAATCTTTCCCGCGATCGCTCGAGGGATCGCTTCAACACTTCTAGGGCGCGATCGTTTTGTTCGTTAAAATTAATTTGTTCGGTGGAAGTAACCATTGATTTGAAAAGTTATGTTCTCATGAGACTATCTTGCTTGTTTTCAATCCCAGGCGGATCGCGAAACCATCATTAATTTTTTATACTTCTCCGTCTCTGCTAATAACGGATTAATGCCAAACCAATTCCCCTCCTTATCTTGATATTCAAAAACAAACAAACTGCGTAACAATAATTGATATTCCGCCTCTCCCTTCACCCGTTGTTCTCGCACCACCTTTAATAATATCTTCCATTCCTCATCATCCACAGCCCCCGCCAAGCGATCGCGGGAACGTCGAATCACCCCCTCTAAAACAGGACGAGAAATCGGCGGATCTTCCTCCTGCAAGCACATATACAGCATTCCCATTAAGTTGCGCACGTGACCGCCACTGACCCGACAGAGGCGATCTAACGTCTCCTCAACCTCAAACACCTCTCCTATTAATTGTAAGCGCTCTTCCGCTTGGCGATCGGGGAAAGCTCGCGTCATCACCATCTGTTTTAATAATTTCATCCCCTCTGCTAATTCCATCCCATATCTGTCCATTATCGGCACCATCGGTAAAACCTTGGGATCGATCCCACCTCCTAGACGATTTTTCATCGCCTCGCACTCATTAGAAAAAATCAAAGAGAGGGGAATCGTATAAACCAAATGGCACTTTAACTTTCGTAACTGTTCGCCGCGATCGACAAAGATATACTCCGGTAAAAGTCGCCCGGATGTTCTGATTTTTCGGTCTTGAATGCGGTCTAAATTATCAATAATAACTACCAAACCTTTCTTTCCCTGCTTCTTTAATACCGCGATCGCCGCATCAATGACCTCCTCGTTAATCAAATCCAAAATTCCATTGGTTTGCGCCTCTAAATGATTTCTCAACCGCGATCGCTGTTGTTGGCTATTTTTCGTCATCGCCGTAATTTTACCAATCCCCACAGGCAACGAAATTTCCAAACCCCCGTCCGTACTAGCGGAAACTTTCCCTCCTAATAATTCCCCCTCCCACCTCACATCAAGAGGCGTGTGCAGGAAATCCAAAACATTTTTCACAAACCCCCGTAACCCGCGCATGGGTAAAGCAATCCTGCTTTCTTCCAAACTCTCGCTGACCTGCCGTGCGATCGCCAGTAAAATATCTGTAACGTCCACATCCGCCGGATCTAAATCCTGCGTCGAAGCAAAATAAATCACAAAAAATCCTTCTTTTTCCAATTCCGTTTGCAACAGAGAAAGTTCCGTCGATTTTCCGCAACCGATATGACCTGTAAATAGCTGACAAGTGGGACGATGGGGAGAGAGTCTCGCGATCGTGCGTTTCAAAGATTCAATGCTTTTGCTCCCTCGTACCGGACTGAAATCGATATAGTAGCGGCGATCGCCAGCATCTCCCAAATTCAAGGTGCGATTGGGATCGCACATATAGAAAAATTGCTGTAACTCCGATGACTCCATCTTGACTTGCTCGTTGCAACGCTCTCATTATAATCTACTTCAATTAATACGACTCTCCTCTCGTAAAAGTTCTCGCACTCTTTATTATCTTGAGTTAGCAGGCGATGGGGAAAATGAACTCATCATCCCCTTCCCCGGAAGAACCACTCGTAGAATCACTCAGACCCCTTTCCCCGTCCTCGTTTTTCAACGCGATCGCCTTTGTCCCTTGCCTAGCCGATCTTTTCGTTTCGCGATCGCAACCATTACCCGTTGTTCTATTGCCAGAAAAACTTTCCCGACTTTAAGGATCGAGAATATTGGTTTTTCGCTGGGTTTTATCGATGTTTAGCAGTTTCGAGTTCGTTGTTTTTAATCTCTCCTCATTCTCAATTAGATTTTGAATTTGACAAGCCCGATTATTTTTGATTTGACACTCTTCTCAGAGGGACAGAAATGCGATAAAATAGTGGAGAAAATCATACCAATTTAGCAGAACGACTGGGACAAAAAAGTATCGTATCGATACCGGGAATAAAGCGATACTTGAAAAGAGCTAAAAAGCTCGAATATCGAATCATTTCACCCATCCCAGTTGCAATTTTACGGAGTTGTTTACCCTATGACTTCCTCACAGGAAAGAATTGTCCCGACCGATCTGAGAAATGAAATGTCTCGCTCCTATCTCGAATACGCCATGAGCGTGATCGTGGGGCGGGCATTACCGGATGCGCGAGACGGTCTCAAACCCGTTCACCGCCGCATTCTCTACGCCATGTACGAGTTGGGACTCACCCCCGATCGCCCCTTCCGGAAATGCGCGAGGGTCGTGGGGGAAGTTCTAGGGAAATACCATCCCCACGGCGATAACGCGGTTTACGATGCTCTCGTGCGCATGGCTCAAAATTTTTCCATGCGGGATCCCCTCATCGACGGTCACGGCAACTTCGGATCCGTAGACAACGATCCTCCCGCCGCCATGCGCTACACGGAATGTCGCCTGAAATCTCTGGCTACGAATTCTCTATTGCGGGACATCGAAGCGGAAACCGTCGATTTTGCCGATAACTTTGACGGGTCTCAACAAGAACCCGTCGTGCTTCCCTCTCGTATTCCCCAACTGTTACTGAACGGATCTTCAGGGATCGCCGTAGGGATGGCCACCAATATTCCCCCCCACAATTTAGGGGAACTCATCGATGGGTTAATTGCTCTGATCCAAAACCCAGAAATTACCATTCAACAACTGCGCGGTTATATCAAGGGACCCGATTTTCCCACAGGCGCGCAAATCCTCGGCCATTCTGGCATTCGCGACGCTTACACCACCGGACGGGGTTCCGTGACTATGCAAGGAGTCGCCGAGATCGAACTGATGGAACAACGCGGCCGCCCCGATCGCGAGGCCATTATCGTCACTCAACTGCCCTATCAAACCAACAAGGCGGCCTTGATTGAAAAAATTGCCGACTTGGTGAACGACAAGCGCATCGATGGCATCTCCGATATTCGCGACGAAAGCGATCGCGATGGCATGCGCATTGTGATTGAGTTGAAACGAGATGCGATCGCCCGGGTCGTCCTCAATAATCTCTACAAGCAAACCCCTTTGCGGAGTAACTTCGGGGCTAATATGCTAGCCCTTGTGGATGGAGAACCCCAACTTCTCGACCTGAAGCGCTTTTTACAGGTTTTCCTTGACTTCCGCATCGAAGCCATTACCCGTCGCACCCAGTACAAACTCCGCAAAGCACGGGAACGGGATCATATTTTGCAAGGATTGCTGATCGCTTTAGAAAATTTAGATGCGGTGATTCGTCTCATTCGCCAAGCAGCAGATACAGCGACGGCAAAACAGCAATTGGTAGAAAGTTTTGGCCTCTCGGAAGTTCAGGCCGATGCGATTTTGCAAATGCAACTGCGTCGCTTGACTGCTTTGGAAGCGGAAAAAATTCAGGCAGAACATGAAGAATTACTGGCCACGATCGCAGACTTAGAAGATATTTTGGCACGGCGGGAACGCATCGAAGCCATCATCATCGAAGAAGCAACGGAAATTAAAAATATTCACGCCACGCCCCGACGCACGGAAATTCTTTCGGCGGAAGGAGAACTGGACGAAACGGATCTCATTGCCAATGAACCCGTTGTGATTCTCCTGACGGAACAAGGATACATCAAGCGGATGCCCGTGGATACCTTCGAGGCGCAAAACCGCGCTACCCGGGGACGGGCGGGGGCGAAAATTAAGGAAGATGATGCGGTAGAGCATTTCTTGACTTGTTGCGATCACGATATGGTGCTATTTTTCAGCGATCGCGGGGTCGTCTATTCTCTCAATACTTACAAAATTCCCACCGCATCCCGGACGGCGCGAGGCGTTCCCATCGTCCAACTCCTCCCCATTCCCCGGGAGGAAAAAATCACCTCTTTAATTGGCGTGAGCGAATTTAGCGACGATCTTTATCTGGTGATGCTCACTCAAAACGGGATTATTAAGAAAACCGCCCTCTCTGCCTTTAGCAATATTCGCACCAATGGTTTGATTGCCATTACCCTCGCGGATGGGGATCAATTGCGCTGGGTGCGTCTGGCTAAAGAAGAAGATAGCATCATTCTCGGATCGCGCTTGGGGATGGCGATTCATTTTCAGGCCAGCAACCAACAATTGCGACCCCTCGGACGGGCGACCCGGGGTGTAAAATCCATGAAATTGAAAGCGGGAGATAACGCGATCGGCATGGATATTTTCCCGAGTCAGGTGGTGGCGAGTCTCGTTTCCAGTGAGGAAATAGAGGAAGAACCTGACGATAATGGCGAAGAAACCGTCACGGATGCGGGGGAAGGTCCTTGGGTTTTGGTCATTACCGCCAAAGGTTACGGGAAGCGCGTTCCGGTGTCTCAATTCCGCCTGCAAAACCGCGCTGGAATGGGACTGCGGGCGATCAAATTCAAGTCCGACGATGATGAGACGGTGGGGTTGTTGGTCGTTCATCCGGGGGAGGAATTAATGTTAATTACCTCTCGTGGCGTAATTATTCGCCAAGCTGCGGATGCCATTTCCACCCAATCTCGTGGGGCGACAGGGGTTCGCGTGCAAAAATTAGATGCAGATGACGCGATCGCCGCCGTCGCGATCGTTCCTCTGTCCGAAGAAGAGAACGGTTTCGAAGCAACAGAAGGAGAAACCGAAGAAACCGAAGCGATCGAAGTTGAAGCAACAACCGAAGACAGCGCGACAGAAGAAGAATAGCGATCGCGCAGGGTGGGACAATTTTTCCCACCCTTTAACTTCATATCAAATCCGGATAATTATCCGAATTTAGCTCCCCCTGCTCTCGATGCTCCCGACGCTCCCCAACACCGCCGACCCTTATGTTCCTTGCCACCCGTCGCCGCCTTGCCATTTGGTATGCCACCGTTACGGCTATCTTATTATTGGTCTTTGCGACGGGATTTTATGTTTATGTCCGCGCTACCCTTGTCGATCGCGTGGATGACACCCTCAAGCACGTCACCGAAGTAGTCGAGCGATCGCTGGTCATTCAAGCGAAACCCGCCCCCCAAGGCGGCGATCGCCTGGATATTGCCGCCAGTTTTCGCGATAATACCCCCACCGGAGCCGAAGATCGCATCGAGATCGAATGGTTCGATCCCCAAGGACATTTACTCTGGTCTACCTTTACCCTACCCCCGCAAATTCCTTTGCAACTATCGGGCAGGGCAATTACGGTGCATATTTCCCCCACCTATTTATTGCGACAGGTGACGAAACGCATCGAACGGGGTCGTTACGTTCTCGGATATTTGCGCGTCAGTCATCCTTGGTTTGAAGTCACCAAACCAACTCGCAAGCTCATCTACGATCTGATTGTGGGAACGAGTCTGACAGTTGCTTCCGTGGCCGCTATTGGCTGGTTGCTGTCGGGACTGGCGATCGAACCCATCAAAGAATCCTATCAAAGTTTGGAGCAGTTTACCGCCGATGCCTCCCACGAGTTGCGAAATCCCATTGCAACCATTCAAACTAACGTACAAATGGCACTTTCCTATCCCGACAGCGATCCCAAAGTCCGGCAAAGACAGTTACAAATTATCGAACGTCTCACCCAACGCTTGGGCAAATTGGTTAACGATCTTCTCTTTTTAACCAGATCCCAACGCAAAATATCACAAAATCAATTTCAAGATTTGCCTTTAGATGCCCTGTTGATGGAAGCGATCGAGGAACAGCGTTTTGTGGCCGAACAAAAAGGAATGTTGCTTTTTTTACGCATTACCGAGCCGGAAAAAGGAGAGAATTTACTGGCAGAAGAACTGTTTAATGTTTGGGGAGATTGGGATAGTTTAGCCCGTTTGTTTACAAATCTAACGAGTAATGCGATCGCTTACTCTCATCACGATCGCCCCTACTCGGGAGAAGAAAAAGCCAAAATCGAAATTCAATTGCAACGGATTAAAAAGGATCGCCGGGACTGGTTGCAAGTCCAAGTCAAAGATACGGGAATAGGCATTCCCGAGCAAGATTTACCCTATATTTTCGATCGCTTTTATCGCGTCGATCCCGCGAGAACTCGCGATCGCAACGCCTCTCAACCCACGGGTTTGGGATTGGCTATCGCTCGGGCGATCGTCGAAAATCACGCCGGACAAATTAAAGTCGAAAGTCAATTGCAACAAGGAACAACATTTACCGTCTTGTTACCCGTTGCCAATCTCAAACCGACTTGAATTCTGCGTGAGGAAAACAGAAGCAAGACAAAAAAAAGATCTGCATCGGGAAATCTAAGTGCGAATTATTCTCGTTTCCTTGCGTTGCCGACTTTATCTCAGTTACTTTCCTTAGAGTAAATGTCGCAATGAGATCGCTGTAAAAATAGGAGCGCAAACAACAGCTACTATATTGATTATTCTACGAGAAAATGCGGGATTTACCAGCCTAAAATCGCGTTTTTTCGTGAAAGGTACTTTGAGAATATAAATGTCTATAAAGGCTAGGCAAATGGGTAGAATATAGGTTATAACCGTGAATAAGCCCATCAAGATCGGTGACATACAATAGATCCACAACATATCTCGTTTAATGTCTATTATTTTGTTGCCGTTGCTTTGCTGCTATCGTTTTGCTGCTTTGGCGAAATATCTCCTTGTATCTTGTCTGCATATCTTTTTCGGCACTTTTGCTTTCTCTTTTAAAAAGAAAATTTAACTATCTATAATAGTGCTTTTTGTTTTCTATATTCTATCGATCGCCCGAAAGTCTCATTCATCTTGCATGACTCGCGCTTTTCTGGATAAGCGATCTCGTTTTCAGCCAAGAACAAATCAATCGGATTGCTCATTCCTGTATTGAATGAGCCAAGTCAAATGGAAACAGTCAATTCCCATTCCCATGTTATTGGCATTGGTGCATCTACTGGGGGCTTGCGAGCCCTAGAAGAGTTTTTTGAGAACATGCCTCCCGATAGCGGTGCATCATTTGTCGTCATTCAGCACTTCTCCCCCGACTTTAAAAGCATGATGGATGAGTTGCTAGAACGGCGGACGAGTATGGACGTTCATTTAACAACCGATGACCTTCCATTAGAGCCAAATGCCATCTATCTCATCCCTCCCGGTAAAGATTCGATCGTGCGCGATCGCCGACTGTATCTAGCGGATCGCGAACGTTCGCAAGAGAATAAACAGCCCAACTTTTCTATTGATATTTTTTTCAACTCTCTCGCTCGGGATTGTCGGAGCAAAGCGATCGCCGTTATCTTGTCAGGAACCGGGAGCGATGGCAGCCACGGCTTGACCGCCATCCACCAAGAAGGTGGAGCGACAATGGTTCAAGACCCAAGTACGTCCGAATTTGATGGTATGCCTCAGAGCGCCATTCAAACGGGTATCGTCGATCTCATCTTGACTCCCCAAGATATCGCCCGAGCGATTTACGATTTTGTTCGTTCGCCTCTCGATATATTGGCAGCAGACAACAATACCGAGACGGAGACGAGCGGAGAATGCGCCGTTGATGCCCATCTTTTGCAGAAGATCGTCAAACTCTTAGCCGAGAATTCTCGCATCGATTTCTCTCACTACAAACCCAATACTCTGTGCCGTCGCATTCAACGCCGTTGCGTGCTGGCAGGTTTTGACAACCCAGAAGCCTATATTCAACACCTGCAACAATCGGATCAAGAGCGCAACATTCTGCGGGGGGAACTGCTCATTAGCGTTACCCGCTTCTTTCGCGATCGCGAAGCCTGGCACTATCTCGAAACCGAAATAATTCCCCAGCTATTCGAACAGGCGCAACCCAACAGTCAACTAAGATTTTGGGTGACAGCCTGCGCGACAGGCGAGGAGGCTTATTCCTTGGGTATACTCTTGGATGAAGCACGACAGCAATTCAACGCCTCCGTACAAATCAAAATTTTTGCGACGGATGTGGATGCGACTGCCCTCGAGCGCGCCTCTCTGGGACGCTATCCCCTCAGCATTGCCAAGGATATATCGGAAGAACGCCTGCACGAATATTTCACCCTTCGCGATCGCGGTTACGAAGTCTCCCGTCAGTTACGAGAGATGATGATTTTCTCAGAACACAACCTGATTAGCGATGCCGTGTTTCCTCGCATGCACTTAATCAGCTGTCGCAATGTGCTGATCTATCTGCAATCCTCCTTACAACGACGGGTCTTGCAAAATTTACACTTTGCTTTGGTCGCGAAGGGAGTGCTAATTTTAGGGGAATCGGAAACCCTGAGCAATTTGGCAGCAGAGTTTCGCCCCCTCCAACGCCAATGGAAGGTTTTTGAAAAAATCCGAGACGTGCGACTGCCCAATTTAGCAGATCGAATTTATTCAGAACAGAGTAGCGTCTTGCCATACTTCTTCCCGAATGCAACGGGTCGGCAACCGCAATTCGATCCCTTATTGGAATATGCTTTTAAGGAGTTTGCGATAGAACGCCAAGCAACCTGTTTCTTGATCGATCGCGGCGATCGGCTATTGCATATCGTGGCCGATCCTCTCAAGTTGCTCCAACTCCCCGTGGGGCGAGTCACCTACGACATCGTGCAACTCCTGCCGGAACCCTTGCGGCTGCCCCTGAATACAGCTTTGCATCGCGCGCGTCAGGTCAAAGAAACAGTAGAGTTTGCCGGGATCGAACTCGGGGTAGCCCACGAAAATCGCTGCGTGCGCCTGCAAGCCAAACTCTATCAACCCGGGGCCATGGCGCGGGACTTTTTGCTGGTAACAGTGCAGATGCAGGAGTCAGTCTCTTCCTCTCGAGCGTTAATTCCAGAATTTCAAGCGGATAATGCCATTGCCGATCGCATCATCCAGTTAGAATACGAACTGCAACAAACCCGGGCCAATCTTCAAGCCACGATAGAAGAACTCGAAACCACGAACGAAGAGCAACAGGCTTCCAACGAGGAATCCATTGCCTCAAATGAGGAGTTGCAAAGCACAAATGAGGAACTGCATTCGGTCAATGAAGAATTGCACACCGTCAATGCCGAATATCAGCTTAAAATCGAGCAACTGACGGAGTTAAATGCGGATTTGGATAACCTGTTGCAGAATACTCATGTTGGTGTTATTTTTCTCGATTCCGATCTCAAAATTCGCAAATTTACCGAGACCGCGACCTGCATTGTTCCTTTGCGAGCCTCGGATATCGGGCGATCGCTGCAAGATCTGAAACTCAATGTCAACTGTCCCGATCTCGTGGATTTAATTTGCGAAGTCGAGGCAGAAAAGCGATCCATTCAACGGGAGATCGAGTTGCAGGATGAGGGGACATACCTCATGCTTCAGATTCATCCGTATCGGTCCGGCCAAGATTTGGTTCGCGGAACAGTGCTGACCTTTGTGGATATTGATAAACTCAAACAAGCCGAAGTACAAGTCAAAAATGCCAATGAAGCCTTAGAGCGGCGAGTTGCCGAACGAACGGCGGCATTACAAGCACTCAATCAACGCTATGAATTAGTGTTTGAGGGGTCTCAAGCGGGTTTAGTCTTTTGGGATATCGCCAGCGATCGCGCCGAGATTTCCCCCCAGTTTGCCGCAATTCGCGGCTATCCCCCAAGCAAACGCACCACATCCTATCTTGAATACGAACAAGAAGTTCATCCTGAAGATTTACCGAGGCTGCAAGCTACGATTGTCGCTCATTTAGAGGAAAAAGCACCTTACTCAATCGAATATCGCGTTCGCCATCAGCAAGGGCATTATATCTGGGTCAGCGAAACCGGCCAAGCGGTTTGGGATGAAGACGATCGCCCGATTCTGATGAGTACCTCACAGCAGGATATTAGCGATCGCAAGCAGGCCGAAGCAGTTCTCAAAGCCACCCAAGCCGAGTACGAACTCATTTTCCAAGGTTCCGGAGCCGGGATGTGGACGTGGAACGTGCAGACGGGAGAAGCGAAAATATCGGCCCGCTATCGGCAGATTTTAGGATTTGCCGCCAACGAGGACGCGATCGTCTCCTTTGAAGACTTTGCCAAGCGAGTTCACCCCGACGATCTCGCCGCCGTCCAACAAGCGATTCAGAAGCATTTTGCACGGGAAGGGGATTACAAGTTCGAGTATCGCTTGCAGAAGCAAGAGGGCGACTATATTTGGGTGCGGGCCAACGGCCGAGCCGTCTGGAATGAGGCGGGAGAACCCATCTTTATGGCCGGTTCCGTCCAAGATATCAGCGATCGCAAAGAATACGAACTCCAACTGCAAGAACTCAATCAACGTTACGAGCTAATCTTTAAAGGCTCGAAAGCGGGTTTGTATTTCTGGGATGCGACTCGCGATCGCCTGACTTTTTCGCCGCAATTTTGCCAAATTGTGGGCTGGGAGGGAAAATTTCCCTCGGTTCGCTCTTTTGCAGGCTTCAGAACCTATATTCATCCCGAGGACGAAGCGCGAGCCATGCAAGCCATGACGGCTCACTTAGAGCAAGGTCAACCCTACGAGGTAGAATATCGCCTACGCCATGCCGCCGAGCATTATATCTGGGTTCTCGTCACCGGACAAGCCACCTGGGACGAGACGGGGCAAGCGGTTTTTATGGCCGGAGCCATTCAAGATATCAGCGATCGCAAGGCTCGGGAGGCGGAATTACAGCAAACCATCGCCCAACTCGAAGTCGCCACCCACTCC
Organism: Cyanobacteria bacterium P01_E01_bin.42; assembly: GCA_039194995.1. Taxonomy (GTDB): domain Bacteria; phylum Cyanobacteriota; class Cyanobacteriia; order Cyanobacteriales; family Spirulinaceae; genus CCY15215. The sequence goes on along the minus strand of JBCCVR010000039.1, from coordinate 26,434 downwards.
AAAGATGAATTTCTGGCGGGCATGAGTCATGAATTGCGCACCCCTCTCAATGCCATCTTGGGGTTATCGGAATCCCTCCAAGAGGGGATTTTTGGCGCGATCGACGAGCGGAAGAAGCAAACCCTCGATACCATTTATGAAAGCGGCTCTCACCTCCTGTCCCTCATCAACGATATCCTCGATACGGCCAAGATTGAAGCCGGCAAGGTCGAGTTGGAATTAGCCTGCACCAATATTCGCGGTTTCTGTCAAAGCAGTTTGCGCCTCATCCGGCAACAAGCCTTCCAGAAAGAAATCAGCCTCGATCTGCAATTACCCGAGCGCTTGCCGAGCCTCTGTCTCGACGAACGCCGCATCCGTCAAGCCCTACTGAATTTTCTCTCTAACGCCGTGAAATTCACCCCCACAGGAGGAGTCGTGGGCTTGGCCGTGCAGGTTTTACCCCCCGTAGAACCCAATGGCCAAGCCTCGACGCGGCAAGTGCTGCGCATGAGCGTTACTGACACGGGCATTGGCATTTCCCCCCAAGATCGAGCCAAACTCTTTCAACCCTTCAGCCAATTGAATGCTGGGTTGAACTGCAAGCATTCAGGGACAGGTCTGGGACTCTTTTTAACCCGACAGATTGTCGAACTGCATGGGGGAACCGTGGGGGTGAGAAGCGAAGTTGGCAAAGGCAGTTGCTTTTGGATCGATTTGCCTTTCGACGAGGAAACGAAATGTACGCCAGAAAATTGCGTCGATGATTCCGTCAAAGTTCCCCCAGTCGGACGCGATAAGCCCCTCGTTTTGCTGGCAGAAGACAATCTCAGCAATGTCGCCATGATGCGCAGTTATTTGGAAGCGAAAGGGTTGCAATTAATCTTTGCCGAAAATGGCCAAGAAGCGATCGAACAAGCCCGCGCCTGCCAGCCGGACGTTATCTTAATGGATATTCAAATGCCCGTTATGGATGGCTTGGAAGCAACCCGGCGAATTCGTCAGATCCCGGATTTGCAGGAAATCCCCATCGTGGCTTTAACCGCTTTTGCCATGGAAAACGATAAAGAAAAATGTTTGGTCGCCGGAGCCGACGATTACCTGAGCAAGCCGATTAAACTGAAGCAATTGGCTCGTAAGATTCACCAGTTCATCTTGGCTGAAGCGAGAGCTTGATAGCGATCGCTTCGGCAATTCCGGAATTCTGCCCGCAAAATTTGTCAGAATAGATAAACGGTCGAAATTCTTTAGGAAGCTCATGAATAAAATCGTCGTCGGTTTATCGGGAGGCGTTGACAGTTCCACGGCTGCGGCTGTCCTCCACCATCAAGGTTACGAAGTTATCGGGTTGACTCTTTGGTTAATGAAAGGGAAGGGTCAGTGCTGCTCGGAAGGGATGGTCGATGCGGCGGCGATTTGCGAACAATTGGGCATTTCCCATCACATCGTCGATACCCGCGATCTCTTCCAAGCGCAAATCGTCGATTATCTCGTTTCCGGTTACGAGTCCGGGGTTACGCCGCTTCCTTGCTCTCAATGCAACCGGACGGTAAAATTCAGCCCGATGCTGCAATACGCAAAAGAAAACTGGGGGTGCGATCGCATTGCCACGGGTCACTATGCCCGCATTCGCTACGATGAAAACACCGGACGCTATCAAATGTTGCGGGCGATCGACCTCAATAAAGATCAATCCTATTTCCTCTACGATCTCACCCAAGATTTATTGGCAGGCTCTGCCTTTCCTTTGGGAGAAATTACCAAAGATGAAACCCGACGCATTGCCGCCCAATACGATCTGAGAACGGCAGACAAGCCAGAAAGTCAAGACCTCTGCTTGGTTGAATCCCACGGCTCCATGCAAACGTTTCTGGATCGATATATCAGCCAAAAAGAAGGGGATATCGTCGATACGGCGGGGAACGTTTTGGGCAAACACCAAGGCGTTCACCATTACACCATCGGCCAGCGTAAAGGGTTGGGCATTTCCGCCCCGGATCCCCTCTACGTGATGAAATTAGATGCGGTCATGAATCGGGTTGTGGTGGGCAATCGCGAAGATGTCACCCAAAGCGATTGTACGGTGAATCGCATGAATTGGGTTTCTATGGCAGAACCGAGCACGCCGTTTCGCACCAATGTACGGGTGCGCTATCGCACGCGACCCGTTCCCGTTAACGTGCTGCCGTTGGGGGATAATCGCATCAAACTGGTTTTTGATGAACCCCAATTCGGGATAACCCCCGGACAAGCCGCCGTTTTGTATGCAGGGGATTTACTTTTAGGCGGAGGAATTATAGAGCGCTTTAATTAAGAGAAGAGGGAGGGGTTTTTCCTCCCTCTCTGTTGCGATCGCAAGAGGCCATCAATCGAAATGACTCGTTCTCCCTCCATTTCTACCTCCCTCGTCCGTCAATTGACCCGCAGAGTGATTTGGCTGAGCTTGATGGGTTTAGCGGGTTTTGGTGGCGTTGCTCTCTTGGGTTTGCGGGTCACATTGCAGCAGGTGCAACAGAGATTGGAACGTATGAGTGTTGTGGCAACACAGACCTTTGACCCGGTTCTGCTGGAACTGAAGAGCGATTTGCTCGCCACCAGTGCTTCTTTAGCCACGAGTGACAATACTCGCAACCTCTTGCAGCAAATGCGATCGCGCAATCGGGATATTGTCCTCGCAGAACTCCTCAATCTCAAGGGTCAGGCGATCGCGCGCACGGGTCGCGGCCAACAGCAGCCCATTTTAATCCCCGACTCGGTTTTGCACTCCCTGCGGGGTCAAGTCGATCGCATTTATATCAGTCCCCTCGAGTTTCAAGGGAATACCCCCTATATCGAGATCGCTGCCCTCGTTGCAGACGATCTGGGACTTTCCAAGGGCTTATTGGTGGCGCGGGTCAATTTGAGCGAACTGTGGCGAGAAACTTTTTCCCAAACCATCGGTCAAACGGGCTATGTTTATATTGCTGACAATGAGGGGCGAGTGGTTGTCGCTCGCAACTTGCGTTGGCTCGGGGAAACAACAACCTCCCACAATCTCAGCCAACATCCCGTTCGACTTCACATCCATCGGGGTTTGAATGGGCGACGGGTTTTTTCCATCGTTCGCCCTTTGACCCTCGTACCTTGGTATACCGTCGTCGAACAGCCCATTTTCGAAGCGCTTCAGCCGTTTGTCCTCCTCGCCGCGATCGCCCTAGCCGTACTCGCAACCGGGACGATCGTCATGTTGGCGAGCTTTCAGTTTATTCGAGAGCGGATTGTTGTGCCTCTCAAAGAACTGAATCGCGGGGTCAACGATTTGAGAAAAGGAAAATTGCTGCAAAAGGTGCAAGTCGATCGCGATGACGAACTCGGACAACTCGCCGCGACTTTTAACAGCATGGCGGAGCAACTGCAAGAAGTCTTAGCAGATTTGGAATATCGGGTGGGAGAGCGCACGGCACAGTTGGAAAATACTAACCGGGAATTGCGGGAGGCCAAAGAAGCCGCCGAAGCCGCAGCCCTTGCCAAAAGCGAATTTCTGGCGAGCGTGAGCCACGAAATCCGCACGCCGATGAATGGGACGATCGGCATTTTAAACCTGTTGCAGGATACGACATTGAGCGCCGAACAGAGATCGCAAGTGAAGATTGCTCGCTCCAGTGCCGAGTCTCTACTCACGCTGGTGAACGATATTCTCGATTTTTCTAAAGTAGATGCGGGTAGGCTGGACTTAGAAGCGATTGAGTTCGACCTCCAGCAGCATTTGGAAGATTGTGCGAAAGCTATGGCACTGGGGGCGCAAGAGAAAGGATTGGAACTAATGCTCGACCTGCGGGACTGCGATCGCGCCACCGTCAAGGGGGATCCCGGACGCTTGCGACAAATTTTGACCAATCTCATCGGCAACGCCATCAAGTTTACCGAACGGGGAGAAATTCTCATTCGGTGCGGGCTGCAAGAATCGGGAGATACGTCGATCTTCTTCGGTTCGGTGCGGGATACGGGAATCGGTATTCCCAGCGATAAGATCGTCGGTTTATTCGATGCCTTTATGCAGGTTGATGCCAGCACGACGCGCAAATATGGCGGAACGGGTTTGGGACTGGCGATCGCGAAAAAGCTCTGCGAATTGATGGGGGGAAGTATTTGGGTACAGAGCGAGTTCGGCCAAGGGAGTCGTTTTGAATTTAGCGTTCTGTTGCAGCCGGGTCAATTGCTGGCCTCGGTTTTGCCATCGAATATTCTGGAACTCGCGGTACTGATCGTCGATGATAATGCCACCCATCGGCAAATTTTGGGGGGTCAGTTGGAGCAGTGGGGGGTAAAAGCGATCGAGGCGACGGGAGAACAACAAACCTTGGCATTGTGTGAGGAGAGAAGGGCAAAAAATCCCGATCGCTCTCCCTTCGATCTGGCGATCGTAAACATACAAATGCCGGATACCGACGGGATCGATCCGGGCAAATCCTTGCACGATCGCTTTCCGAATATGCCCCTCGTTGCCGCGATCGACCTCGTCGATGGGAGGGAGGCACAATTTTGGCGCGATCGCGGCTTTGTCGCCTGCATAACAAAACCCGTCACGCCGTCGGATTTGCGCGCTGCATTGGCAGTTTGTCAGAAGTCCCCGGCAAACAAGGCTCGGGAGCGCGATCGCCCAACCAAACCCCCGTCTGTCTGGCCGGAGCAAACCCGCGTGTTGTTGGTTGAAGATAATCGAGTCAATCAAATCGTTGCCAAAGGACTGCTGCGAAAATTGGGCTTGGATGCGGATGTGGTGGAGAATGGTCGCAAAGCCTTGCACTGCTTGGAAAATCCTCAAGACAATCGCCCCTATACTTTAATCTTGATGGACTGTCAGATGCCGGAAATGGACGGTTACGAAGCCACCCGCCAAATTCGCGCCGGGAAGGGCGGCGATCGCGAGGCGATCGTGATTGCCATAACCGCTAATGCCATGAAGGGCGATCGAGAAAAATGCCTCGCTGCTGGCATGAATGACTACTTAGCCAAACCAATTAAGCTGGAGGTGCTGAAGGAAAAGTTAGAGCAATGGTTGTTAAAGTCACCAACGGCCTCTTAAAATTTAGGATTATTGGGATCGAGAAAAATCGTGTCAGCCATTATCAAACCTCATATCCAAGACCTCGGAGGATTCTCCGCCCGCAGACTGCTCCCCAGCGACGATCGCATGATGGTCGGGCCCTTCATTTTTTTCGATCATCTCGGCCCCGCCGTTTTTCCCCCCGGAAAGGGTGTTGATGTTCGCCCTCACCCTCATATCAACTTAGCGACGGTAACTTATCTATTTGAGGGTGGGTTAATGCACCGCGATAGTTTGGGCACCGTGCAAGAAATCCAACCCGGTGCGGTTAACTGGATGACCGCCGGTCGGGGCATTTGCCATTCGGAGCGATCGCCGGATTTGGAGCGTGCCGCCGAGTCTACATTGCACGGCATCCAAACCTGGGTTGCCCTACCACAGGAAGCCGAAGAAACGGCATCCAGCTTTTTTCATCATCCCGCCTCGGAAATTCCCACTTGGGACAGTGAGGGTGTATCGATCTCCCTAATTCTCGGCAAGAGCGGCGATCGCATCTCACCCGTGAAAACATTTTCTCCCATTTTGTATCTCGATTTGCAAGTATCCGAGGGCGGCCGCTTTACCCTTCTCCCCGATTACAGCGAACGAGCCGTTTATAGCGTTACCCCCGGACTGGCGATCGATGGCGTTCCCCTAGAACAGCACCGACTCGCAATCCTAGAGCCAAATCATACCGTTGAAATCTCTGGGAGTGCTGCGGGTCGCTGTATGGTCATCGGCGGAGAGCCTTTAGGCATCCGGCATAAATGGTGGAATTTTGTTTCCAGTCGGTTAGACCGAATCGAACAAGCTAAACAAGATTGGCAAGAACAAAAATTTCCTCCCGTCCCCAATGAAACGGAGTTTATTCCCCTCCCCACTTCTTTCTAAAAGTCTGCAAAAACAGGGTGTCTCTCATGCCATATCTGTCGTGGAATGGGCATCTCTGCCCGTATAATACCAAATCCGTATTGCTGAGGATGTATCGAATATGCCGTAGATACTGTGTTTTGGGCTACAAACCCTCGAGTAACTTACGGAAGGCGGCAATTTCCACCCGTTTGCCCATGACGAGGAGGCGATCGCGACATTCGAGGACGGTTTGACCGTTGGGATAATAGATGGTGTCTTGGGGCTTTTGCATCACCAAGATCGTGGCTCCGGTGATGTTGCGAACGTTAATTTCGGCGAGAGTTTGGCAGTGTAAAGGGGAAGCATCGGGAACCGTCAGCCATTCATTATGCAGGCTGGTTGCCACTTGACCCACATCGCGACTGAGAGCGGCTTCGCTGCGTTTTACGCGAATGCTGGTGTAGCGATCGCCGCGAATCCCTTGAATAGTCGCTTGAATATCGCTCTCGTTTTGGCCGAGGGTGGTGAGGAGGTGAGACCCCATTTCCAAACCCGCTTCAAATTCCGGCTGTACGACTTCTCGCGCTCCCATTTGGGTTAAAATGTCGATTTCTTCATCCCGATGCGATCGCGCCACAATGTCCAGATGCGGTGCAATTTCGAGAGCGTGCTTGACCAATAAACGGGTGCTGGCTGGATCGGGAAGGGTAATGGCCAAGGCAACGGCATCCTCTAAGCAAGCCCCCTCTAAGACCCATTCCGAATCTCCATCGCCAAAAATATAAGGAATTTCCGCTTGTTTCAAGCGCTGAATGGCGGCTTCGCTATTTTCGATCGCCAAGATCGGATAGCCGCGATCGCGTAATATCTTAACAATAACTTGCCCCACGCGACCGTACCCGGCAACGACGACGTGACCGGAAATTTTCTTGGGTTTAGCAAAGGCTTTGCGTCCTTTCAATTTTCGCAGATAGTATTTAATCAAGGGCATGGTTAAGAGTTTATCGGCCAAGCGAGGGGCGAATTTCATGCCGATGGGGGTCAGAACTAACGTAATTGCAGTCGTTCCCAACAATAAAAGATACTGTTTTTCCGTTAACAAATCGGCTCTAAACCCAGTTAGGGCGAGAACGAAAGAAAATTCCCCGATTTGATTTAACCCCAAACTGGAAATAATGGCGGTTTTAAAAGAATAATTAAATTTGAGAATAATCGGAAAAATAATCAGAGCTTTTCCCACCATCACTAAGGCAACCATCCCCAAAATAATCCCCACATTCTCGGCAATAATTTGGGGTTGAATGAGCATCCCGATGGAGGCAAAAAATAAACTGGCAAACGTATCTCGTAAGGGTACGATCCGGGTTAACGCCTGATCCGAATGTTCGATTTCTGCCACCATCAAACCCGCGACGAATGCCCCCATTTCAATGGAAAGACCCAAGGCCGCCGTAATCAGCGCCACCCCCAGACATAAGGTAATGACAGCCAATAAAAACAGTTCGTTATTTTCTGTCTCGGCAACTTTGCGAATAACGGGAGGGACGATCCAATACCCGCAGATGAGGGCGGCGGCAAAAAAGAGGACGGCTTTGAGAATGGAGAGCAAAAGATAGTAAACTAAATTATCCGGGCGATCGAAAGCTGGTAGAATTGCCAGCATAATTCCGAGAGCCAAGTCTTGGGCAATCAAAATCGCCAGCATGACTTGACCGTGTTGGGTATTAATTTCTCCCTTTTCGGTTAGGGTTTTTAAGACGACCGCCGTAGAAGATAGGGAAAGAATTGCACCGACAAAAATCCCCTGTACAATGCCCTGAACCCAACCGAATAAGGTCGTGGCTAGAGTTGAGAGAATGAGGGTGCCGCCAATTTGCAAAAGACTGCCTTGAATGGCAATTTCTTTAACCCGTTTGAGTTCGGCTAAAGAGAATTCAACTCCGAGGGCAAAGAGCAAAAAGGCAACGCCAATTTCTGCGAGGGCTTTAATTTCATTGAGTTCTTTTAACAGTCCCAAACCAAAAGGGCCGATAATAAAACCACTGAAAAGATACCCCAATAAAACGGGTTGCCTCAAGCGATTGGCTACATAGCCGCCGATCGCAGAAGCGCATAAAACTGCCGTTAAGTCAATAATAAATTTATGGTCTGCGATCGCTTCGGTTGCCATTGTTGCAAGAAGAAACAAGCTGTTCCTAAATCTCTACCCTTTACCGATAACTGATAACTGATAACCGATAACTGAAATCACCTTTGTCCTTTTTCCCAGCGCGCGATCGCTTTTTGAGCGTCTTCGTAACTGGGCGTTCCTTGAGGGACTAATCGGGCCGAAACAATGGCCTGTTGATAACCGCCTCGGGAAGCGCGAGAATTAGCAATGAGATAAATGCGCCGACTCCACTGCTCGGTTAAATCTTGGGCCTGTAAGTACCCTGGTTGACCTTGGGGAATCTTTTTCAGTTCGTTAATGGCTCGATTGTAGGATGAGGCTTGGGTAGAACGAACCATACCTCGGGCCGAACGAAGAACGCGATTATTGACTTGTTGCTGTTCTCTTTGTTCTCCCCAGAGTTCAATACTCTTTTGTGCCTCGGCATAAGTGGGGACAATTTGCGGGGGAACTAAGGCCGCCGCCGCGCTCGCCGTGTCAAAATTTCCCCGAGCCGCACGACCGCGAGCAATATCTAATATCACTTCGCTCCATCGAGAAATATCGGCCTGTGCTTCCCCATAAAGGGGCGCGCCGGGTTGAATTTTTTGTGCTTCTTCAATCGCGCGACTAAAGCCCGAGGCTTGGTTGGTCTGAATATAAGTTCGCGCCCGAGCCAGAATCGAGCGGCTGGCTTCTTCGGTGAGGGGAATTTGCTCTATTTCTGCCTCGGCCTCAGAGGGATTTTGCGGGGGAGTTTCAGAGGGGTTTTGGGCGGCATTTTGCGGTGCGCTGGCGACGGGAGCCGCCGAGTTTGTTGGTGCTGTTGGCGAGGGATTATCTGTTGCTTGTTCTTGTTGTCGTCCCCAGATCCACGCTCCCGCCAGCACGACCAAGCAAAAAGCGCCCACCCCCGCTAAAATCGACCAGTTCGTGCGTTTGGGCTGTTTGGTCTCGGTTTCGGGGGCGGGAATTTGCGGCATATTGTCGGGATGAGTATCTTTAAATTCCCCATTATTGGTATTCTCGGCCGTGGTTTTGAAAGCAGGCAGGTCGGGCAGGCTGGGGGCTTTTGTCTCGTCTGGGGCGGCTTCTACATCAGTCGCTCTGCCATTGTCGGCGATCGCGGCTTCTGCTTCCGGTTCGTCGTCTTCGATGGTTTCGGCAACGCTTTTCTCAATGGGGGGTAGAGATGTGGCGATCGCGGCGGCGGCTTCTGCTTCCCCTTTCTGAGGTAACAAGGGTTGCTGGGCTAGTTCGATCTCGGGAATAATAATCAAAGGGTGCTGAATCGGTCGCCAGTGGTGCTCGCTTAATTCCGGCAGGCGATCGTGAATGTAGCTGCTCAGATCGTGCAGAATAATTTCCCGGCCAAAATAGCGTAAGCTCTCCAAGAGCGCGGCAGAGAATATGCCGTGACCCAAGGCAACGGCTTCGTGGGAAGATTCTTCCAGTTGACTGGAAAGGATGAGAGAAATGCCCATTTCCGGGGCAAATTGCGCGATTTCTGCTCCGACGGCTTCTCCGGCAATCACCCCGGGAGAGCGGTTAATATCGAGTAACGCCAAGATGCGCTTAAATCCTTTTTTCTGGAGATGCTCGAACAGTTCTCGCGCCGGAATTCCCGTATTGGGAATATCGGCGGGGTTGCCGTCAATGGGCATGAGATAATCCGTTCCCTGCCAACTCACCCCATAACCGCTAAAGAAAAACCACAAAAGCGAGGTCGATTGCTTGTCGAGCCAAGCATCAAGCCAATAGAGGAGATTTTCTTTGCTGGGTTGGGTGGAGCGATCGCCGAGCCACGGAGAACTATCCGTCATCAGTAGAGCTTGCTCGGCGGGAAGCCCTGCCTCTTCGAGCAAAAGATGTTGCACCCCGCGCGCGTCGTCTTGCGCGTAACTCAGGGGTTGGATGAATTGATAGCGATCGATCCCAATTGCGATGGAAGTATAGTCTGCTGCCATTTGCCCTACTGGTTGGTTGTTTGGATTGTAACCTCAGAGTGAAGCTAGATTATATTTTAGGGTGAGTCATCCCGTTCGCGCTCCCTAACTTTGACAAAACGATGAAAATTCTGTCTCGATCGCTCTCTATCTTACGCAAAATTGGTCTCGCTTTCGGCATTTCTTTGAGTTTGGGGACGGGTTTGACCCTCGCGCGCGCGGCGATCGCCCCAGCCCCCACCCTTGCCTATACCGATGCTAAGTCCATCGAACTCTATCTACGCTCTGGGGAATCTTTCCCCATTCTCCTGCGTCGGGCGGAGGTTGTGGCGAGGGCTGCCGCCCAACGCAGTTTCGATCGCGATATTCTCGCTACATTTGTTTCAATTGATGTGGTCGGCAAGCATAATGGCGCGATCGCTCCTCTGCTCCGCTTGCACGTCGATCGCCAAACTTGGCAGCAGCAACCGGATCCCCAACTCTGGGCGACTTATTTTCCCAATGCTCCTTTTCTTTTGGGAATTGAGAATTAATTTCCTTGCGATCGGAACAAAATATCCCATAAACTTAACAAAAGTACATCTTAAATTAGAGTATTGACTTGCTCTAATATTTATTTTTGATTTTTTGGGACGCAATGTCTCTCTTCAGTATAATTGCCTGTATTTTCCCCCGACAAAACTCAATTTACTAAGTCTTTCTCTGGATTTTTAGTGAATTGCTATAGAAAAATCATCCGATCGATACCTTTTTTGGCAATAATTTAAAATTCATGCCAGTAAATTCACAAGAAAAGGATAAGCAATTCTACTAATCTATCTTTACTTATCTTTACTTTATTTCATATTTATTTGCACAATCGTGAAGTTAATGTTGAAGATATGCGACATTTGTGCATTAAAATTTAAGCTAATTAAGAAAAATTTATTAACGTTAAGTTTTGGGGGCGCCTTGTGGGAGGTACTGCAATCGAATCCAACCAACACGATGGTCTAAAAAGTTTAAAACAATCGGGGATGTTAAGCGATCGAGCCGTTTCCTATCCAATCCTTAAAGCCGATCGTTCCAACGTAAAGGAGATAGGCAAGCATGAAATAAGCAGGTGCGAAAGAACAATTGAAAAACCAGAAAATAATAGTTTCAAGTCTCAATTAAAGCGCCTACAACAACAGCGCTTTACCGGGCGGCTCGATATTGACGTACAAGGGCAACAGTGGTGCTTGTATCTTTCCTTGGGACGGATTGCTTGGGCGACGGGAGGCGTTCATCCGGGACGGCGATGGCGGCGACAATTGCTTCGCACGGGAATGACCCAACGCATTCAAGTCAAAGGGAGCGATCGCTACGAATGTTGGGATTACGAATTATTAACCCTCTTATCCCACAAGAAACTCATCAATAAAGAGCAGCAAATGACCATTTTGCGGGGGACGGTCGCAGAAATCTTATTTGAGATCCTGCAAGCGATCGACTTAGCCTCGTCGAATACTCTTCTTTCTCACGATCTCGAAACAACAGACGAAGAACATCTCCCCTTTACCCTTACACCTCGTTTAGGGGTGCGACCCTCCAACAGCGATACGGGAATCTTTCCTAGAGATTGGACGATAGAGATCGAATCCGCCCTAGCCATGACCGAAAGAGCATGGGAAAGCTGGGTAAAAGCGGGCTTTAGGTCATGTTCCCCCAATTTAGCCCCCGTTCTCAAAAATCCAGTCAAGTTACAAGAACAAGTTTCGCCTAAAATTTACCAACACCTCGCCGAGTTGGTGAATGGCAAGCGCACCTTGCGAGATTTGACGCTGTTGATGAAAAAAGATCTGCTGGGACTGATCAAATTATTGTGTCCCTATCTTCGCACCCATGCCCTCGGATTCGCGGAAATTGCAGATTCTGCGGTTGCTCCTGCGGTAGGGAAACCCGTCACGCCAACATCAGAACGAGGCGATCGCGGCACGATTCTGTGCATTGATGATAGCGTGCAAGTTCGCAAGATCATGGATAAATTACTAACTAATGCCGGTTATCGCGTCGTGACTGTCGAGGAAGCCATCCAAGCCTTACCCACATTACTCGAATGCAATCCCGATGCAATTTTCCTCGATTTGATGATGCCCATTGCCAACGGTTATGAAATCTGCACGCAAATTCGTCGCATCGATCGCTTCAAGGAAATTCCCATTATTATTCTGACGGGAAATGATGGTTTAGTAGACCGAGTGCGAGCTAAAGTGGTGGGGGCAACTAATTTTCTTTCTAAACCCATCAAGCGCGATCGGATTTTGGCTGTAGCCAGTCAATATGTTGAGAATAAACAATCAATTAGATCTCACTAGAATACCCTGAGAAGGTTAGAAAAATCAATCTTACGCTTCTCCTTTCTACAGTTGTAGGGAGGGGAATTTTCATTGAAATAGTTGTCACAATCGAGCGCCAATATAAGTAGTTGGACACAAAGATTGCGATCTGTGTAAGGAAGTGTAAATGACTGAATCCCTTCTGTTGCCTGTCCCCTGTTCCCTCTTGCCTCCTTTGCCTGTTCCCCCTTGCCTCCTTTACACTGTTAACTTTAGTATTGTCCAACTACTTAGCATTACACTGTTTGGTTGGGAAATTGCGTCTCTCTGCGTCTGGTGGGGTTCAAATTCTTCATATTCTAATACCAAGCCCCTAATGGTATAGAATATGAAGATAATTCTTGAAGTTGTTAATTTTTGTATCTTTTTATTCCTAAAAACTCGGTAAAAATGCTAGATTGCTGCGATCGCCTCGCTCAAAAAGTATACGCGCGATCGCTGAGATATCAATACATTAATTGTGATTATCGATCAAATTCTAATAGAAAAACAATCCAAACATTGTTTTTAAGATCGTTTGCTTTTGTCTTGATAGTATATTCACCGAGCAAATTATTAAAAAAATATTAGGTATTGTTGGGATTAATTCTAGGAATCAATCTAATATCGCATTCACAATCTTCACAATTTTCATGATTTTCTCTTGCAAAGCTATAGATTGTTGCAGTATTATACAGCCAATTAAAAAAGTATTAATACAATTCAGATACTCAGGGTTTTTGTAGGAATGACGCCTATCAATTCACTAGATTTAAAACAGCCAGAAAGGAAAGTGATGCAATTTCATTACTCTCAATTGCATTCATTCCATGGAGAAGGACGAAAACAAAAACAAAATGCAGAGAGACAAAAGCCGCAACATTTGCATATTGAAGAACAAAGCAATGACAAAAAAAATCCGCAAAATCAGGAAGACATTAACGATGACAGCTTGCCATCTCAGTTAAAACGATTGCAAGCGCAGCATTTTACCGGACGGGTCGATATTGACGTTAGCGGGCAAACATGGAAATTATATCTATCATTGGGTCGTTTTGCGTGGGCATCGGGAGGCGTACACGAACGACGAAGATGGCGGCGACAATTGATTCGCGCGAATGTCAATCGAGAAATTAAAGCCAGACAGAACGATCGCTTTGAATGTTGGGATTATGGATTGTTAAATATCCTCTCCGTTCGCAAGCTCATCACTAAAGAGCAACAAATCGCGATTGTGCGCGGGACGGTAACGGAAATTTTATTCGAGATCCTACAAGCAATCGAAATCACCAGTACGAGTCAAAATAAGGCAACAGAAAGCGACAATATTTTCACGCTTATTCCTCGCTTGGGGGTACGTCCTTCCCATAGCGATACTGGTATTTTGCCCAGAGAATGGACATTAGAAGTTGAATTAGCTTTGGCGATCGTTGACAAAGCCTGGGAAGCGTGGAAAAAATCCGGACTGATGCGCTGTTCCCCGAATTTTGCCCCCATTCTTAAAGATACGGATATCTTACAAGAGCAAGTTTCTCTCAAAACCTATCATTCCTTGCTCGAGATTGCCAATGGGAAGCGAACTCTCAGAGATATTGCTATCTTGATGAAAAAAGACCTGTTACGGCTGACAAAATCCCTGCTTCCTTGTTTGCGAAGTAAAGCCATTGGGTTAGTCGAAGTTGCCGACGTGGGGCAGTCTGCGAGAGCTTCTCGAACAAAGCAACGCCCCCCAGAAAAGCCTTCTCGGGAAAAACAAAAGCGAGGTTTAATTCTCTGCGTTGACGATAGCGAGGGAATTCGCCGCGCCATGGAAAACCTGTTAACCGAGGCAGGATATCCTACCATTACCGTCGGGGAAGCCGTGCAAGCGATCCCCACTTTGCTCCAATGCAAACCCGATGCAATCTTTCTCGATTTGATGATGCCTATCGCCAATGGTTATGAAATCTGCACGCAAATTCGCCGCATTACGCAATTCAAGAATACTCCCATTATCTTCTTAACGGCCAATGATGGGTTAATCGATCGCATGCGAGCCAAAATGGTGGGGGCGACGGATTTTCTCTCTAAACCCGTCGATCGCGATCGCATTTTGACGGTGGCGAACAAATATGTTAGGTGAAAAGCAAGAGACTCTTTAAACCGTCAAGAAAGCCAGCAAAACGACCCTTCCTGTAATTGCAGGGGGAATTGGTCTGGCGATCGCTTGAATTCTCCACCGTCCATCAATTGTGAAGATGCTGTCTGAAAAATATTAAGTTTTGTATCAAATTGTAAAAAAGATCGGGCAAATCTGCCTAATCGAGCTAACAAACTTGTTTAAGTACAAAATTGTAAAACCACTGAGAAAGAAAAGGTGACTCGATCTGTTTTTCTGACAGTTTACAACGACAGACAATATTCACAGATCGTTTAGACTTGCTCAATTGAAAATTAGCTGTTTTTGGATCGGTATATTTACCGGGAAACGATTGAGTAAAATTTTCAGTCTTTTGCGGATGCGAGGGGATGAGACGATCGGTATTTTTTTGCTCTTTCTAGTCAAGTTAAAGTCCGATCGAATTCACAATCTGGATAACTTTCATAATTTGCGATTGCCAATCGATGCGCTCGGAGATAAGATTTCTAGCAGTGTTGTTCAACGCAACAATTCTTGACAAAAATCATTAAAACTTCCAGGTGCATCATGTCTATCACGCCTCTGCACTGCCAAACACTGACAAAAACGCCAAACATTCAAATCGGACAATCGAGTCTTTCCGGTTTGACGAAGTCTCATGCAGACAAATGGAAATATGAAAAAATCAAAAATCTAACTGTCAAGAAACGCGATCGCGAGGAGATTGAAAGCAATAGCCTGCAATCTCAGTTAACGCGATTGCAAAAGCAGCATTTTACCGGACGCATTGATATTAACGTTCGCGGGCAAACATGGAAATTATATTTATCATTGGGTCGTTTTGTGTGGGCATCAGGAGGCATACACGAACGACGAAGATGGCGGCGGCAATTGATGCGGGGGAACATCAATCGAGAAATTCAAGCCAGACAGAGCGATCGCTTTGAATGTTGGGATTACGGATTATTAAACATTCTCTCCATTCGGAAATGGATCGATAAAGCGCAACAAGTCGCGATCGTGCGCGGGATTGTTACAGAGATATTATTCGAGATATTACAAGCAATAGACATCACTCGCACGAGTCAGGCTCGAGCAAGAGGGAATGAGGAGAAGGACAATCTTTTTACGCTCATTCCTCGCTTGGGAGTGCGTCCCTCTCACAGCGATACCGGAATTCTGCCCAGAGAATGGACTCTAGAGGTAGAATCGGCTTTGGCAATGGCTGACAAAACTTGGGAAGAGTGGAAAAAGTTGGGACTGATGCGATATTCGCCCAATTTAGCACCCATCCTTAAAGATACGGATATCTTACAAGGGCAAGTTCCTCTGAAAACTTATCATTGCCTTCTAGAGATGGCCAATGGGAAGCGGACTTTAAGAGATATGGCAATCTTAATTAAAAAAGATGTTCTCGAACTGACCAAATCTCTACTCCCTTGTTTGCGCAGCAAAGCCATTGGCTTAGTCAAAATTGCCGATTCGGGGGAGTTGGCTGCGTCTCATCGGGAACGACGCAAGCCAGAAAATCCCGGCACGGATAGGCGCAATCGCCGTTTAATCCTCTGCGTTGACGATAGCGAGGGAATTCGCCGCACGATGGAAAATCTGTTAACCGACGAGGGCTATCGCGTCGTTGCTGTAGGAGAAGCCATCCAAGCCGTACCCACCTTACTCCAATGCAACCCCGATGCAATTTTCCTCGATTTGATGATGCCTATTGCCAATGGTTACGAAATCTGCACGCAAATTCGCCGTATTGCGCAATTTAAAAATACCCCTATTATTTTCTTAACGGGAAATGATGGTTTGGTGGATCGCGTGCGCGCCAAAATGGTAGGGGCGACGGATTTTCTCTCCAAACCCATCAATCGCGATCGCGTTTTGGCGACGGCGAACAAATATGTTAAGGGTTAATAATATCCTTTTGAAAAAAATCATGAGCGAATCCTACCAGATTTCCATTCGCGATCGCGCGACGGGAAAAGAATATTGCGCCCGCGTACCGAGCGATCGCTATATTCTCCACAGCTTGGAAGACCAAGAAATCGGGCTTCCCTTTTCCTGTCGTAATGGGGCTTGTACTGCCTGTGCCGTCCGGGTTTTATCCGGGGAGATCGATCAACCCGAAGCCGTGGGACTGTCCTCGGAATTGCAGAAAAAGGGATACGCCCTCTTATGCGTCGGTTACGCACGATCGGATATTCGCGTCGAAACCCAAGACGAGGATGAAGTCTACGAACTCCAATTCGGGCAGTATTTCGGTAAAGGACGGGTGCGCTTTGGTTTTCCCATCGAGGATGACTAATGCTTTGTTGCTGGCAATCCCACGGCCAAGACAGTCTAAAGGGGCGATCGCAATCCATGAGATAGTAGGGAAAGATATTCATTATGCGTGCAACTCATGGAGTCCCCTTCCGCCGATCGATTGCAAATTTTCCTCGATATTGCGACAGAAGCCGCCCTCTCTGCCGGAGCCGTGCTGCGAGACCGTTGGGGGATGATTGAATCTATTGAAGAAAAGCGACCCGGAGATCTCGTCACGGAAGTTGACAAGCAATCTGAAGAAATTATTATTAAAATTCTCAATCGCCATCTCCCCGATCATCCCATTCTCGCAGAAGAATCTGGGGCGATCGGCGGCTCTGACGATCGCTACTTATGGGCGATCGATCCCCTCGACGGCACCACCAATTATGCCCATGGCTATCCCGCCTCATCGGTTGCTATCGGCTTGCTCGTTGATAATATTCCTGTTGTGGGGGCGATTTACGATCCCGTGCGCGATCGCCTCTATCGTGCGGCGAAAGGACTCGGGGCAACCTGCAATCGCCGCCCCATCCAAGTTTCTGCAACCGCCGATCTGCATCACAGCTTGCTCGTGACGGGTTTCGCATACGATCGCCGGGAAACGACGGATAATAACTACGCCGAGTTTTGCTACCTAACCCACTTAACCCAAGGCGTTCGCAGAGGGGGATCGGCAGCATTGGATTTAGCCCTCGTTGCCTGCGGTAATCTCGACGGTTACTGGGAACGAGGCTTGAAGCCTTGGGATATCGCGGCGGGTATCGTTCTCTTAGAAGAAGCAGGAGGGCGGGTGAGCGCTTATGATGAAAGTCCTTTCGATCTTGAATCCGGACGGATTTTAGCCACTAATGGCAATCTACATGGAGTTCTATCGCGATCGCTTTTGGCAACGCCCCCCCTTCAGATTTGGTCTGACTTGGCAGCCATGAAAAATTTGGGAGAAAAAGAAAAGACTTAGCCCGAACAAAGATAGAAGCGTAAAAATAAAAGTAGCAAGCAAATACCTCAATCTCTAAGAGGTAATATCAATCCAACCCCTTCCCATCCAGCAAATTATGTCTCTTAACATTCAACGCGGACTTTTTAAATATGACATCACCGACCACTATGCGATTTTGGGCATTCCCCTGAATACGGAAGCCAAATCCGTCCGCAAGCAATACCTCAAACTCGCCCACAGCTTGCACCCGGATAAATTGAGAGAGGTTAGCGATAGCGATCGCAGGCAAGCGAATGAAATACTCTCCAAATTGGTAAATCCCGCTTACGAAAACCTGAAGGATAAATCGAAAACTCGTAAAGAATATCATATCGTTCTCGAACAAACGGGCAAGCGTTTGGCTGTCGAAGGGTTACCCGCCCTCGAAAGCGAAGAAGCCAAACAATTATCTCAAGCCAGTGGCGATATCGATATGGCTTACAAAAAAGCCGTATCCGGTTTGGCTTCGGGACAGTATAAAGCGATCGCCCAAGCCATGGACACAATTGCTGCGATTAGCGAACTGAATATGGTTTATCTGATGCGCAAAGAAGGGCAGGGCATCAGAAAACCGGCTAATGTGGGCGCTACCCCAACAACCTCAACCTCATCAAAAGGCTCGTCCAAACCCGCCGCCAAACCCGGTGCAGCCCCCGCCCCTCAACCGCAAACCTCTCCTGTCGATCCCTATCTGCGTCGGGCGCGAGAATATATTGAAAAAGGCAATTATGCCAAAGCAGTTTTAGAATTGCGAGACGGTCTCAAACTCGATCCCAAAAATAGCGCTTGTCATAGTTTAATGGGATTGGCCTATTTAAAACAAAATCAGGTCAGTATGGCTAAAGTCCATATTACGAAATCCCTCCAATATAATCCCCAAGACGAACTCGGACTCAAAGGCAAAGCCGCTCTCGATCGCCTGGCCGGAAAAACGAGTGGCAAACAAACCGCCTCGAGTTCTGGAAAAGGCAAATCCGGCAAATCCGGTAATAATAAATCCGGAAGCGGCGGTATGTTTGGGTTATTCGGCGGCAAAAAAAAGTAAAACAACCCACCCCCTAACCCCTCCCAAGAGGGGAGATAAGAGGAAGTTAGCAATAAACATGATCCATCAGCCTCCAGCCGGAACTAGAGATTTATTACCCCTTGACGTTGCCCAAAAACGCTGGATTTTCGATCGCTTACAGCAGGTTTTTCAGCAATGGGGCTATCAGCGTATTATTACCTCTACTTTAGAGCGAATGGATTCCCTAGTTGCGGGAGGCGCGATTGACCCCACGACGGTGGTTCAAGTCGAGGATACCTCAGAAGGTCGCTTGGGGTTGCGACCGGAACTCACCGCCTCCATCGCTCGGGCTGCAGTGACGCGCATGGCCGGGAGCAACTATCCCCAACGCTTGTATTACAATGCCAATGTTTTTCGCCGCTTTGCTGGGGGACACCATGGCAAGCAAATGGAGTTTTATCAAACGGGAGTAGAACTGTTACACGCCCCCGGAAGTTTGGCCGATACGGAAATTCTCTTGTTATTAGGGCAGAGCTTGCAAAATTTGGGATTGGCGGATTGGCAAATTATCTTAGGGGAAGCCGAATTGACGCGATCGCTTCTCTCCCTCTTTCCCGAGTCCATTCGCCAAGTCGTGCGTCAGTGTATTGTCAATCTCGATCGCGTCACCTTAGAATCCTTCTCTCATAGGGATTTAACGGATAGTTTGCGAAAGAAAGCCTTGATGTTATTTGATTTGCGCGGAAAACCCGCCGATGTTTTACAAACTATATCCGCTTGGGACTTAAACACACAATGCCGGAAGATCGTCAATGACTTAAAAATTCTCTGCGATCGCTTAGAAAAAACGTCTTCGGCGCTTCCCCTCATCCTCGATCTGAGCTTAATTCAAACCATCGATTACTATACGGGGATTGTCTTTGAGGTCATTTCCACTCAAAACAATCAATGTCGGGTGCTGGGAAAAGGAGGACGTTACAATCGCCTCCTCGAACTCTATCACCCGGAAGGAAAGCGACATGCTGGCATCGGTTTTGCCTTGAATTTAGAAGAATTGCACGCTTGTTTGCTGTCTTCGGAGGAACTACCGCGATCGACCCCCGCCAGCGATTGGTTGGTTGTTCCGGCTAACGCTCAAGCGGAGATTGCCGCCATTACTTACGCTCAAACCCTGAGAAATTCGGAACATTTGGTTCGGGTAGAGTTGGATTTGGGGGGACGCTCTCCCGAAAGCATTCGCGAATATGCCCGCACCGCCCGCGTTTCCCGTTTAGTTTGGATCGAAGCGGATGGTACGCCAAAAATTGAAAGTGTAGCAGGAGAGATACAATAATGCGCTTGATTCTTTATAGTAAACCCGGTTGTCATTTGTGTGAAGGCTTGCAGGAGAAGTTAGAACAAATCATCGGTCAAGGAGATTTTCAAGCGGTAGAATTAACGATTCGCGACATCACCACGCGAGAAGATTGGTTTGAGGCTTATCAATACGAAATTCCCGTCTTAGCACGAGAAGTGGAAGAAAAAGAGCTGACTTTACCGCGTCCTTCTCCCCGAACTCCAGTCCGTCAACTCGAAAAGTTTTTACACAAGCACGGGTTTTAATGACATATGATGCGATCGCCCTCAGCCCCCCCTTATCAAGGGGGGAGAATCCGGAAGTCCCCCTTATCAAGGGGGATTTAGGGGGATCGATATCGAGTCAAGCATTAAAGCGAATTTTCAAATAATCCGACTCCATTTTTGCTCCTGCTGGATTTAAAGCTGCTAAAGCATGGGGTAATACCAAATTACGGCGGTGATTGCCAATGCGGATATTAAGTTCGTCTCCAGTTTTATTGAGTTGGACTTTATCTTTGGTAATCCTAGGTAAATACAATTCTAAGCTGTAATATCCGCTTTTCTGAATCACGCGCACGGTATTTTCTTGATAATAAACCTGCGAGGGATCTTCTTCGCCGTATAACGTATCTTTTAATCGTTCTAAAGCTGCAATCCCGCACATTTCCTCAGAATATAAAGGAACTTCTTTGACAGGTAAAGGATGGAAATTTTCATGGATTTCTTGACGGTAAATTTCCTGATTTTCCTTCCAGCGTTTGAAGAAGGGATCGCTCACTTCTGCTGGAATAATACGATTGGCAACAATCAAATCCGTTGCCACATTGTACAGACTTAAATAGGCATGGGCGCGTAATGATTCCTTAATTACCATTTTTTCGGGATTGGTCACTAAGCGCACGGAAGTTTGGGTATTATCTGTCAAAATCTTCTCTAATTCTTCAATTTGCTCGTAGAACTCATAAGGGGCATCCATCACCTCATTATCGGGTAAAGAAAATCCTGCAATGGGCTTAAACAAAGGCTCGACGAGGGGACGTAACGCCACAGACATGGTTTGTAACGGCTTGTAAAATCTTCTCATATACCAGCCTCCCACTTCGGGAATGCTCAACAATCTCAAGGCGGTTCCCGTGGGGGCAGAATCGACAATTAAAACATCGTATTTTCCCTCATCATAGTGTCGTTTCATGCGCACTAACCCGAAAATTTCATCCATACCGGGAAGCACCGCCAATTCTTCCGCCTGTACGCCGTCTAAACCCCTTGCCTGCAATACTTGGGTAATGTAGCGCTTTACCGCCCCCCAATTGCCCTCTAACTCCATCAGAGCATCTAATTCAGCACCCCAGAGATTCGATCGCACGGGTTTAGCCTCGTGTTCCATTTCCATGTCGAAGCTATCGGCGAGGGAGTGGGCGGGATCGGTACTCAGGACAAGGGTTTTATACCCCAATTCCGCACAACGCAGTCCCGTTGCCGCCGCAACTGATGTTTTGCCAACGCCGCCCTTACCTGTCATCAAAATTACGCGCATGAGTCGATCCCATCTGAGAAAGTTCGTTACATTATTTTAACTTAGGGCTGGGAGATCTCGACAAAATGCTGTTTGAGAACGTCGAAGCGAGAAATATCCCAATAGTCGATGTGAGAAACGATAAGATTTTCCCCATTGAGTTGGAGTTCGCTGCGTCCGGGGATGGCGATGCGGGGCTGCCAAGGGAGAGGCGTATTCCAACTTAAAGTCCAGCGCGTGTGAATGGTATTTTGCGATCGCTTTACTTCTCGTACCTCTAAGTTGATATTTTTAAACCATGTCGCCATAAAAGCAATAGTTTTTTTGTAGCGATCGCGCCCCCGAAATTCGTTCATCGGGTCTTTAAAATAAACATCCGTCGCATAGATGCTGTAAGTTTGATGATTGGGAAAATTGCGATAGTCTTCTTTGAGAATTTCGAGAATATCCATATTTTATAGGGTGACGCGGTGACGTTCTCTCCTGTTAAATCTTCAGCATAGGATGAGGGAGTGACCTAGGTGGTTACCAAAAGTAAACTGGTTGACGCTAGTGACTGGTCTGACTATATTGAATACCGAGTGAGAAAGTGGATGCTTTCAAAAAACTGAAATAAACAGACGGAAATAAACGCGATCGCTCTTACCAATAACATAACAAGGAAACTGCAATCATGAAAAATGCGTTCATCATCAATGCCCACGAGGAATATCCCTTTTCACCGGGGAAACTCAATGCCACATTAGTAGAGAAAGCCAAAAATAATTTGACGGCAAAAGGGTACGATATCAAAGTTACCACAATGAAGGACAAATACGATGTTGAACAAGAAATCGAAAAACATCAGTGGGCTGACGTAATTCTCCTCCAAACCCCCGTAAACTGGATGGAAGTGCCTTGGAGCTTTAAGCGTTACATGGATCTCGTCTACTCTGCCGGGATGGACGGACGACTCTGTAATGGTGATGGCAGAACCCGTAAAGATCTCAGCAAACAGTATGGAACCGGGGGAACGCTTTCGGACTCAAAATATATGCTTTCCCTCACCTTCAATGCTCCGAAAGCAGCTTTTGACGATCCCGATCAGTGGCTATTTGAAGGAAGAAGCATTGACGATCTATTTTGGCCCATGCACATGAATTTCAAATTTTTTGGCATGCAGCCCCTCGAAACTTTTGTCTGTTTTGATGTGATGAAGAATCCCGATATTCAGAATGATTTCATCCGATTTGAAGCCCATCTCGATCGACACTTCCCCAAACTGTAAATCGCCGTCCGTCTGGAGAAGTTTCCCATGCCACCCTTACCTCTTATGCGATCGTCCGAGGAGTTCTCGCGAGTATGTATTTTTGATGGGCTATCGCGATTGGGAAACGCAGCCCTATACCCAAATTATGGGACTGACAATCTTAGGGGGAGTGGCGATCGCTCTCCTTATTAACCGAAAAAATATATAATCTCAATGAACACTTGCACTACTGGATAATATCTGGTAGCATAAAAAAACAAAATTACCAAATAATATATGAATTCGTGTTTACCGACTACGATCGCTTATTTAAAGAACTCCTTACCGTCTTTTTCGTTGAGTTCGTAGAGTTATTTTTTCCGGAAATTTTGGCATATCTCGATCCCAAATCTATTACTTTCTTGGATAAAGAGGTTTTTGTTGACGTGACTTCAGGAGAACGCTATCAAGTCGATCTAATTGTTCGCGTTCGTTTTTCCGGTAAACCTTCTTACTTTCTCATTCATATCGAGAATCAAGCCTCTCCCGATACGGCATTTAATCAACGAATGTTTCGCTATTTTGCGCGCTTGCATGAAAAATTCGCCTTGCCGATTTATCCCATTGTTATTTTTTCTTACGATAAACCCAAGAAAGCAGCAGTCAATAACTATCAAATTGTTTTTCCCGATAAGAAGATTTTGCAGTTCAACTATCAAGTGATTCAACTCAATCGTCTCAATTGGCGAGATTTTCTCGAACAACGCAATCCCATCGCATCGGCATTAATGGCTAAGATGGATATTGCGCCAGAGGATCGGCCAAAAGTCAAAGTCGAATGTTTGCGCTTGTTGGCAACATTGCGTCTCGATCCGGCACGAATGCAATTGATTTCGGGGTTTGTTGATACGTACTTAAAGTTAAATGCTCTCGAAAATCAAATATTTGTCAACGAAATCGCTAAAATAAAACCAGAGGAAAAGGAGGAAGTCATGCAAATCGTAACGAGTTGGATGGAAGAAGGCATCGAACGAGGCATCGAACAAGGTCTCGAACAAGGTCTCGAACAAGGTCTCGAACAAGGTCTCGAACGGGGAAGATTGCAATTACAACAGTTAATTACCGGCCAGCTTACTTGGCGTTTCAGTCAATTAAACCCCTCGCTAGAGGCTAAAATCTCGGAGTTGGATACCCCTCGCTTACAGGCGTTGGGGTTAGAAATGCTGGCATTTGAGAGTTTAGAGGATTTGGCTATTTGGTTGGCACAGGTAGAAGCGGAAGCAAAGACTGACGATCGCTAGGATGAAGTGCGATCGCGTTGAGGGATTAATACCGTTTGCCGTTATCAATACTACTGGAGTGGATTTACTTTAGTCAGTTCGCCTTGGTAATTTCAACGATCGCCTTACCAGTGGGAAGAGCGATCTCCCTTGCTTATAATGAAGCGCGGTAATGAAAAAAGAAGCAAACAAATGCAAAAAATCGCAACAATTTTTCGGCGCGATCGCTGGTTATTTCCGTTTTTAATGTGGCTGACCAGTCGCGGTGTAATTGTCTTGGCCATGGTCATTATAGCCCCCTTACTGTCCGTCCCAGAAGGAGCGAGAAGCGTCCCGGAAGGTTGGGACGTATTTTTTGCTTGGGATAGTGCAGCCTATCACGCGATCGCCGTGGAAGGCTACAACTATGTTAACGACGGTCAAGGTTACAATGTTGCGTTTTTCCCATTACTTCCCCTCTTAACAAAATTAGTGATGGGTTTGGGTTTGCCATTCGCTGCTGCCGCAACTTTAGTCAATAGTTTTGCTTTTTTAGGAGCATTATTCATTCTCTACAATTGGCTGGAATCTTGTCAAGGAAAGAATGTTGCGCGGTGGTCTACAGCCGTGCTAGCTTGGTGTCCGTTTTCGTTATTTGGAACCGTCATCTATACAGAAGGCTTATTTTTATTGTGCAGTACCGCAGCTTTAGCCGCTTGCGATCGCCAACGTCATTTTTTAGCGGCTTTTTGGGGCATATTAGCAACGGCAACGCGAATTATGGGTTTAGCTCTCGTCCCCGCATTTTTAGTGGCTGCATGGCGAAAACGTCGCCCATTTTCGGTTTATCTTGCCAGTTTTCTCGCTAGTGGCGGCTTGATTTTATATAGCCTCTATTGCTGGTTGCAATTTAATGAGCCGTTGGCATTTCTCAAAGTTCAAAAAGCATGGCAACCGGAACAAGATTTTTTCGGTCAGGGATGGTTGGTGATGTTCGGTCAAATTCTCTTCGGTCATGCGAACATGAAAGTGGGAAGTTTGGTCGATATCGGGCATCCTTTAATTATTTTGGTTGTGGGTCTTTTAGGGTTCTTCTTGTGGAGATTTCGCGATCGCCTGCCCTCAGTGGGTGTCGATTTTGGTTTGGGTTTCCTCTTCCTGGTGTTATGGTTGGTTGCTGGGGATCCTTTTCTCAATACCGTTATGGTTTTGGGGGGGATTTATTTACTTTGGCAGACGCGCAAGAAAATGCCTGCGATCGCCCTGCTTTACGCTTTTTTTAGTTTTTGCATTATCTTTAGTTCGGGGCGGACGACTTCAGCAGAACGCTATGTTTACGGGATTGTTTCTACCTCTATTGCTTTGGGTATTGCCTTACAAAAATATCCCCGTTGGGGCTATGCCGTAACGGTCTTTTTTGCAATATTGCTTTTCTTATTTGGCTTGCGTTTTGCCCAACATCAATGGGTTGCATGATGTTGAGAAAACCCCATACACAACCTTAAAATGATTCGGCAATAACTCTGACTGGCGCACCTCCTGCCTGAAATTTGATCGGATATGCCATGACGCGAAAACGGTCGATCTGTAATAACTGTTCTAAATTGGTTAAATTTTCGATGATTAGCACGCCATTTCCTAACAGAATTTTGTGAATGAGAAAGGGTGGGCGATCGGGACTGGGAAAATCAAGACCGACGATATTAATGCCCAAACTCACGATTTCCTTGGCGAGGGTAACAGAAAGTTCGGGATGGATTGTAAAATATTCAGGGTCGCGAAACTTCTGGGAAAGTCCCGTAAAAAAGAGTAAGATATCGCCTCGTTCGATCGCGCGATCGCTCAAAACATCCGCCTCAATTTTCGGTCTTCCTCGAACGTCAATTAAATGCCCCCAGCCGGAAAATTTACTGAGAGAAAGTTCCGAGATATACTTTCCTCCCGCCAGCATATGCAAGGGAGCATCCATATGGGTTCCCACGTGCAGCCCCGACTCAATTTTGCGATCGTTAAATCCGTCCTCTTCGAGAGTAGCAATTTGATAGAATTTAACGCACGGATCTCCGGGATAAACCGGCATATCTTCGGTAAAAGTATGAGTTAAATCGAATAGTTTACTCATAGGGCGATAGCAGTTCTAATATTGCTAATATTAAGTCTATCCCCTATTCTACTTTCTCTGCGATCGCCAATTTTTATTTTTTCAAAACATCACGAGCGATCGCTTTCCCTTAAGTTTAACATATTTCTTCGTTCTTCGCTGGCAGTTGAGATGTAAGATTCTATACAAAAACTTTAAACACATAGTAAACAAAGCGATCGCAAAACTTTCCATTTGTTTTAAGATTCTCG
>JBCCVR010000038.1:0-40640 GCA_039194995.1 Cyanobacteria bacterium P01_E01_bin.42 | reverse complement strand
TAAATAATATTCCTCCACTCCATACGTTTCGTAGAACTTAAACTTGTCCTCCATATCTTTTTTCTTGTTACTCTTTGAGAGAATTTCAAACACCACTTGCGGCGCAATATTGTTCTCTTTCCATTGTTTGTAAGAACGCCTATCTCCTTTCGGTCGTCCGATCGCCACCATAACATCAGGAGCTTGTTGAGGCACTTTTTCCTTATCGCGTACTTGTTGGGGAGAAAGTTTCACCGAATACCAAAGCAAATCTGCGGCGACAAAGACATCATCTCGGTCTTGAAATAAGGCATCTAAGCCTCCCTGAATGGTGGTAATGAGTCGGAATTGAATGGTATTGTCAGCCAAGGGTTTACCGTCGCTTTCGGGATAGAGAAATTCGTCTTCGATGGATGGTGGAGAAAGTTGTTGTATCATTGCCTCAAACAAAGAGTCAATACGTTTGACCCTATTATACAGAACGAATAAGTTTTCATTAGAATGTCGCGATCGCACCTCAGCCATCATTGCGACTAATATTGCGATCGCGATCGGGTATTATTTTGGAGTTTGGCTACAATTCGCAAAATTTGCGCTGGCGATCGATTTCCCGTTCTTGCCAAGAGTAAGCAAAATGGCTCACGGCTTGTATTTGCGGCAGTTGTTGGCGCAAGGCTTGCATTTGCTGTTCGAGGGGAATATGCTTTTGAAACGTTTCGCCCCAAGATCCGGCAAGAGCAGGAACGACACGGGTTTGAGCGCTAGCACGGTTTAAGACGCGACGCACTTCCGCCACGATACAATCGGCACTATTGCCGCAAATGGAATAAGACATAGCGTGCCATTCCAAAGCGGGGGAAAAACTATCCCAAGGTTGCAAGCGAGAATCAAAACCGCTATTACCAACGGGTTTATTGCCACCGGGAAAGAAGACGGCTCCAGCCGGTAGATTTTGCTGCATGATGGTATTGGAGGAGAATTTGAGAAACTCTAGAACCCCTTGGGCGGCATGGGCAACGGTTAAATTCCACAACTCCCCTTGTAAACTCCCAGAGCGTCGATTTTGCCATTGAGGACTGCCCTCATTGGGATAGCGGCGGCGAACGGCACTTACGTCTCCAGAAGTGATGCGACCCTGACGCAAGAACCGTTGAATGAGTTCTCGTCCTTGATTATTTTTGGCCCGTTGCAATAACGTTTGTTGGGAGGCTTCCCCATAAATCCAAAGATCTTTCACGTTGCTGGCAACCGATCCTTGTCCCGATCCCCTCGGATAGCGAATATAGTCGAAGAGAACGCCATCGGGGCGGCGTTTGAGGACGGATTGCAAAAGTTGATAGTAGTCGATTTGCGCTTGGCGGTTGTAGGGATCGATAAAGACTTGAGAGCCATCGGGAACGATCGCCGTGCTATCCTGTCCGCGACCGTTGCGGGCGAGAACGTTCTGGCGATCGGCGCGTGCCCCGTAAGCATAGCCGAAATTCATGGTAAACAACCACGCATAGACCTTTAAGCCGCGCTGTCTGCCTTTTTGAATGGCATCGGCGAGTAAATCGATATTTTCTGCCCCTCGGGAGCGAACGACGGAAACCCACGGGGTGGGATTATCGGCGGCGGGAAGCAAGACGCGGGAATCGTAGAAGACCTCCACGTAAACCTCGTTATAGCCCTTATTAACGATATGGTCGAGAACCTTATCCAGTTCCCCCGGACGGGCATCGCAAGGATGCAATCGCAACCAAATCGCCTGCGATCGCGGCCAACTTTGGCGGCGACATTGAGCGAGGCGATCGGCCTGCGCCTTGAGAAAGGCTTGATATTCGATTTTTGCATCCCCATCGCCGTTAGTAGCGCGTTGGCGCAGGAGTTCTTTTTGGGCGATCGCGTCGGGCGTTGCGCGACAATACACCCCGCTTTGGGCGTTAGCAGGGCGAGGGGGATTCAATTGAGCGATCGCCGTTACCCCAATCGCAACTCCCGAAATTATTTTTCGCCAAAAGGACGATCTGACAGGTGCTTGAGAACTTAACATCCTTTCAATGACCAACTATCTACGATCGATTATCAATGAAGAAATTAAAAATTGGGGAGTAAAGCGACCGGTAATTTTATCTAGAATCCTCGTTTGAGGGTGAATTCAACTTCTTTGAACTCTTGTTTGAGGCGCTTGTTTAACTTGCTGTTTAAAGGACGAATGCCGTAAGTGCCGTAAAATCCTGCCAGATTGTTTAATGCGGTTTGCATGGTGGTAAACGATCGCAATCCCGAAACGCGCCTGTCTCGGCGATAGCGGGCAACATAATCATTCATCAGCCCGCGTGCCGAGGCAACCGTATCCGAAAAATCTCCTTCTTTACCGGACAGGTCGATGAGGGTACTGAGATTTTCAATGGTCGTTAAGGTATCTTCGCGATAATTCCCCGAAAGCAGAGAAGCATCGGAACATCCGGTCAGGGCGATCGCGGCGACTAATATCAGGGCAAACAGGCGAGAGAAGAAAGATCGAAAAAACATATTAGCTCAAAAAAGACTTAATAAACCTTCATATTTTATCAGTCACCAGTCACCAGTCACCAGTCACCAGTTACTACTTTTGCATTAAAGGACTGAGTTTCCATAGAGTTTTTGATAATAGGTTTGATATTCCTCCGAGAGCAACGGTTGCCACCAGTGACGGTTATCGAGATACCATTTTACGGTTTTTCTCAGTCCTTCTTCGACAGTCACCGAGGGAGTCCAACCCAATTCGGTCTTGATTTTGGTGGCATCGATCGCATAACGGCGATCGTGGCCGGGTCGGTCTTTGACGAAGGTAATGAGTTGTTTTGAGGGACGCACGGGCAAATCACTGGCTAATTCATCGACGATCGCGCAGAGCATTTCGACCAAATCTATATTTTTAACTTCATTATTACCGCCAATGTTATACATTTCTCCCGGTGTGCCACGCTGAATGACGGTTTCTAAGGCATGACAGTGATCG
Source organism: Cyanobacteria bacterium P01_E01_bin.42 (assembly GCA_039194995.1). Lineage (GTDB taxonomy): Bacteria > Cyanobacteriota > Cyanobacteriia > Cyanobacteriales > Spirulinaceae > CCY15215. The sequence continues at coordinate 37,678 of JBCCVR010000038.1, read as the reverse complement.
AGGACGTAGAGCCAATCGCGCACATTTTGACCGTCACCATAGACGGGCAAAGATTTCCCCAGTAGAATATTAATGCACATCAAAGGGATTAATTTTTCTGGGAAATGATAGGGTCCGTAATTATTAGAGCAATTGGTGATAATAGTGGGAATTTGATAGGTGTGGAAATACGATCGCGCTAAATGGTCGCTCCCCGCTTTAGAGGCAGAATAAGGACTATTCGGCGCATAAGGAGTCGTTTCCGTAAAAGGAGGATCGTCGGGGTTCAAACTGCCATAAACTTCATCGGTAGAAACGTGGAGAAATAAAGGCGATCGCTCGGCAATGCGAGGAAAATGACGGCGAAAGGCTTCGAGGAGGGTAAACGTGCCGACCAGATTGGTTTGAATGAAAGCATCGGGGGCTAAAATGGAGCGATCGACGTGAGATTCGGCGGCAAAATGAACGATAGTATCGATCGCCTCGGTTTTCAATAACTCGTCAATGAGAGAGCGATCGCAGATATTCCCCCTGACAAAATGAAAGTTTTCTCGTGCCTTTAAGTTCGCTAAATTTTGAGGATTTCCCGCATAAGTTAGGGCATCGAGGACGACAACGCGATCGCTCTGGTAATTCTCGCACCAATATTGCGTAAAATTTGAACCGATAAATCCCGCTCCTCCCGTAATCAGCAAGCGACGGGGGCGCGCGTTGGCAATACTTTCCGAGACCATATTCTCCACGAAAAACCACACTCAATTATTTTAAGGGCAAGCGATCGCGGATTGTCAAATTTCTCACTGGATCACGAAACCTCACCCGCTTTTTTCACTCTTTCTCCACTCCCGCGCAATTATCTTTTTCTCAATCCCTTCTTGGCTCAAATCGATTTTTAACCTTCATCAAAGGATTGCGATAGAGGTTATCTAATTTTGTTCTCGACGAAGAAAATTTTGCAAGCGTTGTTATCAACTACACCCATTGAAGTTAAAGCAATTTTTCCACTTATTAGCAAGTCAGAAACAAGTCAGAAACAAGTCAGAAAATCTCAGTCGGTAACTCAGTTAACGGTCGGTCAAGGTAAAGAGAGATCTACCGAAGTTTGTTGGTAAGAACATTGCTGAAATTCCGATCTCACATGCAACTACCTTAACACGCTGTAGAAACTTTAAGCTCTCCATAAAGAAATTATGTTCGATTCTCGCTCTGGTAACGCGATCGCCCTTGCTTTGCTTGCCTTTCCCTACTGTCTGACAGCACAAGCGCAAACTATTCCAGAATTGGAAACTCAACCCGCTTCTCTCACGCTTCCCCCACCCTCGCGTAATAATCCCAATCTCCCATTGGCTCAAGTTGAAGAGATTCCCGTTGACGAACCCGTGAAGGTATTGCCGCGCATTGGGGCAACCTTTCAATCAGGGCCCGATGCCGGATATGGGACTTCTTTTGGCAGTCTCTACGCTTTCGTTCCTTTTTCTCAAATCTACGGGGTTAGCACCTTCTACACCGAAGGAAGGGTTAATTTTTTCACCCACGACGGGGAATTTGGCGGCAATCTCCGCTTGGGTTATCGTACCCTTCTCCCGAAAAGTAACTTGGTTTTGGGCGGGTATATTGGTGCGGATGCAAGGCGCACGGAGTTTGATGAAACTTTCTATCAACTCGGTTTTGGGGTCGATTTGCAAGGCGATCGATGGGAAATTAGTGCCAATGGTTACATTCCCATCGGTTTGAGAGAACGAGAAGTTGTTAACGAGACCTTTGATACTGGCACGACAATCTCTAACCTTGCTTTTAGTGGCAATAACCTCACCTTCTCTCGCTTTCGACAACGAACCACTGCAAGATTGTTAGAAACCTCGATGATGGGATTTGACCTCGAAGGCGGGTATCAAATCGCCCGTTGGGAGACGGGAAGCGTCTCTGCCTATGCTGGGGCGTACTTCCTCGATGCACCGGGAAGCTCATCTTTCATTGGCGTGCGCGGACGAGTCCAAGTCGAAGTCGAGAATTTTCACGCTGGAATTGCCTTACAATCGGATGGGAATTTCGGGACGAATTTAACTTTTAATGTGGGCGCGACCTTCGGGGGAAATACCACCCGCAACAAGGAAGAAACCCCAGAAGAAGGCGTTATTGCCCGATTGGGAAGGGAAGCGAGACGACAGGAGGTTATTGCCATTGACCGCGAGACTGAGGCAACGAATACCATCGAGCAAGAAGATAACGTCGCGGCAATTAATCCCGATACTGGGGAAGCGTGGCGGTTTCTCCACGTGACGGGGGGAGGATCGGGGGATTGCACGTTTGAGAGTCCTTGCGGTCAGGTCACGGAGGCAATGGACTTGGCACAGACGGCAGGGAACGATATTGTTTATGTGGACTCTGGCACAAATCCCGGCATGAACGGATTTAGCATTCTCGATAACGTGCAGGTGTTGTCCACAGCCTACGAACGCTTCATCGATTATCAGGTGACGGGAGTAACGGAAACGTTCAACAGCCAGCTACCAGGTTCGGGAACGGGCGTATTGCCTCTGATTAATGGGACGACAGTAACGGTAGATGGAAATACGGCAATGGTAAGTATGGGCAACAATTCCATCTTGTCAGGCTTTGATATTCAATCGGGGAACGATACGGGAGTTTTAGGATTGAATGTGGGGGGATGGACGGTAGAACGCAATCAGGTCACGACGACAGGGGATAATGCTTATGGTGTTTTCGCCAGTGCCAACAATGGCACAATAAGCAGTGCAACGATATCGGGCAATTCTGTTTCTACTTCTGGAAGTAATGCTGATGGCATTTTCGCCTCTGCCAATAATGGCACGATAAGCAGTGCAACGATATCGGGCAATTCTGTCTCTACTTCTGGAAGTGATGCTGATGGCATTTTCGCCTCTGCCAATAATGGCACGATAAGCAGTGCAACGATGTCGGGTAATACTATCTCTACTTCTGAGAACTATGCTCGTGGCATTTTTGCCTCTGTCAATAATGGAGGAACGATAAACAGTGCGACGATGTCAGGCAATTCTATTTCTACTTCTGGAAGTGATGCTCGTGGTATTTTTGCCTTTGCCGATAATGGCACGATCGCCAGTGCAACGATCTCGGACAATTCTCTCTCCACTTCTGGGGACAATGCTCGTGGCATTTTTGCCTATGCTAATAATGGAACGATAAGCACGGCGACGATGTCGGGTAATACTATCTCCACTTCCGGGAACAATGCTTATGGTATTTTGGCTCGTACCAATAATGGAGGAACGATAAACACGGCAACGATGTCGGGCAATACTATCTCCACTTCTGAGAGCAGTGCTCGTGGCATTGTTGTCGATGCCAATAATGGAACGATAAGCACGGCGACGATGTCGAACAATACTATCTCGACTGTTGGGGACTTTGCGCGTGGCATTTTTGTCGATGCCGGTTCTGGAGGAACGATAAGCAGTACGACGATGTCGGGCAATTCTATTTCTACTTCTGGAAGTGTTGCTGATGGTATTTTTGTTTTTCCCAATATTGGAACGATCGGCAGTGCGACGATATCGGGTAATACTATCTCCACTTCTGAGAATTCTGCTCGTGGCATTTATGTCACTACTTTTAATGGAGCGACGATAGGCAGTGCGACAATTTCAGGCAATACTATCTCCACTTCTGGAAGCAGCGCTCATGGTATTTGGGTTTTCCCCGATAGTGGTACGATAAGCAGTGCAACAATATCGGGCAATACTATCTCCACTTCTGGAAGCAGTGCCTATGGCATTTGGGTTCGTGCCCGTAATGGAACGCTAAGCACCGCGACCATAACGGATAATCTCATTCAACAAGCCGGACGGCATAGCGTTCTCATCCAGACCAGCAGTGCTGCGGATAATATCTGCATCGCTCAGTTTACTGGGAATACCAGCAGTATGCCCAACGCTTTTGGGGGTGGGGGCAACGACATGAACTTTAACCTGGCTGTTGGCTCAACGGTTAATTTTGTCAATTTTGCCAATGTTTCCCTGAACAATACCGGGTTTGACGATATTATTGGTACGCCGACGGGTACGCCGGCTTCTTGCCCTTAGTCTCAAAGAACGCGAGATCGCTGCCTTCGACCATTTTTTATTAATAATGCTGCCCATTACCGGAAAAACAAAATTATTAGGGGTTATCGGCGACCCGGTGGAACATTCTCTCTCTCCTGCAATGCACAATGCCGCGATCGCCAATCTGGGTCTAGATTATGCGTATCTTCCTTTTCCCATCCAAAAGGACAATCTCGCCCGAGCATTAGACGGATTTGCCGCGATCGCCTTGGTGGGATTTAATATCACCATTCCCCACAAGCAAGCCATTCTTCCCCTGTTGGCTCAAGTCTCCCCCGTAGCGCGGGCGATCGGGGCAGTCAATACGGTGTGGCGCACTTCCAAAGGATGGGAGGGAACGAATACCGACGCGATCGGTTTTATCGCCCCTTTAAAGGAATGCGATCGCGATTGGACGCAAATTTCTCCCGTTATTTTAGGCAATGGCGGTGCGGCGCGGGCAGTCGTTGCCGGGTGCGTTGAATTGGGTTGCCCAGAAATTCGCGTTGTGGGGCGCGATCGCGAGAAATTGGACAAATTTAAACTAAGCTGGCAAGATACGCCCTTTGCTGGCGCGGTTAAGGTGCATTTGTGGGACGAATTGACTGCATTGGTATCAGAAACGCGACTGTTAGTCAATTCTACCCCCGTCGGCATGTCCCCTCATATCGATCGCTCTCCCGTAGCAGAAACTGTGTTACAACAATTACCCGCAGGCGCGATCGCGTATGACTTGATTTATACCCCCAGTCCCACCCGCTTTTTACAACTGGCGCAAAATTGCGGCGCATTGGCGATCGACGGCAGCGAGATGCTAGTGCAACAGGGTGCGGCGGCTTTACAGCTTTGGCTGCAACAACCCGTCCCTGCCGATATCATGCGCCAAGCACTATTGGCCAATTTATAGATTGGTGATAGGGTGTTGGGCGATCGCGCCTCTGAAGACGCATTGCCAACGTCTCCCAGCTAGGGTATCCTATGCTGTTGACCGTACCCCAACTTGAGAAGCCTACATACAACGGTAAATAGTTGCAAAACTATTGGGTTCGACTCCCACAACCTCCACCAACCGGGGGCTGTTTTAATTGCTTCTCTAACTTGTACGGTCTTTTCAATATACAGGACTGCAAGCAAATAGAATATGCAGATTGACCAAACCCAGTTTTTTGGAACTGGGTTTTTTGATGTGACGATCGCCGTTTCTCTTTTCCTTGGGGATGCGCGATCGCCCCAAACCCTTTGTCACTCGATACTACAAAAAATTTTCTCGATCCTCTTGACAGGCTTGTATTATTTTTGTAGTATATAGATGTGGCAAGGGAAACAGGAACAGAACGCCTTTTCTTTTCAGCTATACGAACCTTGACAAATGAATATTGTATTACATCTTTTCTTTGGAGTTGAAATGGTAGTATTGGCGGGCATCTAACGCAAAATCCGTTAGCGTGCTACAAAAATAATCGCTCATTTCAATCGTTGCAAATCGTGTAGTATCGCCCATCAATTTCTTGGGGTTGTAGTTCAGAGGCTAGAACGTCTGTTTGTCGAACAGAAAGTCGCGGGTTCGAGTCCCGTCAGCCCCGTTTGATGTGCGAAATCGCGAAAGCGATGCGATGCGATCGCATCCTTCACAGTCCTGTAGGCGAATTCAGTTAAGCCGCCAGCCTCTCAAGCTGGAGATTGCGGGTGCAAACCCCGTCAGGACTTTCGAGGCTGGGTAGCTAAACGGTAAGGCACTGCTCTGCAAAAGCGGGAATTGCGAGTTCAAATCTCGCCCTAGCCTCCAAAACCACAGCGTAGCTTAATGGTAAAGCCCTTGGCTCACAACCAAGTCATTACGGGTAACTCCTTCGGAGACGCTTTGCGAACAAATCCCGTCGCTGCAACTAAACGCGAGGATGGTGTAACCGGACAACACCTCGGCCTCCGAAGCCGAAGACTCTAGGTTCGAGTCCTAGTCCTTGCACTTGACCGTAATCTGACTTGCAAAGCCTACACACATTGGTAAATAGTTGCAAAACTATTGGGTTCGACTCCCACAACCTCCACTACGCGGAGGTCATTGTAACGGCTTTTCAAACTTGTACGGTCAAAAACTGCGGTGTAGCTTAACGGTAAAGCCCTCGGCTGATAACCGGGTGACTATGGGTTCAACTCCCATCGCTGCAATTATGGTGTCGTAGGCAAATTGGTTAAGCCACCTGTCTTTCAAGCAGGCGATCGCGGGTTCGAATCCCGTCGGCACTATTCAGCGATTGACTTTAAGCGATCGCTGATAACTGAAAAATGGGTCGGCCCGCCTATTAGAGTGAGGCAACGGTCTGTAAAACCGCCGCGTGACGCGTTGCAGGTGCAATTCCTGCCCGACCCACTTTTGAGAGCGTAGCGTAATCGGATGAACGCGTCAGTCTACGAAACTGAAGATTGGGGGTTCAAGTCCCTCCGTTCTCATGACCTCAAATAAGAGGTTTTTTACAAACTGTTAACTGATAACTGATAACTGTTAACTGAAATATAGGCGGGTAGCTCAACTGGTAGAGCGTCGGTCTCCAAAACCGAAAGTTGCAGGTTCGATCCCTGTCCCGCTTGTTGTTTTAGCGCACTGCTAAAACGAACATTGTCCTATAGCTCAACTGGCAGAGCAAGCGGTTGTTACCCGCGAGGTTGCAGGTTCGATTCCTGCTAGGACAGTCAAATCAATTCAAAATTCAAAATTATCAATTCAAAAATTTTGAAGTGATGAGGAGTCGCCTAATTGGTATGGCATCGCCCTTTGAAGGCGAACAAATGCGGGTTCGAGTCCTGCCTCCTCAGTGTAATGCGCTCCGGTAGCCCAATTGGCAGAGGCGACTGTTTCAAAAACAGTTTAGTGCGAGTTCGAGTCTCGCCCGGAGTATGCCAAAACTTGCTCCTGTAGCCCAACTGGCAGAGGCGGCGGACTTAAAATTCGTCTGTTGTGGGTTCGAGTCCCACCGGGAGTATTGGTTTTCACCTCCGTGATGCAATTGGAAGACATCGCTTCCTCAGAAGGAGCGTATTATGGGTTCGAGTCCCATCGGGGGTATTTTCCGGGTGTAGCACAGTTGGGAGCGCGCCTGCTTTGGGAGCAGGAGGTCGTAGGTTCAAGCCCTACCACTCGGATAAGCCCCTGTAGCCCAATTGGCAGAGGCCCTAGGCTAAGAACTTAGGTGTTGCTGGTTCGAGTCCAGTCAGGGGTATTCGTTTGGCGTTCCGCGATCGCCATTCTTATTCCATCGGTTATTTTTTCTCGATCGCATCTCTATTTTCCCTACTAAAATCCCAAATCCGCCTTAGCCATTTCTGCCGCAACCAATACCTCCTCATCGGGTTTTTCGCTCCAATCCGTATCGCCGATTTCCTCGTAAAATGTTTTATCATAAGCACGAGTTCTTACGACTACGGGCATCGGCACCGCATGACCTAAAATTAGAGCCTGTTGTTTAGAATCCAATTTTGCCAAAACCGATCGCAGTCCTTGACCCCCAGAAACTCCGGTAAAAATGGCATTAATGTCTTTTTCATCATTTAACAAACAAGTCACCCGCGTTCCTACCTGAGACATCACCTCGGGATCGATTCCCGAAGGACGCTGATCCACGACCAATAGAGTTACAAAATACTTCCGCATTTCCCGCGCGATCGTGCCGAAAATCGTTTGATGGACGATCGCGGAATCCAAAAATCGGTGTGCTTCTTCAATCGTAATCACCAATTGTCGGGGACGATCTTGAGGATTTTTAGATCGTAAAAAGCGATCGGCTTTATTCACATAATTGCTGTGAATGCGACGGGTGATCATATTCGTCACCAACATATAAGACAGCATATTAGAATGAGAGCCGAATTCGATGACCACGTGCCTGCCTGCATTAAGCGTTTCGATGATGCGATCGATGTAATTATGGGCGCAAACCGGACGAATGTATTTTAAACCATCAAAACGCATTAATTTGCGTTGCAACGCCATAATCGAACCCATGTGACCTTGTTTAGTTTCGCAGAACTCTTTAATCTCTTCATTGGTCATATTCAATAACTGCACCATCCACGCTTTACCAAACTCAGAAGCGAGGATATTGGCATTATCGATACTGGCATCGGAAAGCCCCAATTCAAAAGCCACCAAGCGCAAATCTTCCATTTCAATTTGGTCGTAACTGAGGAAAAGTTCCTGTGCGTTAGGAACGCCTCTGCGCTTGGTTGCAACACTATCTAAGGTATAAATTTCGACCAATCCGGGAAAGAGTTGCGCTAACCCTTTCACCGTGCTGACGTGCTTGCCTTCTTGGATGGCTTCCCAGCCATATTCCGAGTGCATATCAAACATCAAATTAACTGCCGCTTGTTTGCGAATAATGCCCGAAATGAGCAAGCGGGTTAAAAAGGATTTCCCCGTCCCAGATTTGCCAAAAATGCCATTGCTCCGCTCTACAAAACGGTCTAAATTGAGACAGACGGGAACATCCATATCGAGGGGTTGACCGACAGAAAAATTCTTACGCTGGGGATCGTCTTCCCAACCGAAAACGATACGAAAATCGCGTTCGCTGGCATCAAAAACTTCGCTGAAATGAGTAGGAATGGTTTTAACGGGAAGCAGTACCGCATCGCTGTTACTATTGGCTTGGAAGGAAGCGAGAGAGGTGTTTTCCTCATCAGCCAGTCCCTGACTTTCTGGGGTAAACATGAGCATGGGAGAGAGCGTTACCATGCCATAGGTGCCACTTCCTGCCAAAACCTCCCGCAAAAAATCATCTTGAGGAGAAGGAGGATTACTAAAAATTCTTGGGGTTGAGGTGCCGAGAGCCACATCTGTTAATAAGCAGAAGAACCGCGATCGCGTCCCTTCAACTACTAAAAATTTCCCGACGCGCATATCTTCTACCGAAATATCGGCATGCAAGCGCACTTCCAAACCTTGCGTTAAAGAACCTTGAATGACGGATCCGAGGGGAATATCTGGATTCATACAGCAACGGGCAATTGTACTATTTCAATTTTACCCGAAACCTGAAAGGTCTTGCTCTTGCCTCCGATAATTGTGTCGATCGGCCATTCATGAAGATAATCGATCGCTCATCGCTGCATTCCGAATCAATGCGACAATAAAAACGAATCTCTATCGAAAAGTAAAGGCTTTATGAGTCATCTGCGTGCGATCTGTTTGGGGGAAATCCTGTTTGATTGTTTGGCGGATCGAGTGGGAGAGTCTCGCGAAGAAGTCCAGTCTTGGACTCGTTTTCCGGGAGGCGCTCCAGCGAATGTCGCGAGCGGTTTGGCGAAACTGGGCATTCCGACGGCATTTATCGGCTGCGTGGGACAAGATACGACCGGACGAGAGGCAATCCGCTTGTTAGAGCAACTGGGGGTAGATTGTCGGGGCATCCAATCCCATGCCACAGCACCGACGCGGGAAGTTTATGTTTTGCGCAAGGAGAATGGCGATCGCATTTTTTCCGACTTTGGCGATCGCCCTGCCGATATTTTTGCCGATGCCTATTTACAGCCTTCTCAACTTCCCGTAGAACTCTTCCAAGAAGCAGAGTATTTGATTATCGGGACGTTAGAACTGGCCTATCCTCAAACGAGAGAAAGCGTCTTTCGCGCCCTCGAACTCGCAGATGAGTATTATCTCAAAATTGTCTTGGATGTGAATTGGCGGCCGATGTTTTGGGCCGATCCCCAAGCATCCCATCGTTTGATTAATTCCCTCTGGCAAAAGGTCGATTTTATCAAACTGTCTGCCGAAGAAGCGCGCTATTTTTTTGGGACGACAGACGCAAGCAAGATTTTTTACAATATTGACTCAGCCGAAGGAGTAATCGTAACGGATGGCGGCGACGATCGCATCTCCTACTGTTTAACCGATAATGCCGGAGCGATCGCGCCCCTGAAAATTTCCGCGAAAGACTCGACAGGAGCGGGGGATGCCTTTGTTGCCGGGTTAATTTACCAATTTTGCCAACGGGGGATTGCTTGCTTGCAAGATCCTCAAATCGCGCGGGAAATTGTCACCTATGCTGCCGCCGTCGGCGCGATCTCCACGACCCGAGTCGGCGCGATGACCGCACAACCCACCACCTCGGAGGTAGACATATTTTTGCGAACTTAGTTATTGGTTATTGGATACTTCCCCTCTTGCCTCCCCTCCTCGGAGGGGCTGGGGGTGGGTTCTCCCTAAACGTAAAGTTCTGCCACATCCATAACCGCCATGCGCGATCGCACGCCCAAACTGAGAGAAGACCTTTCCCCTCGCCCGAATCGCTCCGCCGCAGCGCAGCCAATGGCGGCGGCATTATCAGTACAGAGTTTTAAAGGCGGACAATAAACCTTTAAATTGTTGCGATTGGCAGCTTCTTGGAGATATCGCCTCAAAGCGCTATTTGCCGCCACGCCTCCCCCCGTCACGATCGCTTCTAACCCATAATCCAAAGCGCAAGTAATGGTTTTTTTCACCAGCGATCGCGCGACGGTTTCTTGAAAACTGGCGGCTAAATCCGCGATCGGTAACGCTTCCCCCGATTTCTCCAACTTTTGAATCGATCGCAACATTGCCGTTTTTAAACCGCTAAAACTGGAATCGTAGGGATGATATCCCCCCTCAGGCTTGGAAACTCGCCCTTCCGGGAGCTTAAAGGCGCGAGGATTGCCTTGTTTGGCAATGCGATCGATCGCCGGGCCTCCAGGATACCCCAATCCCAATAACCGCGCCACTTTATCAAAGGCTTCCCCAGCCGCATCATCTCGCGTCGTCCCCAACTGCTCGTAGACCCCGCCCTCAACCACGCGAATTAAGCTGGTATGCCCCCCCGAAACCAATAAACATAAAAACGGCGGCTGTAACTCCGGCTCGCTTAAATAGGCAGCATAGATATGTCCTTCCAAATGGTGAATGCCTAAAAAAGGCAAATTACGCGCGATCGCTAAGGTTTTGGCCGCCGTCACCCCCACCAACAAAGCGCCCACCAATCCGGGCGCACAAGTCGCCGCGATCGCATCAATCCCAATCCAATCGAGATTAGCTTCTGCAAACGCCGCATCAATACAGAAATTAATCGTTTCGAGGTGATGTCTCGAGGCTACCTCGGGCACCACTCCCCCATACTCTCGGTGAATTTCAATCTGCGAAGCGACAATATTACTCAAAATCTGGCGATCGCGCACGATCGCCACGGCGGTTTCGTCACAACTGGTTTCGATTGCTAAAACGGTTGCCATTTTCCTGACTCGGGTTTTCTTTAATATTTCTTAATAATTACCTCTAGCGCTCCAATTTGGTTGTAGCGTTATTCTCGTGGGGATGTTATTGGTAACACCCCGACAGATAGCATCAACGTAGGCAATATACGCAATATTAGATTGATGCTCTTGTACAAAATTACATTGTTTCGTAACAAAAGGTAACATTTTTATGCGAAAGTTATTTGCATTAATCTTGATGGCTGCGTTGTGGTTCAACTTCGCACCTGCTGCATCGGCAGATGGAAATCTCGTGCCTTGCAGTGAATCTCCCGCTTTTCAACAACGAGCGAAAACTTTTGTCAACACCACCAGCGATCCCCTGTCGGGTCAAGCTCGTGCGGAACGTTATTCTCAAGCCCTCTGCGGTCCTGAAGGTTTGCCCCGCTTAATCGTAGACGGTCGTTGGGATCACGCCGGCGACTTTACGATTCCGGGATTGCTCTTCCTTTATATCGCAGGTTGGATTGGTTGGGCGGGTCGTTCCTACCTCATCACTATGCGCGGTGAAAAGGATGCAGAGATGAAAGAAATTATTATCGATGTTCCCGTTGCCGTGAAGTGCATGGTCTCTGGAGGACTCTGGCCGGTTGCCGCTTTTGGCGAACTGGCATCGGGTCAATTAACCGCCAAAGATTCGGAAGTTCCGATTTCTCCGCGTTAAGTTTCCACTTTCTCGGGAATCTCATTTAATTGTTTCATTTTTTCATTCTTTATTTGGAGAGTCGTATCAATGGCAAAATTTTTTTCTAGCGCCCCCGTTTTACTCGCGCTCTTGCTGACCTTTACCGCCGGACTATTGATTGAATTTAATCGCTTTTTCCCGGATTTACTGTTTCATCCCCTACAGTAATAAATTTCAGTATTAAAATGCAAAAATTCTTGCATTCGCGGATACACTAAGAAATTGAGTGTTGTTGCAAACTCGCAGTTCTAGAAGAATTGCGGGTTTTTTGTTTGTCCGAGCCCGGGTAGTGAGTTCCCTTGGGGAGTCACGAGAGAGAATCACGAGCGATCGCGTTTTGCTAAATTGAACTAAGTTCGATCTTACAATCGAGCAAACTCGCGATCTCACTCAATTTTAATAAAGACCGGAAGAATCTAAAATTCTTGCCAATGATTCCACAAATTTTTCTCCAAAATAAACTGCCAGTAATCCACAAGATACAACGAGGAGCAATGCAATACTAATGCTTAATCCGTTGAGTTCTATTGGCGAGATTAGATAAGGAACGATCGCCATAAAACTACCGATTGCCGTTCCGCCCAGAAATCGATAGAAAGCATTCAGCCAAGAAGGTTGTTTGTCGTTAGAGTTTTCTAAAACCATTTTAATTTACTCGACTTGAATCAGGGCATATGTCCATGCTAGCAAATTTGAATTTGTTGGGAATTGTCCCGAGGTGAGAGGGAAGCGATCGCATAGCCTTCTATAATAGAGAACAGTAGGTAAAAAATGCGATCGCTCAATGGCTAGAGATTTAAGAGGATTCATCGAACTCCTAGAAAAACGGGGACAACTCCGCAGAATTAGCGCCCTCGTCGATGCAGATTTGGAAATTGCGGAAATTTCTAACCGGATGTTGCGCTTTGGCGGGCCCGGACTTTTATTTGAAAATGTCAAAGGCAGCGATTTTCCCATTGCCATTAATTTAATGGGAACTGTAGAGCGAATTTGTTGGGCGATGAATATGGAAAAGCCCGAAGAATTAGAAACCTTAGGGAAGAAATTGGGAATGCTGCAACAACCCAAGCCTCCGAAAAAAATCTCCCAAGCGATCGATTTTGGTAAGGTTTTATTCGATGTCATCAAGGCAAAACCGGGGCGGGATTTTTTTCCCCCTTGCCAACAGGTTGTTATTGAAAAAGACAACCTCGATCTTAACAAAATGCCCTTTATTCGCCCCTATCCCGGCGATGCAGGCAAGATCGTAACCTTGGGTTTGGTCATTACTAAAGATGTGGAAACGGGAACGCCCAATGTGGGGGTTTATCGCCTGCAATTGCAATCTAAAAATACCATGACCGTGCATTGGCTGTCGGTTCGGGGCGGGGCGAGGCATTTGCGAAAAGCTGCCGAAGCGGGCAAAAAATTAGAAATCGCGATCGCCCTCGGAGTCGATCCCCTCATCATCATGGCCGCGGCGACTCCTATTCCCGTAGACTTATCCGAGTGGCTATTTGCCGGATTGTATGGGGGATCGGGAGTAAATTTAACCAAATGCAAAACCTTGGATTTAGAAGTTCCCGCCGATGCCGAATTCGTGTTAGAAGGCACGATAACCCCGGGAGAAATGCTCCCCGATGGACCCTTTGGGGATCACATGGGCTACTATGGCGGCGTGGAAGATTCGCCCCTGATTCGCTTCCACTGCCTCACCCATCGCAAAGACCCGATTTATTTAACCACTTTTAGCGGTCGTCCTCCCAAGGAAGAAGCGATGATGGCGATCGCCTTAAATCGCATCTATACCCCCATTCTCCGCCAGCAGGTCTCGGAGATTACCGATTTCTTCCTGCCCATGGAAGCCTTGAGTTATAAAGCAGCGATTATTTCCATCAAGAAGGCTTATCCCGGACAGGCAAAACGGGCGGCTTTGGCCTTTTGGAGTGCTTTACCCCAGTTCACTTATACCAAATTTGTCATTGTCGTGGATGAAGCAATCAATATTCGCGACCCGAGGCAAGTGGTTTGGGCGATTAGTTCTAAAGTGGATCCCTCTCGCGATGTCTTTATCCTGCCCGAAACTCCCTTCGATACCCTCGATTTTGCCAGCGAGAAAATTGGACTGGGGGGACGGATGGGGATCGACGCAACCACAAAAATTCCCCCAGAGACAGACCACGAATGGGGAGCCGTCTTGGACAGCGATCGCGATGTCGCGGAGATGGTCGATCGCCGTTGGGCGGAATACGGCTTAGACGAACTGGATTTAACAGAAGTCGATCCCAATCTCTTCGGTTACGATATGCGGTAGGGGCAGAGGCGATCGCGTTGGCAATATTGCAATCCTTAATTCAACACATAAGTTTTTTTTGTGGATTGCGTTGTAATTCCCGCTCTCTCTATCTTTCCCCAGAATTGGGAGTTGTTAATGGCCAGTCGATCTATGCCTCTTAACCCATTGCCGAATTTTTAATAGTTTGTTACAACTGAAGAAAGACAAAGTAACATTTCTTTACAAATAAAGGGCAATGATCGGTGGCTTAGTTGGCATGCAGAACAATAACGGGGCGGATTGGGGAGAGAACCTTCTCAACACCGTCGCCAATCAAACCATCCGCCACCTCTTTACCCGGAGCGAGTTGGTTGATGTTACAGTACGGTGCAATCCTTCCAGCAAACTGTTGCAGGGCACCGTGGACAGTTTCAAAATGTTCGGTCAGGGACTGGTAATTCGTCGGGATTTTCGCACTGCGGAGATGTCTTTCGAGACAGATGCCGTTTCCCTCGATTTTGGCTCGGTTCTCAAGGGGCAAATCTCCCTCAAACAACCCACCCAAGCCGTGGCGATCGTCAAGTTAAGCGAAGCTGACATTAACCAAGCCTTTACCGCCGAGTTAGTGCGAAAGCGCCTAGAAAACCTTACGGATTCTCGCTTGACGAATTTATCGGGGGGAGAACCCGTTTCTTTCCGCGATATTCACCTAGAACTCCTCCCGCAAAATCGCATTAAATTGTTTGCGAATGCCGATGTCACCAATCAAATCGTTCCTATTAGTTTTAGTTGCGCTTTGGGACTGGCCAAACGTCGCCGCATTACCTTTGAGAAAGCAGAATTTGAGGGCGATCGCGTTCCCGATGAGTTACAAGGCATTTCTAAAATTTTAATGGGGGTTCTCTCTGAAATCCTCAACGATATGGTGGACCTCGATCGCTTCGATCTCGATGGGGTCATGTTGCGTCTCAACCGTTTGGAAACCCAAGGAAAAACCCTGCTCTTTAGCGGTTACGCCCAAATTGAACGCATTCCGAGGACAGGTTGATTATTTGATTATCAGTCAATCTCTCCTCTTCCTCTCCTCTTCTTGGGAGGGTGTAGGAGATTGATTAGAATTGGGGGTGACTTATTATCGGTTATTAGTGGTTGGTTTTTACCAGACAACTAATAACCGATAATTGCTTAGGCAATCGTACAAGTTTGCAACTCGCCCAACCAGAAGCGAACTTGTTTTTTGTAGCGGCGAGAAGAGAAAGAATTAGACAATTGTTCGAGGGCGCGATGGTAGTCCGCGATCGCTAAATTCCAATCCCCGCGCAAATGGTAAGTTCTGCCTCGTTCCGCATAGACGCGACCTTTGAGACGCTTGCCTAAAACCAGTACGAGATCGAAGTTTTCGATCGCTAAATCGTAAAGCCCCAGATCCCGATAGGTAATACCTTGATTGATCCAAGCTCGCAGATTGCCGGGGTTAAAATCAAGGGCAATTTGATAATCCGCGATCGCCTCAGCCAAACAGCCTCGGGCAACATAGCAATTGGCGCGATTATTATAAGCACCATCCAAACGCGGATCGAGTTCGAGCGCTCGATTGTAATCTGCGAGGGCTTCTTCGGTGCGATCGCATTGGAAATACATCAGACCGCGATTATTGTAATCGATGGCACTATCGGGATGACGGTGCAATAAATCGCTGAGGAGAGTAATCGCCGTATCGTAATCTCCGCGATCGGCGGCTTCTAAAACATGGCTGCGTTGCTGGCGATCGCGTTCCTCTGGCGTTAACTCCCTTTCGCAAGACAGAGAATCGCCATGAGAAACCGACTCGGAGATTGTATTTTGTTTTGTTAAGTTGTGTTTCGGTACGTCATCGATATTCATTTTGCCCTCCACGGCTCTCCTATAGTTACCCTAACGTTGAACGGTTGGCAGTCGCGTGATAATTGTGTCACTCTAAGGTTTGTCCCGATATAGACTAAATTTTGCTATAAAATTAGCTCGTCTGTCACGAGATTTGAACAGACCTACACTATCCTTAACGTTCGTTCCGCATAAATCCCGTTCTCTGCAAGAATAAGAATAATCAGCCGAATGAGAGAAATTACTTCTCTTGCTCGATTTTTCCCTTCTCCACAGATTGAATTGTTCTATGACCAGTGCCACTCTCCTTGCCAACGCCCCGGATCTTTCCGTTGATGATTACTGTGCCTTCGGTTTAGCGACCTGTTTTGTTCGCAACGATGGCGAAGTCGAAGAAATTCGCGCGATCGAACCCATTCCCTCTTCTGCCTTAGAAGCCCTGCTCCAAGGAATTCCCACCTCTTATCAGTTTGTTTGTGGCAAACCCCTCTCAGAGTTTTTTGGTAAAGAAACCCTAAAAAAACCTCGGGAATTTCCCAAGGATGCTCGCTTTGGCGAAAATTTTATCGAACGGACTCTCGCTGCTTCTCGCACCTACAAGCGTCATCCTAAAGCTAAAGAACATATTCCCCTCGGAACGAAAAAGGACGATTTTAATTATTCGACAGAACGCAAGCGAGTTCTGAATGCGGAAAATATTGTTTCGGCGGAAGATAACGTCAAACAGCATTCCCATACTCACAAAATTTTATAAGGATCGATCGTGTTAAAACTCTATGGCGGCAAGCAAACGCGGGCTTCGATTGTCCAATGGTATTTGGAAGAACTGGGCGTTCCCTACGAGTTTATCTTGTTGGATATGCAGCAAGGAGAACACCGAAAAAGTGATTTTTTAGCGATTAATCCCATCGGTCAAGTGCCGGCAATTGTTGAGGGCGATTTTAAACTGTGGGAGTCGGGGGCAATTCTGCTTTATTTAGCAGAAAAATACGATCGCAATGTCCAATCGATTGAAGTGCGATCGCAACTCAATCAATGGATTTTATTCGCCAATGCCACAATCGCACCAGCAATCTTTATCGAAGCAAATCGCGAGAAAGCAATGCCTCGAACCTTAACTTCTTTAAATGAGGTTCTGGACGATCGACATTTCTTAATGGGAGAAGAATTTACGGTTGCGGATATTGCGGCCGGATCGCTTTTATCTTATGTGCCCTTAGTGATGGATCTCGATTTTGCGGATTATCCCCATGTCACAGACTATGTTCGACGAATCATAGAACGTCCGGCATATCAACAGACCATTGGCGTTGCTTTTAGTCAGTCGTGAAAGGCTTTTTCGAGCAAAGGGCAGCCCTCCAACAAGTCGATTGGATATAGCTGAGGCAACTTCAGCATCACTCGACCTCAATCTGGGGGGAATCGGACGGAGGCCGGAAGTCCTAACAGTATGCAATCTCGCTCAAAGAAACTGAGTAAGATCGAACTCTCCCGTAGGGACATCCTCCGAAAAACGTTCTGCATTGAGAAGCAGTAATAAACGTTCGGTATAATCTACTGCCCCGCGTAACTCCTCTTGCAGTATCTCTAAACCGCCATTGGCATATTCTTCAAAAATCCTCATTCTCTCTTCTTCGCTGTGGGGATTGTAAGCGGAGAGAATTGCCGGATCTCCGGTCTTGACGATCGCCACTAACTTAATGATGCGATCGTAACCGCGAGAAATAAAGATATCCAGTCCCACGGGTGCGGGTTCTTTGGATGTGGCTTCAACGGGAACGCGCTTTTCTGCTTTCACGCCCAACATCGCCGCAAAAACCAACAAATCCGCATAAGTTTGAAACGTCCCATCGCGATCGCGCCCCAAAACTAAAGACTGCACGAACTCGGATTTATCCTTCGCCACGCGGATTCTACCTACCATTTTTCAATCAACCTTTCGACAAGCTCGAGACGAGCAACGATCGATAAACAACAATCGATTAGGGAAGAGAGGGGCAAGTCTGTTACACTAGAAAGTTGCGATCTCTAGAGAAAATTCAAAAAATTCAGATCGCCCTCTCTGTGACCCTAGAATCGGTATTGACAAATTTTATGGCAATCTACACCTATGAAACATACTATTTCAGTTTTAGTTGAAGACGAAGCCGGAGTTCTTGCCCGAATTGCCGGATTATTCGCCCGTCGTGGCTTTAATATCGAAAGTCTCGCCGTGGGGTCTGCCGCCAAAGTGGGAACTTCTCGCATTACGATGGTGGTATCAGGAGACGATGGCATTATCGAACAAATCGTCAAGCAACTTTACAAGCTCATTAGCGTTCTCAAAGTTAATGATATCACGCAAACCCCCTGCGTCGAGCGGGAATTGATGCTCATTAAAATTAACGCCACGGCTGCCAATCGCGCCGAAGCTATCGAAATTGTCCAAGTGTTTCGCGCCCGCATTGTGGATATCTCCGAAGATACCCTCACTATTGAAGTCGTCGGCGATCCTGGTAAAATGGTGGCGATCGTGCAAATGCTGAGTAAATTTGGCATTCGCGAAATTGCCCGCACGGGTAAAATTGCCCTGACGCGAGAATCAGGAGTCAATACCGAATATCTCAAATCTTTAGAAGCTAAAGTCGGTTAGCGATCGCGTAAAATTTTGAATTTTGAATTCATGAAATGGAGGCTTTATTCAATTCAGTCGTGGGAACTTTTGTCTTTGTCTTTGGCGCGGCGATCGGCAGTTTTTTAAATGTTGTCGTTTATCGCATTCCCACCAAACTTTCCATTCTTTCCCCTCCCTCTCGCTGTCCGTATTGTTTAACACAATTGGGGAAAGGCGAAAATATTCCTATTCTGGGCTGGTTGCTCCTCAAAGGCAAATGCAAGCATTGTCACGCCCCGATTTCCCCGCGCTATCCCCTCGTAGAAGCGGCGACGGGGGTGTTATTTTTATTGGTATTTTGGCAGTTTAATACGACTGGGGAAATTTTCGGATATTGGACGTTTTTGAGTTGGTTATTAGCACTCTCTCTCATCGATTTTGATACTTTCACCCTCCCCAATATTCTCACCCAATCCGGTCTCATTGCGGGTTTGGGATTTATGCTGCTGTGGGGATGGCAAGAAACCGGGACAATTTCTGGCAGTCTGGAAAGTTTAACAATGGGGATGAGTGGTGCGGTTGTGGGTTTGTGGCTATTTGAGGCGATCGCTTTTATCGGTTCTATTGCCTATGGACGCACAGCAATGGGAGCAGGAGATGCTAAATTAGCAGCAATGTTAGGGACGTGGTTGGGTTGGAAACTTTTGCTCGTAGCAGGGTTTCTGGCTTGTGGATTTGGCGCGATCGCGGGATTGGCGGGCATTGCTGCGGGTTGGTTGAAGCGCGATCGCCCCATGCCTTTCGGGCCGTTTTTAGCCCTAGGTGCATTTTCCGCCGTTTTTTGGGGAAATACGCTCCTTTCGACCTATCTCGATCTCCTTTTTCCGACTAATTAGAGAACGCGATCGCGTTTGATAATCGTGACGATCGGCTTCATTTCGCCAATATCCAAGGGGGGCAAATTGTTTTCTATTTCTCCTTTGATTAAATCGGCCAGAATGGCGTTAATTTTTTGCTGTTGTGGATTTTCTCGCTCGTCGATATATTGCAAGACCTCGTAAGTTTGCAGTTTTTTCTCTCGCTTTGTTTTCGGGTCAGGTATCATTCTTTCTTTACGCTGAACGGCGATCGACGGTTCTTTTTTATTCAGCCAATAAGCACGATAAGCATAACTTTTCGTACTTTTAGAAATTCTCAGATTCGGTAAACCGGGAATGCAAAGTACAAAATCTTGTTGCTCTTGTTTGACCTGAAAATAGCCCCACTTTCTTTCCTCCCGCTTCAAGAGATTGAGTAAGGCACTTTCAAGGAGGGGAAAAGGAGAGTCTTGCTGAAATTGTATGGGGGAGGGGTTCATTTCAATTATCAATTGAGCTATCTTATTCTCTTGTCAACCATTTTACAATGGGAACGAGAAGAAAATGACTCAAACCCAAGGAAAAAGCGATCGCAATTCCCATCGAGGCAAAAAATCCCATTGTTAAAAATAAATGGGAGAGCGATAAAATTTCTGGGACAATGGTTAGAGAGAAATTACCCCATTTTAGCAAGCCCCAAAAAATTGCGCCCGTCCCGACAGTACTGACGAGTAAATATAGAATTAAATGGTGCGAAAAACCCAAACCCAAGGTTAACAGGGCGGTACTAATGCCCAAAAATCCCCCCAGTTGCTCCCGAGGAGAATTGGCAAAACCCAACCAAAATAACCAAGCGATCGCATAAGCCAGAAAACCCGCGATCCCGGCAAAAAAAGGATGACTGCGCTGTCGGTAACTTTGGGGTTCGGCCAAGCCCCAAGCCGTCCAAAATCCCGCGATCGCGGCAATTAACAGGGTCGGTTCGACTTCAATGTTCGTATTAAGATCGAGTTGGGCAATTAACTCGTTTGTCCAATCGGCAAATCGATCGCCCCAGATTGTATACGCGGCAAGACTTTCACCCAAGACAACGCCGATAATTGCTCCCATTCCCCCCCAAGTCATTTCTCGCAGAATTTCCAGACTTGCAAAACTTATATTCTGATAAGCGAGATTTATAAAGCGCTTGCATTGCATCACCGTTTTCCCGATTTTTAAGTTCGCATTCGCCCAGAATTGTGCGACGGGTTGCCAAGTTTTGGCGACAAAACCGAAACCTTTTCGAGAAAAGAAACCGCGCCGCGATCGCATTGGAGTTAACCGCGCTAGCTCCCGTTTTAGGGATCGAGCGGTTTGCGGACGGCGATCGGCGTTCGGGTGAATGAGATGGTCGAGTAAAGCCGCAAAATCCGGATTGACTTTTGCATATTTGCGCCATTGCAGGTTTCCGGTTTCCACCTCCTCCATTTCCGTGGGATGCCGCCCTGTCAGGAGATGAACGACTGTACGCCCCAAGGCATAGATATCCGCCGTGGGTTTCGCACCTTTCCCGGACATTTGTTCCGGCGGACTGTAGCCCGAGGAAAATAAGCGCGTCGAACTGGGATTGGGGTCGATAGGTTTAGCCCCGCCAAAATCGATTAAAACCAGTTGCGTTTCCCCAAAAGTACCGCGATCGCTCCGCAGCATCAAGTTAGAGGGCTTAATATCGCGATGGACGATTTTGCGCTGGTGCAAGACTCCGAGAATAGTCGCCACCTGCCATAACCACTCGCAGGCCAGCGTTTCCGGACATCCTTGGGGGTAGCGTTCTAGAAGAATTTCTTCGAGGTTTTTGCCGTTAATTTTCTCCATCACCAAACAATCGATTTCGCGATCGCGGGTCTTAATTGTAAAAGCACTTTCGCGTTCCTCGACTTTGGGAATTCCCGGATGGCGCAAACTTTTTAAAACAATGGCTTCTTGCTGGAATAATTCGCGAGCTTTTTTACTGGTGGTAACGAGAACTTTGAGAACCTTTTCCTGACGTGCTTGCAAGTCCCAGACCGTGTAAATAGCGGAAAATCCCCCCGATCCCAACTTTTGGAGGGGGATATAGCGTTGCTGCAAGCGGAGAGACGTACCGCAATGCTGGCAAAACTTATTCTGTTCCGGTTGCGGATAGGGTGCGGGACAATCGGGGTTAATACAGTGAATTGCAGCCGATGGCGACATGGAAATTAGCGATCGCAATACTGTTCAATTATGGGCGATCGCGGTCGAAAAATGAGCGATCGCATCTTTTTCGTTCGAGCATCACGGCGCATCCTTATTTTGAGCGTGTAAAAACCTGCCAAGTCACAAACAACGCAAAAACAACATAACCCGTTACCGTCAGCAACTCTAAATCAATCCCATTTTCTGTCACAATCTGAGTCCCATAAGAATTTTAAAGATTTTATCATCTATAGGATTTTCTGATTAACAAAGGCATTCGAATTTATTCTGCACGTTAAAATATTCTTATTCATGCGAATTTAATTGCTATGCCAAAACAAAAGATTGAACTCAACAAGTTCGATGCTTTCGATATTTTTTGGTTTATCTTATTTCTCATTGCGATCGCGATCGCACTTCTTCTAATGTGGGCAAAATCTTCTGCATTTAGCACTACTATGTCTGTGACTGACAAGCATTGGCAGTGTATTGTCACCCTACAGGCTGAAAATTGTGGTAGTGATTTTTGTTATTGGATGAACCTAAAAACAGAGAAATTGCAGGGAGATAGTGCTATTCCATTACGCTGCCCTGCTATAAGGCGAGACGATGATTCGGAGTCTCTCGTCTGGTGGGCGAATGGTGGAAGAGAATCCAAAGAACGGCTCGTTCGAGAAGAAATATACGATATTTCATTTTTCGATCGCGATCGTCAAAAAATTTATATTTATCAAACAAATAGCGATCGTGAATATCGAGACTGTAAAATTGGTTCTGAGCGATCGGTTATCATTAATCGCTCTGGTCGCGTTAAAGAAATTCTCTCCGAACTCGATCGACGAGATTGAATTCAAAGAGAAAATTATATTTATACTTGCGAAAATTTTGGTACAATCTAATTACTATGAGAAAGGCCTATGTCAGATAAACGATTGAATGAACTTTTTCGGGAACTTGCCGAATTAAAACGACGAGTCACCAAACTCGAGTACGGACAGCAAGAACTCGATAATGTTGTCGATCCCAAAGGCTGGATCGGAGAGGCCTTTGAACACTTAGAAGAAGACATCGACGAACGATTTGATGAAGTCAATGGCAAACTCGATGTTATTCTCAAACATTTAACGGGTTTGTCTCAAGACGACAATTAAATGAATTGTGAGGCAAGCAGCTAAGAATTAAAATTCTTAGTAAGTTAGCAAACTTGAGACGGAATCTAAAAATTTGTATTTTTTTTAGAATCTTTCTAATTGCCAGACATTAGAGTGAGAGCAGATCGATTTTTTAAACCTTTTTTTTGCTCGCTGCTAATGACAAAACATTCTTTATTTGAAAATATCGAAAAAATGCGCCGCCGTCCGGCAAAAGTACGAGAAAAAACAGTAACCCTCGCCCACGGTAGCGGTGGGAAAGCAATGCGGGATTTGATTGAAGATATCTTTGTTAATTGCTTCTCAAATTCCCTGTTAACGCCCCTAGAAGACCAAGCGCGAGTTAATTTGACGGATCTCTTAAAGTTCGGCGATCGCCTCGCGTTTACCACCGATTCCTATGTGGTCGATCCCCTCTTTTTTCCAGGGGGCAATATCGGAACTTTGGCGATTAACGGAACTGTTAACGATCTGGCTGTGAGTGGGGCAAAACCCCTCTATCTTTCCTGCGGGGTAATTTTAGAGGAAGGCTTGGAAATTGCCACCCTGCGCAACGTTGCTCAAAGCATGAAAGAAGCTGCCGATCGCGCGGGTATCCAAATTGTGACCGGAGATACCAAAGTCGTACAGCGAGGATCCGCAGATAAGCTCTTTATTAACACGGCAGGAGTCGGGGTCATTCGCGAAGGCATCGCGATCGCAGCCGATCGCTTACGACCCGGAGATGCCATTTTAACGAACGGCAATATCGGCGATCACGGGGCAGCCATTTTAATCGCCCGGGGAGAATTGGCACTCGAAAGCGAGATTTCTAGCGATTGTCAGCCCCTCAATGGTTTGGTGGATACTATTTTAGATGTTTGCCCCGAAGTTCGCGCCCTGCGGGATGCCACGCGAGGCGGTTTGGCAACGGTTTTAAATGAGTTTGCCCTTAGTTCTGAAGTTGGCATTCGCTTATCAGAAACTGCTCTTCCCGTGAGACAGGAAGTCCAAGGAATCTGTGAATTATTGGGACTCGATCCCCTCTATCTTGCCAATGAGGGCAAATTAGTCGCCGTCGTTCCCGCATCGGATACCCAACAAGTCCTCGCTGCCATGCGATCGCATCCAGCCGGAGAAAATAGTCAAAAGATCGGCGAGGTTCTCGACTCTCCCCCCGGCATGGTCATCATTGAAACGATTTTCGGGAGCGATCGCGTTGTCGATATGTTGGTCGGCGATCAGTTGCCCCGTATTTGTTAAGCGATCGTCGATCTGGGGTAGGGTTATGATAGAGTTGACTATAAAATCATTAACCCAAACAGACCCCAATTGATGGAGAAAAATTATGGGATTAGCGATTAGCGTCGGCATCTTGGCCGATTTACTCAAAAACGATCCAGAAGGGGCAGAGTATAGAGAGTCTTATTTTAAAGATATCTCTGAATGTTTAACGAGACTGGGTTTTGAGACATGGGAAGAACCCAGAGAATTTACAGTCAGACCAAGACCTCATTTCTACTCTTTTTCTTATTCGTTCCTCCACTATTTAAGACGCAGATTTGCTTACATTCAAGATGGTGAAGGGCATAGAGAATTTGGCACGCGGGAGGAGGTTATCGATCGCGTTTATGACTGGTATGCCGAAGACTCTTATCATCATCTACTCTATCATTCTGATTGTGACGATTGCTACGTCCCGGTAGATTTTCCTCGCGTTATTAATGCCCTCGACGACCATGAACTAATCGAGGAGATTTTTGGGAAAAATACGGCAATTTGTATTGGTTCGTCTATCAGATTATTGGCAGAGTTAAGAGAAATTGCCCCTTATTTGGGTATTGAAATGAATGGGGATGAGGTTTGCGATCGCGAGTTCCAGCGCATCCATGAAGAATCTTACAATGCCGGAATTGGTGACGAATCATCTCTTAACATCGAAAAAATGGTTTGGCTGACTTTATATGAAAATGCAAGATTGAGCAAGCAATATAAAACCGCACTGGTTTTTCACTAAGCAGTTTTAATCCAAATCCCTAGGGAACCAGCGATCGCCGTAGGGTACGTTCTAATTCTTGCTTTTGTTGGGCAAAAAAGACTTTATCCGGCTTGAACAAGCAATAATGTAAAATTATCCCATCAATGGCACTGACCAGCGTTCTCGCAAAAGCTCTCGCCTCAATTTCTGAGGAAATTTCTCGCGATCGCTGGCCTTTTTCGATTAATTGAGTGTATGCCGCGCTCAACCGTTCAAACCATTTCCCCATTCTTTCTCTCAGTCCCAAATTTTCGCACAATTGCCGAGAACTCCACAACTCAAAATAAACGGGAATTAATTCCGAACAATCGTCTAAATCTTCAAAAGCACTGGCAACGCTGCTAATTATTTCTTCAAAAGGAGAGCGATCGCTTTGGGCGCGAGTATAGAGCAATTGTTCGTAGTCGAGAAAGAGTTCCTCAAAAACCCCCAAAATAATTTCATCTTTGCTATTAAAGTATTCATAAATCGTCCCTTTGCCAATGCCCGCTTCTCTAGCAATATCAATAATTCGCGTCCCCTGATAACCCTTACTTTGAAACACCTGCAAGGATGCTTCTACAATGTCCTGTCGCTTTTTGTCTTTATCTACAATTTTAGGCATAGATGGGAATGAAAAACTCTAACTTCTACTGATTGTAGTTTAAACCGACCCATTGGTCAACTACGGATTGCCACCATATCCATATTGTGATAACTGATAACTGAAATCACCCATTCCAGATCAGGCGCAACCAAAACGGCATCAAAAAAGTCGTAAGAATGACCATTAAAACAATTGCCGTTTCTAAGGATTCCGGTAATACTCCCACTGCCGAACCCACTCCCACGAAAACTAATCCGACTTCCCCTCGGGGCATCATGCTGATGCCGATCGCCAAGCGATTGATTTGAGATTCTTGCCAAACCGTAAAACCCGCGATAATTTTACCCAAAACGGCAACGACAATTAAAAATACTGCCATCAGCAAACGGCGATCGGTATCGGGATAATTGGGCAATAAAACTAAAAAATTTGTTTTTGCACCAATGGTAACGAAAAAGACGGGAATGAGCAGATCGGCAATGGGAGCAATTTGTTTTTGTAATGTTTGTCCTTGACTGGTTTCTTTAAAGACCAATCCTGCGGTAAATGCGCCGAGGATAGGTTCTAATTCTAAGACTTGAGCAATATAAGCTAAAATGAGTGCAAAGGTTAACGTCGGAATGACTAATTGACCCCGAGTGCTGAGACGATCGGCAAGCGTTACTAAGACATCGTTAAATAGACGACCGAATAAAATTGCCCCCACTAAAAACATCAATGCACCCAGAATCAAATAGATTAAATGTCCGATTTCGAGGTATCCAGTTTTTGCCAAACTGGTAATCACTGCGAGGATAATAATTGCTAAAATATCATCTAGGACTGCTGCACCTAACACGATTTGTCCTTCTGGAGAAGTGAGGGCATTTTCATTGCGATCGCGTGAGTTTGTTGGCGTGGTCTCGCGAAGTTTTAACTCTGACAAAACCCGAGATGTAATGCCAATACTGGTTGCAGTCAGCGCCGCACCTGCAAATAGAGCGGGAATGAGGGGAACTTGAAATAAATAAATTAATCCCAATGCTCCTGCCGTAAAGGGTAAAATCACGCCGACAAAAGCGACAGTTAACGATTTAAAACCCACTTTGAGCAGATCGTTCAAATTAGATTGCAGACCAATTTCAAAGAGTAGAATAATTGACCCAAAGTTTGCTAAAATAGAGACAACTTGGCTTTGCCCCTGAAAAACGGTTTCGGCAATACTCGAACTAATGGGAGTAGTTGCCGACAAAAAAGTCATAATTTCCGAAAAAGAATGATCGACACCGCTTTCTGGAAAAACTAGTAAATGAAATCCGCTCCCCCCGATGAGAACGCCGCCGATTAATTCGCCTAAAACAGATGGAAAACCCAGCCATTTCGAGAGTTCTCCACCGATTTTGGCAATCAAATAAATAACGATTAAACTGAGTAAAATTCCGGCTAAAATGAGGGGGTTTCCCGGTTCGGGAATCGTAGCAAGAGGAATAGTGCGATCGGGGATATCGGCTAGGGTTGACCATGTTAAAATTACAGTTGCCCCCAATGCGAGAAAAACTGCCGAAATGAATCCCCAAGTTGCAGCTTTTAAGGCTTTAGTTCGTTTTTCTCGAACTAATCCAGACTCGAGGAGATCCAGTTGCCGATCGAGCCATTCTCGGTTAAATGTTTCTTGATAAAGAGAGTTTGCGATGGTAAAGAGATCGCCTTCTTTCAAGACCAATCCTAATTCAATTAAAGAGGTGACTCTTTCTGGTTCTTCAACCGCCGATCGCTCTAAAATCTGACGGTATAATTGCAAGCGTTCGATCGCATTTTCCGAGTCAGACAGCCAGCGATCGCGCAATATTCTTAGAGGCTGTCCCATCTCTGCCTCTTCATTTTCCCATGTCTCGAGGAATTGCGATCGTACGATTTCGTTAATCTGTTCGACAACATCCCCCCGTGCCAATAAATCAGGATGAAGCAAGACAAATTTACAAAGATTTTGAGTTAAGTTAGGCTGTCCGTTCGTCCAAGATAAAATCGCTTTAAGAACAATTAGAGGATTATCAATTTTCCCCACCAAACTGCGAGCGATCGCGATCGATTCTTGTTTCGAGACTGCGAGGGCATTTTGGACTTCTTGACGTTCTAAAATTTGACTGGCGGTTAAAAATTGGTAATCGCGATCGCTCAGACTGCGATCGCCTGCCCAAGCAAGGGCATCTTGCAAGTTTTTGCCTCGTAAGAGATGGGAATCTTCTTGACAATTAGAATCCAACCATGCCTCTAATTGCGTGCCATAGGGACAGAGTTTTGCTAAAGTTTCCGCAACCCAATCTAAATTAAAAATAGCCGCGTAAATTAGATTGTAAACTTGTAAATTGCCCTCTCGTTCCACGACTAACCCCGAGAGGCGCAAATCTAACTTTTCGGGAGAGCGATCGCTCTGGATTTTTTCCCCCTGTAACATTTGATAATAGAGCGAAATTAAGGTGCGACTGTATTTTGAATTCCCGAGCAGGCGGCGGCGAATCGTGTTAAAATGTTCCTGTTCGTCGCGAGTCTCCCAGCGATCGATTAGATGAGTTTGAATGGTGCGATCGATCCACTCTAGCTCCTGTTCTTCGCTAAAATCCCAACAATAACTACTCCCATGAGCTTGCAGCAATTTGCATAGTTTTTGTGTTAAAAAAGGCTGTCCCCCCGTCCAATTCAGAATCATTTTCAGGGCAAGATGAGGGTAACGGACGAGACCGACTAAACCATCACTTAATGATTTTGCTTCTTCCCAAGTAAACCCGCGTAATTCAATCCCATAACCGATATTAAAAGGCGTTCGATATCGATCTTGAATCAGATCCGTTGGTTTGGCAACACCGAGCAGACAAAAGGTTAAACGATTGTATTCGGAATTATCGGCTCTTTTATTGTAACAAGCGCGAATAAACGCAAAAAAATCATCTTTAAAATTCAACCCCAAAACATTATCGATTTCATCAATAAAAACAATAATTTTCCCACTCGTCTGAGGCAATAAAACCGTCTCGATAAATTCGTCTAAACGCTGTACGGGTGGAATAATATCCCGTTCGTGCCACCATTCTCCCGCATCAATTTCTAACTCGAACCAGCCGATAAAACAGCTTAAAATGCCTCCGTACCATTCTTCTGGGGTGACTTGTTGCGTGCCGATTAAGGTCAAATCGATATCCGCACAGAAAATATCTTCTTCTTGTAAGCGTTGCATTGTGCGGACTCGCAAACTCGATTTGCCCATTTGCCTGGAGTTCAAAACATAGCAAAATTCCCCCGCTTTCAGTTGCTGGTAAAGCCGCTTATCTGCCTCACGCGCGATATAAGTCGGGGCATTTCCGGGGAGTGTTCCCCCAACTTGATATTCATAAGAATTAGAATTTGCGATCGCATTCATTGATAACTGATAACTGATAACTGATAACCGATCGTAGAATTACGGCAAATAACAACGAGCGCCAAGAAAACTATCCTCCGCAGCAACAAATAAACTCGGGCAAGCGATCGCCACCTCTGCTTCTTCTGGAGTCAAGGGGGGAGCAAATAAATAACCCTGTCCCCCTTCGCATTTCAAGGCACGCAACTGCTCTAATTGTTTCTGGGTTTCGATGCCCTCGGCGATCGCGACCATTCCCAATTGATGAGCCAAAGTCACGATCGTTTCGACAATTTTTAAATTATCGCTCTTCTCTCCCATACGACTGATAAACGAGCGATCGATTTTTAAAGTATGGACGGGAAAGCGTTGCAAATAACTCAAGGAAGAATAACCCGTCCCAAAATCATCGATACTGAGTTGAATGGCTCGCATTCGCAGTTGCGACAAACGAATCACGATCGCATCGACATCCTCCATTAATACGCTTTCGGTGAGTTCTAATTTTAAACTGTTGCCATCTAATCCCGTTTCTGCCAAGATGCGATCCAGTTTGGCTAAAAACGCCGGATCTTTCAACTGTTGTCCGGAAAGATTGACACTCACCCTCAAATTGCGATCGAGGAGAAATTTTGCCTGCCATTGCGCCCTCTGGCGACAGGCCTCTCGTAAAACCCATTCCCCAATTTCCACGATCGCGCCAGTTTCTTCAGCAACGGGGATAAATTGATTCGGAGCAATCCAACCGCGTTGGGGATGCAGCCAGCGAATTAAGGCCTCAAAGCCCTGCAAGCATCCCGATCGCAAATTGACAATCGGCTGATAAAAGACCCGAAATTCCTGCTCCGACAAAGCACGACGCAAATCCTGTTCTAGTTGCAAGCGTTGCAAGGCAGTCTCGTGCAGGGTGGGGTTAAAAATTTCAAAACGCGCTCGTCCTTTTGCTTTCGCCCGATACATGGCTAAGTCGGCATTGCGCAATAATTCCTCGGGCTGGGTGTATTCTGGGGAAGACAACGCAATCCCAATACTCGCTGTTGTAAATACTTCGTGACCGTCCAATTCAAAAGGAGATTGCAATGCCCCTCCAATATCTTCGGCTAAGCGGGTTGCCTGTCGCAAGCCGTTAATATCTTCGAGGAGAATCGTAAATTCATCCCCTCCAAAACGCGCGACAAGATCCCTCGGACTGATAAACATTTCCAAGAGGCGAGCAAATGCGATCAGGAGCTTATCCCCTACGAGATGGCCTAAACTATCATTAACAACTTTGGAGCGATCCAAATCTAAAAATAAAACGGCGAACTTATATCTCGGGTTTTTGCGCGCTCGTAGTAGCGCTCGTTCCAAGCGTTCGACGAATAAGGCGCGATTGGGCAGTTCCGTTAGAACATCGTAGAAGGCGCGATGGCGCAATAACTCTTCGATTTGTTTGCGATGGGTCACATCCTGCAAGGAAATCATATAAACTTCCTTTCCCTGCCATTCCAAAGAAGAAACCCTCATCTCCACCGTACTGGTTTGACCATTGGCTTGCAGGAGTTGGAGTTCGACAAGGCCTTCGCCAACGGTCATGGGAATGCCAAATTCGCAATCGATGAGTTCTTCCGCTTTGCGGTTAAACAAGGTTAGGGCGGCAGGATTAGCAAAGCAAACGATACCTTGGCGATCCACCAGCAGAATGCCATAGGAGGTATTGCTGATGATGGCGTGCAGGCGGGCTTCGCTTTGGTGTAAGGCATAAATCAAGTCTGGAGACCCTGCAATTAAGCGCTTGTATTGTGCCTCGCTTTGTTTTAAGGTTTCTTCTGCCACAATGCGATCGCTGACCTCCCGAGCGATCGCATAGATAGAATGGGTTTGGGAAGAAGGATTTATCGTCCATTCCAGCCAATGATAGTTTCCGTTTTTATCCCGATAGCGATTGGTAAAGTTGCGAATTAACGCTCCGGCTAAGACGCTCTCGTAAGTTTGTTGGGTTTTCTCGCGATCGTCGGGATGGACAAACGTTAAAAATGGTTTTGCCATCAACTCTGCCAATGAATAACCCAATACCTTCTCCCATGCTGGATTCAAGCGCTTAAACTTACCCGCAAAGTCAGCAATGCAAAGCAAATCCGAAGAATGGATAAAAAAGAGACTCAGTTCCCTCTCGGCTTCAAAGTGGGACGCATTGAGAATAGTATTTGAGAGAGTATCGGCCCAACTGTTTTGGGTATCTCGTATGAACCCAATTTTGCCGTTGGGGGTTGTGGAGCGATCTCCTTCCATCATGTTTTTTCTCCAACAGAATGTTTCATCCCAATTGCGTCAGAACATTGCTAATCGTAACAGTGCTACCGTTGCAAACTCCTGCTGCTAACTTTTGCTGCTAACTCCTCGATCGCCCAAGTCAGATAAATTAGATTTGGAACAATTTTGAGTCTTCTTCAATTACCGAATGCAAACAAGGGGAATATCTAACTTCCTTTATCGTGCTAAATCTTATCCTCGTCAATTTAGACTCCGAATCTATTCCCTTTCTTATTCTCTCATAAAATTGTCGTTAATCTTACAATCGCGCTTGTCAGTAGTCGGACACAAACTTTGAGGCCATGTTTAACAGCAGCGTCTAATCAACCAATGCTCTTGCGTACATTCTTTCCGTCCAACAACTTATCCTTCAATCTCTTTCTATTTATTAAGTTTTTTTGCATATTTCGTCTAAAAGAAAAAAAATATTACAAAAATTTATTGTTGGCAAATTGTCGGGAAACAAGCCAAGGTTTCTGCGGCTGTTTTCACGATCGCAATATCATCATTTACCCAAGCATGAGGACTCGTACAATCATGAGCAATCAGCAACCCCCAAAGACGGGGCGTTAAAATCGGTACGGCGAGATTGGCACGAATGTTCAAGCTGCGGAGAAAGTCTCGATGACAAGGATTAATGGGTTCCGTTTCAATATCCGCGATCGCGCGAACTCTGCCCTGTTGGTAAAGATGGGCATATTCATCATTGAAACATTCATCGGGCCCAGTGCTGCCAAAAATCGAGAATTCTGGGGCTTTGAGGGATTCAAAGGTAACTTGACCCTGCCATTCTCGATAAAAATAGTACAAAATCACACGATCGCAGTTCAAGTGATGGCGAAGTTGGGTGACGGTATCCTGTAACAGTCGATCCTGTTGGAGTTTCTGAGAGAGTTGTGCGGTAAGTTTTCGCAGTCCGGGATCGGGCATGATGTTCGCTTCTCCAGCACGAGCAATCGCCCCCCATCATAGCGAAAAAAGGGTATTGCTTTGCCCTCAAAAGCGATCGGCTAGAATTCATGAAAAACGCGATCGCAAAAGGATTCTGCGATCGCGTTTTTAGTATTTTAAGTTATGGCGATCGCGAACTTACCCGAGTAAAGATTTCGCCTTGCTGACAACATTGTCAACCGTGAAGCCAAACTTCTCGAGTGCCACGCCACCGGGACAAGAAGCCCCATAGCGATTGATGCCGATCGCGTTCTCTTCGCTGCCCGCATAGCGTCCCCAACCAAAGGTTACGCCAGCTTCAACCGATAAACGAGTCGTGACGGCTTTCGGTAAAACCGACTCTTGATAAGCCCCATCTTGAGCCTCGAACATTTCCCAACTGGGCATAGAAACCACGCGCACTTTTTTGCCTTCAGCCGTCAATTTAGCGGCGGCATCCACGCAAAGCGCCACTTCACTACCAGTACCAATGAGGATAATATCGGGAGTTCCTTCGCTGTCGGACAGGACATAAGCGCCTTTCTCAGCCTTCTCGATAGAACTACCTTCTAAGTTCGGCAAACCTTGGCGGGACAGTGCCAATAGCGTCGGTGCGGGCTTGTCGGCTTTTGCCTGCTCCACTGCAACTTTATAAGCCGCAGAGGTTTCGTTACCATCTGCCGGACGGTAAACGATCAAACCGGGAATCATGCGCAGAGATGCAACATGTTCTACGGGTTGGTGGGTGGGTCCGTCTTCTCCGAGAGCAATGGAATCGTGAGTCATCACCCAGATTACCCCGGCTTGAGAGAGGGCGGAGAGGCGAATGGCATTGCGCATATAGTCGGTGAAAACCAAGAAGGTCGCACCGTAGGGAATTAACCCGGAACCGTGTAAAGCCATGCCGTTACAGATGGCTCCCATGCCGTGTTCCCGCACGCCGAAACGGAGGTTTTTGTTTTTGTACTTTCCTTTTTGGAAATCTCCCTCGCCTTTAATTAAGGTCTTGTTGGAGGGAGCCAAATCTGCCGAACCGCCGAAGAGTTCCGGTAAGGCTCCCGCGATCGCGTTTAAAGTTGCTCCTGATTGGTTGCGGGTCGCATCTTTCTTGCTTTCCGGGGTATAAACGGGCAAGCACTCCGCCCAATTTTCTGGCAATTTACCGCTAATCATGCGCTCGAAAACGGCGGCATCTTCGGGGTATTGGGTTTTATAGGTAGCGAGGGTTTGCTGCCACTCCGCTTCCGCACTAGCACCGCGATCGACGGCTTGGCGGAAGTGAGCCAAGGCATCATCGGGAATGACAAACTCGGGATATTCCCAACCCAATTCTTTGCGGGTTGCGGCGACTTCATCCACACCCAAAGCCGCACCGTGGGAGTCGTGGGAGTTAGATTTGTTGGGAGAACCGTAACCGATGGTGGTGGTGACTTTAATTAAAGAAGGCTTATCGGTGACTTTCTTGGCTGCTTCAATAGCAGCCGCGATCGCATCGACATTGGTATTACCATCGGGAACGCTCACCACGTGCCAGCCATAAGCCTCAAAGCGCTTGCCCACATCTTCGGTAAAGGAGAGATCGGTAAACCCATCAATCGAGATGTGGTTGTCATCGTATAGGGCGATTAACTTGCCCAGGCCGAGATGACCGGCAAGAGAACAGGCTTCTCCGGAAATGCCTTCCATGTTGCAGCCGTCGCCGACAATTGCATAGGTGTAGTGATCGACAACTGCCGCATCGGGCTTATTGAACATGGCGGCTAAGTGAGCTTCTGCCATTGCCAAACCGACAGCATTGGCGATCCCTTGTCCGAGGGGTCCCGTGGTCACTTCTACACCTTCGGTTTCAAAGTTTTCCGGGTGTCCGGGGGTTTTCGATCCCCACTGGCGGAACTGTTTGATATCTTCGATACCGACGCTATCGTAACCGGTTAGATAGAGTAAAGCATATTGCAACATGCAGCCATGACCGGCGGAGAGGACAAAGCGATCGCGGTTAAACCATTTGGGGTTTTTGGGATTGAATCGCAAGAAGCGATCCCAAAGTGCAAAGGCCATGGGGGCGGCTCCCATCGGTAGCCCGGGATGGCCGGAATTCGCTTTTTGGACGGCATCAATGGCTAAAAAACGAATGGAATTGATGCAAAGTTCTTCAAGAGATTGACTGGCAACGACCATATTTTCTGACGCTATAATTAACTACAGTTGAGCGAGAAATGGGTACCGATCGAGACTGGCTGACCGCGATCGCCCAAAACTACCTCTTATCATCCCATTGTTGGGGATCGCGGAGCAAGGATTTTTTAAGGAAGCATGGGAGGCAACTGAAAGTGTTGGAGGCGT
Organism: Cyanobacteria bacterium P01_E01_bin.42; assembly: GCA_039194995.1. GTDB lineage: Bacteria > Cyanobacteriota > Cyanobacteriia > Cyanobacteriales > Spirulinaceae > CCY15215. Next base: position 3,214 of record JBCCVR010000038.1, on the reverse strand, counting down.
TCTCGTTCGCGTCGTTTCAAGGAATTACCACGCCTCTATCTCCAATTTCACATGGATAATTGAGCCTTGAGAATCGAGCGCCGATCTTTGCTTAAGGTTCGAGGCGTTTTTCTTCGAGTAATAAGCGCCGTTCGGCCTGCGCGATGGCTTTGTAGGTAGATTCAATTGTTTCCGGTTCTACCGAGATGGCAGTAATACCCCACTCAATTAAGCGATCGACCAGTTCGGGAGAGCGGACGATGGCTTGAGAGCATAAAGAGCAAGAAATTCCGGCTTGGCGTGCTCCCCGGACTAACATTTCTAGCGCGATCGCGACGGCAGGATGAGACTCATTATAAAAACTTTCCAGTTGAGGATGTTCGCGATCTGCCCCCAGCAAAAGTTGAGCAAGATCGTTCGTACCGATCGCAATTCCCCGAACCCCTGCTTTGACGTATTCGGATAACAACAAGATAACGGAAGGAACTTCAGCCATGATCCACAGTTGAAAAGAGGGCCATTGCAGAAGCCCTGCGCTTTCCACCTGCTTGCGAGCGGCAAGAAATTCATCGACACCGCGTACGAAGGGCAAAATGAGATGTAAGTTGTCCCATTTTTCTCGCACCCGTTGCAATGCGAGCAGTTCGACCTCAAAAAGGGCGGGATCGATCCGATAAGTATGAGTTCCTCGGATGCCCAAGGAGGGATTAAGGGCAATATCGGCAGAGGTCGATAGAGGGGGACATTCCGGCGATCGCCAATCCGTCGAGCGATAAAACACGGGACGCGGTGCAAAAACCGCCGCCAAGCGATCGATCCGGTCGGTCAATTCGGCAACAAATTTCTCTTGATGGTGCAACCACCACGTCAAAGGTTGAGATTGCAATAATCCCAACATCATTAGTTCGGAACGAACCAAGCCAACTCCATCTACCGGAAGGTGAGAAGCGCGTTCAAAAACACTGGGTTGACTGAGGTTAACCCACAATTGCGTGCCGAGAGCAGAGCGATCGCCCTTCCCCAGTAACTGGTAACTGGTAACTGGTAACTGGTAACTGGTAACTGGTAACTGGTAACTGGTAACTGGTAACTGGTAACTGGTAACTGGTGACTGGTGACTGGTAACTGGTGACTGATGTTTTGCCAAATAAACTTTTCCTTGGATGCCGTCGATAACAACAGATTCCCCTGTTTCGAGTAATTGAGTGGCATCAATTGCACCCACTAATGCTGGAATTCCCAATTCCCTCGCTAAAATTGCACCGTGACTGGTGAGATTGCCCCGCTCGAGAATCAATCCCGCCGCCTTCTCGAGCAGGGGCAACCAATAGGCCTCTAAGGTTTTAGCGACCAAAATTTCACCAACTGGGATTTCGCCATTTGCATCATCGCCAGAGAGCAGAATGCGGACGGGGGCAATCGCCCGACCGAAGGAAGCGCCCACCCCCGTCACTAGGGGAAGCGAATCCGTACTTGCTTCGGGTTGATGGGGAGGAATGGCTTTTTCTTCGTTCCACTGCCAGAGGTAGAGGTGTTGCGTTGCGTCTTTCCCTCGATAGAGAACCCATTCCCAAGAACAATCAGCCGTTGTTTCCAACTGTATTCTGCGGGTCAATTCGATAAGGTGAGTCCGGGTGCTTGCATCTAGAACGCCCGCCTCTTGTTCTGGCTCGGGCAGGACGCGATTTTCCAGACAGGTTGGCGAAACGACTTCCGGAACAATTCCATAAACGCGAGTTTGATATGCGGAGGTCTGGGTCGCGATCGCGCCAGTTGTCGGCTCGATTTGATAGGTTTCCGGTTTCACTTCTCCATTCGCCAAGGCGTTCCCCAAGCCTCGGGTTGCTTCGATTTGCCATTGAGTCGGATGTGCGCTCACCTTTCCCGACGCGATCGCCTCTTCGAGGGGCTGAACCAAAACCGCCACTTGTATCCGCTCGAGTTCGATTCCTTCGCGCTGCCAATAAAATAAGCTCTTGGCGCGAAACGGCTCGCTCCAAACTTGTTTGAGGGCGCTCTCAAAATATTGGGGTTCGCACCAACAAGCGCGCCCTCGCAAAAGCCCCCGCAGGGAATAGTTGACCGTTCGGGAAATCGCCAGGGAAGGCCGCAAGATCAGGGCGCGCGTCGAAAGTTGACGAGCCGCTTGCAAAAATCCATCCAGCCATTCGGGAGGCAGGGAAATTGTTTCGATATCCTGACAAATATTGCGAGCGAGTTGCTGCAAAACGCGATAGTCGTTGACATTAAGATGAAGAGAAGAACCCGATAAATCCGTCAGGATTGGTTTGGATTCTCCCGGAAGGTTCAAACATTGCTGCCATGTTGCGGTGGCGATCGCGAATCCCGGCAGAACGGGATATCCTTTCTGGAGTAACTGACTCAAAATAAAGGCCTTTTCTCCCACTCGGGAGCGCTGGGCGGGTTGGATGCGATCGAGCCATAAAAGATCGGGCATGGGGGAGTCGGGGGAGCATCGGGGGCAGGGGAAGCATCGGGAGCTTCGAGAGTCAGAGACGAATTCTTTTATTGTTTCAACGTTGCCTCGCAAAATTCAAGCAGGCGATTTAAACCCCAAAATTCATCTTCTTGGATGGTGGGGCTGCCAATATGGGAAACGTGACCGCCTTGTGGGGTTAAAAGGAGATTCGTCTGGGTATTGCGGCTCGCGCGTTGTTGGATTTCTGGAACTAACGTCCCATCGAAAAGGGGATCGTCGGCAGCGTACACCAAAAGATGGGGCAATTCTAATCCCTCCAATAGATAAAGACCGCTCGTTTGGTAGTAATAATCCTTAACTGTTCTAAAACCATAGTAATCGATAACCATTTCGCGATCGAAAGCGCGAATGGAATTTACCCGCTCGATCGCTCCCGGTTTGACGCTTTCGGGAAAGCGCTCTCCTCGCAGTTTGGCCGCTTGGTACAATTCTCGCGCCAAAACCCCTTCAATAATGCGTCCGATAGGATGTTCTACCAAACGTGTTAGGGAACGATCGCTTTCTAAGTTCGGCGATAAAACGGCAGCCATCTGAATATAAGGACTTTTTTCTGCTCGGGCTGCTTTTAAGCCCCACAGGGAAAGTTGCCCTCCCAAGGAAAAACCCGTTAAAGCAACCCGAGGCGGACATCCCAACTGCACTAACTGTTCTGCCAATCGCACTAGATCGAACCCCTCGTGCCAGCCGTCAGAGGAGGGAACGGGAGACAGTTCGGCACTCTTGCCATGCGATCGC
>JBCCVR010000037.1:0-41101 GCA_039194995.1 Cyanobacteria bacterium P01_E01_bin.42 | reverse complement strand
TTTATATAGGTTATATTCAGTTAATAACAACTGCTACAGCTTTTCTGTTTACCCTAGCCACATTATATACTATCTATAATACCAAGAAAAATTGTCAATTGTTAGAAAGAAATGCTCGAACAATTTATACAAAACTTGAAAAAGTAATACGAATTACATCTCAAATTCAAGATCATTCACCTCCTGACAGATTTGTCGTTCGTCTTGAATTAGAATTACGTTTAGCGGATGCAGAATCAGCCTTAGAATATTACAAAATAGTGGATACAAAAGATTATCTACCACATATTCTTACAAAATCTAGGTGGGCTAGAGATTTTTTCAATAAAAATTGAGAACCATCTGAGAGAGTAGAGAATATTTGAAAAAGGGTGCAGAAACTGCACCCCATTCATTAACAAAACTTAAATTTTGCAAAATTTTACAAGCGCTCTGTCACCTGAGTTAACAAGGAATTCGATCGCTCGATAAATGCCTTCATGCTATCTGCATCGAACGGCTTTTGAGAGATGAGAGCCAAATCGTAAATATGCTGACACATTTGATTGACTAATTCTCCCGTTTTGGACGCTCCTCCTCCATCGACGATCGCACCCCCAGAAAGATTCACCAAATTCTGAACCATTGGGTGAGAAACATTCACCAATAACGTGTGCATATCGGGGAAATCAACCGCTTTTTGTTGCAGCAATGCGGTCATTTCTTGAATGCGTCGCATCTCTTCCGGTAAAATGACCATCGCGGGGGGAGTTCCTTGAGGATCGTCGGATTTGAGAGATTTGGTTTGAATGGTCACTTTCTCATTCGCGAGTGCCTTTTCAAATAACTCTTTCACCAACTCGCTGCGGGTTTTATTGGTCTTGGGATCGACAATTTCTGAGGGTTCTTCATCGATTAACGTATTATCTAAATCCGAATCCACTCGGGAGAACTTTACATCCGTGTATTCCCGTTCGAGGAAGGGGATAAAGTAATTGGTATCGATGAAAGAGTCCATAAACAGGACTTCTAAACCTTGATTTTTGTACAGTTCCACGTAAGTTGACTGAGAACCGGGATCGGTGCAATAGAAAATGCGATTTTCGTGCTTTTCCTTGTTCCGTTCCAAGTAGTCTTTTAACGTGGTATAACCGTCATTTCCCGATGTTTCCTCCGCATCTTGCCAAGCATCTCCCTCCTCTGCTTGGACTTCGACTTTGGGTGCATCGTCGTCTTTTTTGTCTTCCAAGGTCGTCTTGTAGATAATGATATCCTCGACTTGCTTTTTGAATTTTTCGTCCTTGAGAGAACCGAACTTGACAAAAGTTCCCACATCCTCCCAACAGCGAACGTATTCCTTGCGATCGTCGCGATACATTGCTTTGAGGCGATCGCCGATCTTCTTGGAGATAAAGTCGGTAATGCGACGAACGGTACGATTATTGGTTAAGGCACTACGAGAGACGTTAAGGGGAATATCGGTGCTGTCGATCACCCCTCGCAAAGGTCGCAAGAATTCGGGGATGATTTCATCGCAGCGATCGCTAACAAAGACCTGATTGCTGAATAGTTTAATCTGTCCTTTGTTCACGTCCACATCGGGTTTAATGGGGGGGAAGTAAAGAATCCCATTGAGAACGAAAGGATAGTCGGTATTGAGATGAACCCACAGCAAGGGATCTTCTTGGAAGGGATAAAGATAGCGATAGAATTCTAAGTAATCTTCATCCTTGAGGTTTTGTGGGGAGTCTTTCCAAGGTGCTTTTTGCTTGTTAATCTGCTCTTCGCCCAGTTTAATCGTTACGGGCATAAAATCGCAGTAGGTTTTCACTAACTGCTTGATCCGTGCTTCTTCGATATACTCGACTTCCTCTTCCATCATGGTGAGAGTAATCGTCGTTCCCGGTTCCGTGCGAGAGGATTCGGTTAATTCAAATGCGGGAGAACCATCGCAAGACCAGTGTACCGCTTGGGAGCCGGAACGATGGGAAAGGGTTTCGATTTCTACCTGGGTGGCAACCATGAAAGAGGAGTAGAAACCCAAGCCAAAATGACCGATAATTTGTTGGGAGGGGTCTTTTTGATATTTTTCGACGAACTCTTCGGCACTGGAAAAGGCGACTTGGTTGATATATTTCTTAATTTCTTCTGCGGTCATCCCGATGCCGTTATCGGAAACCGAGAGAGTTTTCTTCTCGCTATCTATCTTAATTTCAATTAGAGGTTCTGGGAGTTCCCCATCTACTTCTCCCGCATAGGACACCATCTTCAGCTTGGCGATCGCATCCACGCTATTCGAAATTAATTCCCGCAAGAAAATCTCGTGATCGGTATAGAGAGATTTCTTGATAATGGGAAAAATATTCTCTGTATGGATTGTAATATTGCCTTGTTCGAGTACAGTTGTCATAGTGGCTTTAACGTGTAAATGTGCGGCTACAGGCATCTATTGTCAGCGATTCGCTCCCATTATGGCGTAGGAATTTCCCCCCTCCCAGATGCGGATAACCCTATGTCACGAGTCACGAATTCGTTGGGAGATTCCTCCTGCCGTTGACTTTTTGTTCCTCCTTGTCTCGTTCCGAACTGTCCAGTTTGGCAAAAATCATGCGACCTGCGGACGTTTGCAAGGCAGAGGTCACTAAAGCGCGAACCGCACTACCGATGTACTTGTTGCTGTCTTCTACTACCACCATCGTACCGTCTTCGAGGTAGCCAACCCCTTGTTGCGGCTCTTTCCCCGGTCTGATAATTTTAATGTCGAGAGCATCTCCTGGAAGATAAATCGGACGCAGCGATCGCGCTAGGTCGTTAATATTTAGTATGGGGACTTTTTGCAAGTTTGCCACTTTACTGAGATTGTAATCATTGGTAACGAGAATGCCGTTCAATTCCCGGGTAAAGCGCACTAATTTTGCATCTACGGTATTGATTTCTTCGTAATCTTCCGAGTTGACGACAATACGATTGGGATAGCGTTCTTGCATTTGGTTGAGAATATCTAAACCCCTTCGTCCCCGGGTTCTCTTGCGATCGTTAGCCGCATCTGCTAATAGTTGCAATTCCTGTAAAATAAATTGAGGGATGATAATTTGTCCTTCGATAAATCCAGTTTTTAATAACTCTTCAATCCGCCCATCAATAATACAACTGGTATCTAAAATTTTACCGGATGCAGGCTTGAGCGTTCCTTCTGCGACCAATAAACTTTCGATGCTATCGGGATTGATCAATCGTAAGAAAGTGCGTCCGTGAGTATCTGCAAGACTGATTCCCAAAACCGAAAACATGACACTGGCTAAAATCGCGAAAGTAGGCTTGACAAATATGAATTCTTTTGGTATGGGAAGCAAGAAGATGGGAGCAAGGACAAGATTGGCCAGCAATAGACCCAAAACTAAACCCACCGCTCGGGTTAGAATGACTTCAATGGGTTGGCGACGCACCCGAGCCTCGACGCGGCGATAAGTGGTCTGAGCCGTTAAACCCAAGGCTAAACCGATAATTGCACCAAATGCCGCTATAATTAAGCGAACTGCCTCGACATTCGTGACTTGTACAAGGACTTCAGAAGGCAGGAGATCGATCGCTTCGTAACCGACTCCAGCTACGGCAACGACAAATATCCCGATAATGATGGCATCAAACATGATTCCGAAAGGTATAGATAGGGGATGATTTTTGAGATAATATCTATTTACCTTAGCTCATTTATGGGGTTATCGGTTGCTTCTTGTTTGTTGTTTGGAGTCTTATCAACAATCGGCAACAATCAATAACTTAATGTTATGAACGAGAAAATACAGAATATCTGGGATGCTCATTTATACGATCGCGAGCATGATTTTGTTGCTCGCTACGGTAGAGAGGTTATTGAGTTATTAGCACCAAAAGAGGGAGAAAGCATTCTCGATCTCGGTTGCGGGACGGGACATTTAACTCGGGCGATCGCAGAAATGGGAGCAGAAGTTTTGGGGATCGATCGCGCGGAATCCATGATTGCAGAAGCCAAAAGTAATTATCCCCAGCTTCATTTTGACGTGATGAACGGGGAAAATTTGACCTTCGATCGCCCATTTGATGCAGTTTTTTCGAATGCCGCTTTGCACTGGATGAAAAATGCCGAAGCAGTTGTTGCCGGAGTGTGGCGATCGCTACAATCTCAGGGGCGATTTGTGGCAGAGTTTGGCGGGAAGGGAAATGTAAAAACGATTGTAAGCGGGATAGAAAGCGCCCTCAAACAGGCAGGATTCGCCGATAATATCGACCTCAATCCGTGGTATTTTCCCAGTATCGGCGAGTATGGAACATTATTGGAAAAACAAGGCTTTGAAGTTCGTGCCGCCATGCTTTTCGATCGCCCCACGCCTTTAAAAGATACGGAAACGGGTTTACAAAATTGGTTACGAATGTTTGCCAATCCTTTTTTTAAAGATATTCCCGATGAGAAGGTTTCCGAAATTTTGAACGCAGTCGAAGGAGAAGTACGCGATCGCTTACATCGCGATAATACTTGGTTTGCCGATTATCGTCGCATTCGAGTCGTTGCGATTAAGCCTTGATTTTTCCTTGCTTGAATAACAGAGAAGGAATTCAAAGATGATAACTGAATTTGAAAACTGGCTTCAAACTGTGCGTCAAGAAATTGAAGATCGTAGTTATGAGATAGAGATAAAAAAAAGTAACATCTAAATTTGAAGGAGAATGTATTATCGTTGACTTTGACTCGAACGATAAAATGGCTCGAATTACACTGTGGAATGTTAATGAATGTAGCCAGCAAATTCTAGATGTAGAATCCGGAATTACGTTACTGGATCAATATCTAATCATTGAGTCAAGTCCCAGATTTGACGACATTTTTGCCGAGTTTTTGAAAATACTCCAGCAAACTTAAAAATTTTACGGATTCGAGAGTTTTGATTTGATGGGGAATGTGAAGGTCGGAGATCGCCCGAATTCTCTGAGAACTTTGCAAACATCCCCATTGTCGCGATCGATGCTAAAATCGAGGCGAAATTAAACTCTCGCCCATCAAAAATTCATTTTGCATCGAGCCATGTTAACTTTCCTGCGGAAACTGAGTTTGGGGATGGCGATCGCTACAATGTCCGGCGCGATCGCACTGGGAATCTCCCGTCCGAGTCAAGCGCAATCTATTATTACCCTCCCGGACGGATCGCGCTGTGAAGGTCAATTCCAGGGATTTACGGGGCAGGGAATTTGCGAATATGAGGATGGCTACTATCGCGGACAGATTCTCAACGGCCTGCGTCATGGACGGGGCTTATTTTATTTCCGCGATCGCGACGGTGCAGAAGCCGATATTAACTTGCCAGAAATCGCTACAAAGCTCCAACAAGATGTTGCCGGTGCCGTCCCCAATCCCTCCGATACCTACGTCGATATCTATGAGGGGGACTTTCGGAACGGTTTTCCCAACGGACGCGGCAGTTTCATCTATGGCAACGATATGCGCTACGATGGCGACGTTAGAGACGGGTTGCCTCACGGGACGGGACTTTTTATCTACGGTTCCGAGGGCGAATACTCCTATCGCTACTACGGACAAGTTGCGGAAGGCTTAGCCAATGGACGCGGTTCTTTTGTCTATGCTACTTGTCAAATTTATCGGGATAAACCCCACTGCGATCGCTACGACGGTCAATTTCGCAATGGATTGCCCCATGGTCAAGGGACGTTTACCTACTCCGACTGCGATGTTACCGGGCAGCAAGTCCGTTGCAAGCGCTGGTCAGGGCAGTTTTTTAGAGGCCAGCCCAATGGTGCCGGGACTCTGATTTTTGCCAATGGCGATCGCTGTCAGGGACAATTTAACGACCTCACTTTAAGCGGTCGCGGCAATTGCAATTTTACCAATGGCAATCGCTACTCTGGGGAACTGCGAGACGGACAACCCCACGGGATGGGGACAATGCGCTACAGCGACGGGCGCACCTATAGCGGCGAATTCCGCTCGGGTAATCCGATTGGCAGTTTGGGTGGCAGTTAGCAAGATTAGGTGCGATCGCCCAGTAATCTGGCGATCGCTAAATGAACCCGTTAATCTGCGATCGAGTCTGCTGAAGCTCTTTCTCGTTTGAGCAGCAGTGAGGCGATAATAATTCCCACAATCGCCAAAAACGCCATCGGATAGAACGCATAAGTATAAGTCCCAAACAAATCGCGGATGCGACCCGTAACTAAAGTGCCGATGAGCGCCCCAACACCATAAGCGGTAAAAACAATGCCGTAATTCTGAGCATAGCGATCGGGATGAAAAAAGCGTAAGGTGATGGTGGGAGCCATGGCCAGCCAGCCTCCCAGACAGAACCAAAACAGGCAGAAAGCAATCAAATAGGTGGCGACCTGTCCGGCGCGGGCATTCGCCATTAACACGCAAGCGATTAAAATTAGTACATAGGATAGAATCGCAATATAGTGAGGTTTAAAGCGATCGCTCAACCAGCCAAATAACGGGCGACTCGCGCCATTAAACAGGGCAAAGAGGGAAACACTCCCCGCCGCAACCGTCGGATTAATATTAATAATTTCCTCCCCCACCGGACTAGAAATACCGATCGCGCTCAATCCGACAAGAGTGCCGATCGCGTAACAAATCCACAGCCCGTAAAACGACCGACTTCCCCACAAATTCCGAGGTAGGGTTGAAACTTTGCTAGAGGTAGAGGCAGCAATCGTTTGCTGGGGTTGCCAGTCCTGCGGCGGTACCTTCATTGTGAGGGCGATCGCGAGAATAATTGCAGTAAAGGCTATCCCGAGCAGGCGCAATGTGGGTCGCACGCCATAGAGATCGATTAACTGATTCGCGAGGGGAGCCGTAATCAAGGGAGACAGCCCAAATCCTACGATCGTCAAACCGACAGCCAATCCTTTGCGATCGGGAAACCAACGAGAGACGACGACCATCGGGACTCCATAGGCAATGCCCACCCCCGTCCCGGCAATAACCCCATAGGTGAAGACCAGCATACCAATCTGGGTGGCAAAACTCGACAGAATGTAGCCCAAACCCACAATAATTCCGCCGATCGCCGTGGTAACGCGGGTTCCGATCCGAGGAATATAAAACCCCGCGATCGGCATCAACGCGGCATAGAAAACCAAGACAAAAGTATAGGGCAATAGGCTCTCTGTCGCACTAATGCCCAACTCATTTTCTAAAGGGGTTCTAAAAATACTCCAAGAATAGACGCTTCCCAAACAGAGCAGGATGCTCATCCCCAAAGGAATTAAAAGCCAGCGACCTTGTTCCGCCGGTCTGCCCAAGATCGTTACCTTTAACTCGCGATCGGTCGTAATGCTCATAAGTCAGGCGTGATAATTCAAGCGGACAAACAAAGAAATTCAAGGGCAAAACTGCCCATTCCTGTTGCCCACTGTACTTAATTTTCATTCTCCAAATTGTATAACCGCAATCCGGTCGCGGGACGAATTGACCGCAAAAATATTCCGCAAAAATAACGAATGATTTTATTGTGCCTCAGCCGCCTTGTTGCGTTCGGTGTCCGAGTTGACTCGTTCCCAAGAGCCGTGACGTTCGGCATAGTATGCTAATATTGCTTCGATCTGTTGCTGGCGATCGCGATCGCAGTTCTCTGGATAGTCGATGGTCAAGCCGGCAATTTGACTCTGCAAATAGTCAAAAGTCGGGGAAGATTGGGGCACGAGGGTCACTTCGACCCCCGACACTTGCTGCAAGTGAGCGGCTGCTTCGCGATAGACCGCCAAAGGCATTTGCGGGCAAGAGATTCTTTCTCGCTTAGGCACTGGTATTATCTCCTCCCGCAGGGGGTTCGCCCACTGCTCGCATGACTTCCATGCCCAACTCTTCAAAAACAACCACGGGTTGGGGACCGCGATTCATTTCAATGCGTTTAACCAATACCTGTCCGCTTCCTAAATATTCTCCCGGACTGACATAGCGGCTTTGCCCTTCTTCATCCTGCACGATCGCCTTGGTACTACCTCCTAGATTAACGACTCCCGTAACGGTCAAGCCGTTAGCGATCGTCGGCTCTGGTAAAGGTGGCAGTGCTTCGGGGTTAAATTCTTGTACGGGTTCTTCTTCTACTTCTGGTTCTCCCGTCCATTCAAATGGCGTGACTTCTTCTGGGGGGATTTCCTCTTCTGGGATCTCTTGAGGCACAAACGGCTCCGGGCGCTGTTGGGCTTGAGGGGGAATGGGGGGGATGGGAAAAACGGGTAATGTCGGCGTTAATCGCGTTTCGCCGCCACCGCCTTCACTGGCGACCGCTTCCGTGGCTGCGGTGGTTAGGGCTGCTGTTGGCAGGCGCACGGGCAGCGTAGCAAAGGGATTCTGCCGACCCTGATTTTGTGCAAGGATTTTAATGGCAGTGTCTCGGCCGGTGATGGGGATTAAACCATCCGGTGCGGGGAGTTCTGCATCGGCTCCCTCGACGACAGGATCTTCAAATTCGGGGTTCTCTGGATCTGCTGCGTTGGGATCTTGCCCCTCGGGCGCGCCTTCAGCCGGTGGATTGACCGGGACGGTATTGGGAGCGGCGGGAACTGGTGCCGTGCCGACATCTCCCGCATCCTGAGAGCCACCGCCCAAAAAAGGGAGTGAAGAGAGAACTTGGCATCCCCCCAATCCGAGGGATAACATTGTCAGACTCGCCCAAAACGATAATTTCCTCATCAGTGACTCCCCAATTAATAGATCTCGACTCGAATTATTCAAAAAATATCGTTAATGTTTTCATTTTAGCCAAAAATAAAAAGACTTCCATGCAGTTTTCAGTCATTGCCTTCTTCCATTAATCATTGTTTCATCATTATTCGTTGAAAAGGCATTGGTTGAAAGGGCATTGGTTGAAAAGGTATTATCCTTTTGACATGAGTTGTTTGAGGGCGTTTAAGCCTTTTTTAAGGCGACGGGACACGGTGACGACGCTGACCCCTAATAACTCTGCTGCCTCTTTGTGAGTTAGATCGTGGAGGAAAACAAACTCGAGGGCTTCTCGGGTTTTGGTTTCCAATTGTACGAGAGCTTGTTGTAGGCGAATTCGGTCTTCTTCTGCCAGTTGGAAACTGTAATATTTGCGGTCGGGAACCAGTTCTCCCAAACTGGTGCAGCTTTCTCCATCGCTACCAATGGGAAGATCCAAACTCAGGGGTTCTCTATTTTGATGAGCGAGTTTAATTTCCTGCCATTCTTCTAGGGAAACGTTCAGGGCTGCGGCCAATTCGCGATCGCTCGGCTGGCGATTGAGTTGCGATCGCAGTTTGCGAGTGGCGCTAACGGACTGCTGGCGCAATTCCAGCCAGCGCCGGGGGATGCGCACGCAAGCACCTTTATCTCTGAGATAGTGTTGAATTTCGCCGCGAATGTAAGGCAGGGCAAAAGAACTAAAGGCATGACCGCGATCGAGATCGAACCGTTCGATCGCGCGAATCAGACCCAAACATCCCACTTGCAGGAGGTCTTCATAGCTTTCACTACAGCGATCGACCCAGTGATGCGCCTCTTTCCGAACGAGACCCAAGTTGAGTTGAACGAGTTGATTGCGAATTTGCTTGCGCTCTATCGGCGATTCCTGCCCCTCGTAGTCGTGGAGCAATTGCAAACTCTGGCATTTGAGATTGTCGGAAAGGGAAGTTGGCATGATAAGCGTCACCCGGTGAATGCGAATCGAAGATTGAGAGAGTCAAACTCAAAATCTATTTTTCTGCTTTTCAAGTTTATTCTCTCAATACGATTTATGACAACTTTTTTATCCCCGCGCAATGGGAAAAGCCACAAAAATGGGGGCTTTAAAATCGGCACTGCGCCAAACCCCCATTGCTAACCTAGATTCTACTCGAAAGAGGGTTGCACGCGAGCGTAGAAAATCCCTTGAATTTTGACTTCTTCGGGATCGTCAGCACCCAAGTCCGTATCCGAGGGTTGATAGCTGATAAAGTTGCCGGCAATTTCTCCGGTGCGTCCATCAACTCGCGTGATTTGTAAAGCCATCTCGCCGACTCCGGTTTCATAGCGCTTGACATTGGCACGCTCGAATTCTTTGGCATCGGCACCTGCTGGAATAGCAACGGCATTATCATAACCACTTGCGACCCCGCGTCCTTTCGGATCGAGGAAGACAGAACCCCGGTAGGACGGAACGAAATATTCCCCTTCTAAATTGACTGAGGTATTGATAGCACTGTATCCTTCCTCGCTCGTGGCGATGAGTTGTTTCATGGTGAACATGAAAGGAACTTGTTCGCCTCCTGGCAATTGCACGGTGATGGGTTGGAAATCAATGCCATCTTCTTCGGTAAACGTCAATACACCTTCTTCGTTAGCGATGAGAGTACCCGATATTTGATCCAAACTGGATGTGTAGCGCGTCAAGACTTTACCTTGAACGAATCGGGCTTTTTGACGGCGATTGGTGGCTTCTTCTTCCACAAAATAGAGTTGGGGTTCTATGCACATCCCGGAAACTTTAAAAGTTTCGCCGGGTTCAATGGGGATCGATCCCCGTGCGGTTTCCTCTAATGCGGGGCATAAATTCGCCAAGCCGGTATTGACGATTTCATCGTAGGTTAGTAGTCCCGCAGTGGCATCTGCTGCGGTGGGGGCTTGACTACAAGCTGTCAGGAAGCCCAAGCAAAGGGCAAGGAAAGCCGCCGTTAATGCGCGATAGTATTTCACGATCGTTAACCTCTTTTTTTGTTAATCTCGAATGTAGAAAAGTGATGGAAAATCCGGGAAAACAAGGAGCGATTTCGCCTCGTTTCTCCACGATTCCAAAAATGAAACCCGAAAAGGAAGCTCGACAGGGTTAATTTCCCGTTCGAGCGAGGGTTCTTAAATTTCAAATTGCCGATTGAGCTACTGTTGACATTTTCTCCCGACAAATCAAAGATTCTTTGGGAGATTCCCAACCTCGCGATTAGGAGTTCCTGCTTCTTCGATTCTTGACTAGGCAAAGTTACCTTTGCCCCTGCTAGAACATCTCCACAGGCATTTTCTTTAATGTCCAAGACCAGCCCAGCCTCAGACAGTTTTAAATTGCACTTCGACGAGCTTAGTAACCGCGCAGCCGAAATCCCTCTATATGGGAGGTCATTCTAACATGAAGGCGGGTTAAAACCCGTTGTGCAAAGACAACTATCAATCGAGATCGAGGTTTCTGAGCAAGGTCGAAGTATGACGAACTCTTAGCTCTCTATCTTTAAGTTTTTCCCTAACGCAGGCAGTATGCCCTTGGAATTCGAGACGTTTTCGCGCAATCTAGAAGGGAAACCGAATGGGAATTTCATGAACGAATCAGAGAATTTAGACTTGTCATCCCTAGAAGCACGAGTGACGGAAATTCAGGAGACGATCGCCGCTTTGGCGCAAAACCATCGCGGCGACGATCGCGCTTTACTCTCAATCTTGCGATCGCTTGAAGCCAGCCATCGTCAAATTCGCGAGGAGCTATTCTTGCCGGCTCTCCCGGAAAATCGACAGGGGTTGGCTCGGCTCTTGCGCGAAATCGAAGAAACGGGGGGCTGGCCCTATATCGAACGGATGCGATTGCGAACGTTCTTACAATACCTCGAGGAAATTTCTTTCCCCAGAACGCCAACGTAACAGTTTGCAACGTATAATGGCAAAATGAAAAAAATGTAAACAAACTTTAAGTATTATCTTCAATGCGAGTTGCGATCGCCGGAGCAGGATTGGCGGGACTATCCTGCGCGAAGTATTTAACGGATGCGGGGCATACTCCGATTGTCTTAGAACGTCGGGATGTCTTGGGGGGCAAGGTTGCCGCGTGGCAAGATGAGGACGGAGATTGGTACGAAACCGGGCTGCATATCTTTTTTGGGGCTTATCCCAATCTCTTGCAACTGTTTAAGGAATTGGGGATTGAAGACCGCTTGCAGTGGAAGGAACATACTATGATCTTCAATCAACCCGAAGCCCCCGGAACCTATTCCCGCTTTGACTTTCCCGATCTGCCCGCGCCTTTGAATGGGGTTATTGCCATTCTTCGCAATAACGATATGCTGACTTGGGCGGAAAAAATTCGCTTTGGGATGGGTCTAATTCCCGCGATGATTCGCGGTCAATCCTATGTGGAGGATATGGATCGCTACAGTTTTTCGGAATGGCTGGCGAAGCAAAACGTTCCCCCTCGGGTCGAAAAAGAAGTCTTTATTGCCATGTCCAAGGCATTAAATTTTATTAACCCCGATGAAATTTCCGCCACAATTCTGCTAACGGCGTTGAATCGCTTTTTGCAGGAAAAGGAAGGCTCGCAAATGGCATTTTTGGACGGGTCTCCCACGGAACGCCTCTGTAGTCCAATTGTTGATTACATTAGCGATCGCGGCGGTGAAGTCAAGTTAAATGCCCCGCTCAAAGAGATTCTCCTGAATGAGGACGGCTCGATTAAAGCCTTTCTCATGCGCGGGTTAAACGGACAAGCAGATTGGACGTTTGAGGCGGATGCTTACGTCTCGGCCATGCCGGTAGACCCTCTCAAGGTCATGTTACCCCCCTCTTGGCGAGAAATGGATTATTTCCAACAGCTACAGGAGTTAGAAGGGGTTCCGGTGATTAACCTGCATCTCTGGTTCGATCGCAAGCTGACGGATATCGATCACCTCTTGTTTTCGCGATCGCCCCTCTTGAGCGTCTATGCGGATATGAGCAACACCTGTAAGGCCTACGCCAGCGATCGCTCGATGTTGGAACTGGTTCTCGCTCCCGCGAAAGACTGGATTTCCAAACCGGATGAGGACATTATTGCGGCGACGATGGCGGAATTAGAGCAACTCTTTCCCCAGCATTTTACCGGGGACAATCCCGCGCAGTTGCTTAAATCCCACGTGGTGAAAACCCCGCGATCGGTATACAAAGCAACCCCGGGTCGCCAGAGCTATCGGCCATCTCAAGTCACGCCCATTGCAAATTTTTATTTGAGTGGGGACTATACCATGCAACAATATTTGGGAAGTATGGAAGGTGCGACTCTTTCTGGGAAACTGACGGCGGCGGCGATCGCCAAAGATATGTCCCCAAAAGAAAACCCCCAACTTTCTCTGACAAACTCTTAGGGGTTTGTTGTTATCGGGATTGTTTGGCCATCGTTGAACGTGGAAATTTTAATTTTCCTCAGTCCTCGTCGAATGAGACAATCCTAATGGCCGATTGCCTTCGGTCAAAAAAAATTTTGGCACCCTCTCTCTCGGAAATCTTTCACCGGATGAATGCTGCAACTGCCTAAACCCAATCCAAAAACGCAACCCTCACCCTCTCTTGCACCCCTTGCAGAGGCTTACGAATACTGTCGCAAAGTGACGGCGACTTATTCCAAAACGTTTTATCTCGGTACTTTACTGATGCCGAGGGAAAAACGTCGAGCAATTTGGGCAATTTATGAATGGTGTCGGCGCACCGATGAATTGGTAGACGGCCCGAAGGCACGATTGACCACGCCCGAAACCCTCGATCGCTGGGAAAGCGATTTAGAATCGGTCTTTGCCGGAAATCCGGTGGAAATGCCCGATGTCGCCTTAGTTGATGCGATCGAGCGCTTTCCCATCGATATCCAACCCTTTCGCGATATGATCGCCGGACAGCGCATGGATTTATATCGTTGTCGTTACGAAACCTTTGCGGAGTTAGAGCTTTATTGCTATCGAGTGGCGGGGACAGTCGGACTCATGACCAGTCCCGTATTGGGTTTTGCTGGCGATCGCGGTGAAGTCCCTTGGAATCCCAATCAAGGAGAGGCAACGGAAGAGGCGATCGATTTGGGCATTGCCAATCAACTCACGAATATTTTACGAGATGTGGGAGAAGATGCGGAACGGGGGCGCATTTATTTACCCTTGGAAGATTTAGCGTTATTTGACTATACGGAAGAAGATTTATTTAAGGGAGTTGTAGACGATCGCTGGCGAGGGTTGATGCGTTTTGAAATTCAGCGCGCTCGCAAATTTTATCATTCCGCAGAACGAGGCATTAGCACCCTGACCCGGGATGCGCGGTGGCCTGTGTGGTCGGCGCTCATGCTCTATCAAGGGATATTGGATGTTATCGAGCGCAATGATTACGATGTTTTCTCCCAACGGGCTTTTGTCCCGAAATGGCGGAAGATGTGCTATTTGCCGATCGCTTGGTTGCGGGCGCAAGCACTTTGATTCAGTTATCAGTTATCAGTTATAAAATGTTCTTTCCGATAGAAAGAACATTTTGGGATTTTGTAAAGATTTGTAAACAATTCTCCGATTAGTGCATAAAATTAGAGGGACTCTCCAGAGAAGAGTAGAGAACCTCTATTTGTCCCTGCATCATGATCGATAGAATACCAGATCGTTGTCTTTGTCCGGACTTGCGCGATTACTGGCAGATCCTATGCCGGAAAGAGGACGATTGTTATTTACTTAAATCCAAATCAACCGCTCATGAAATTGTCCTGTCTCCCGAAGAGGATTACGCCCTCAGACACTTTACCGGACAATTTAGCATTCCTCAAATTCAAAAACGCTGTCGGCAACAATACAGTCGCATTGCGCCTAATTTCGTGGAGGAATTATGCGATCGCTTGTTGGCAGAAGGGATTTTAACCGAAGCAAGTTCCGAGCCTTTTCTCACTTTAAAACCCGAAGCCAAGTGGATCGAACATCCCGCCGGATACTGGTTATTGCGAAATGCCAACGGTACGCCAAAATGGGGGGTATTTCAGAAAAAGATTCCGAATATTGTTTACCTCGCTTTCAATTCAGAGAGTTATCACATTATTCGACTCCTGCAACAATTCCCCCTCGAAACCGTTGTCAATCGCTGCGACTATTCCCCTAAAGAACTGCAACAACAACGACAACTTCTCGCAGCAACAGGAATGTTAATGGGAATCGATCCCCCTGCGAAAAAAGGATTTTCTCTCAATCCCTTGCAACTCTTATACTTGCAAATTCCCTTATTCGATCCCGATCGCTTTTTGAATCGGTATTGCGATCGCTTGGGTTGGTTGTGGACGAAAACGATGGGTTTTTGTTTGCTCATTTTCCTCGCGAGTTGTGCGGTAATTGGTTGGAATCAGCGCGGGGAAATTGCCTATATGGGGTCGCAACTTTGGGAATTCTACAGTTATTCTCTCATCGTTCCTTTCATTTTTCTGGCCCTTGCAGTCGTCGCGATCCACGAACTCGGTCATGCGCTGACGCTCAAACATTTTGGCGGAACCGTTCCGGAAATCGGACTGTTATTAATGATGTTATTTCCTGCGGCTTATACCAATACAACCGACTCTTACTGTCTTTCTAGGAGCAAGCGTTTATTAGTCATTGGTGCGGGTGTTATCGTACAATTGACCCTTGCTGCGATCGCCTTAACAATCTGGAATTTTGCCGTACCGGGAAGCCGTTTGCAAATCACCAGTTATTTACTTCTCATCTCTGCTTTATTTACTCTTGCTGTTAACTTGAATCCCTTGGCTAAATTTGACGGGTATTACTTTCTGATGGCATTGACGGGTATTCTCAATCTGCGAGGGCGATCGCGTGCGTTTTATATGAATCTGCTGACAGGAAAGCCCCTCGAAGAGATCCCAAAAGATCGCTGGGTTTTAGCCCTTTACGGGCCTCTGAGCTTGTTTTATCTATGGTTTATTTTTGGCTTTTTGATCTTGCGAATCTTGCAATGGTTTTGGGTTAACCTCCCTCAAATCACTCAAACTATTTTGATTATTTTCCTCATTTACTGGCTCTATTCTAAATTCTTTTCTTCTTCTCGCTAATTATTATCATGACTTCTTCCTCTCGTCCCCCTCTTAAAGCCGTTCCCCCGACGAACATTCCCGCTCAAAAACCGGAAAAATCGCCTTCTCTCCCTCAAGAAACAACTTCCGATCCCCCAGAAGCCCCCCAGTCTCGCAGCACATTCCGCACGGTCGCGATCGCTACGATCTTAATTGCTGGTGGTGCATATATTCTTTGGCCAGCGACAGTTTATGTCAAAGGAATTGCTCATTTTGAACCCCAAGACAATCAAATTCGACGTGTTTTTCTCGATTTTCCGGGGAACGTGAAGAAATTTTGGGTAGACTATGGGGAAGACGTCGAAGAAGGTCAACCTCTCGCCGAGGTAGAGGCGATCGCCCTAGAATCAGAAATTTCTCAGAAAAAGGCACAACTTCAAGAAAAACAAGCACAATTAGAGACTCAGAAAACCCAAATTACCGTTCTCGAAGCCGAACTGATGCGAGAACAACAAAAAACTGCGATCGCCAATCGTCGCGAGCAAGATTTTCGTAACAAGCTCAATCGCGGCATCAATGCACCGGAAATACAGAAAATCACCCAAGAAATCAACGCCATTGAAACGCGACTGATGAACATTAGAAGCGAACGAGTTAAATTGCTCGAACAATTAAAAGGAGTAGAAACCATTTTACAAGAATACGAGACACAAGAGATGCAGCAATTAAGGGAAGAACATGCCGTTTCTCGTCTTTCTTTAACGAAGGAACTGACAGAACTCAAATCTCAAAGAGCAACCTTACGCGCACAAATTCAACAACAAGAACAGCGTACCTTAGAAATTCAATATCAAATTCGCGCTAAATCTGCGGAGTTGGGATTATTGCAAGAAAATCGTCAGGATCGCTTGCAGGAACGTCGAGATGAGTTACTCTCTCAAGTTGCCAATATCGTCCCGCTTCAGCGCAAATTGGTGGCGGCTAAACTGACATCAGAAAGTTTGCTCCCTGTTATCGAAACCTTAGAAACAGAAGTGAATAAATTAAAAACCCTGCATTCGCAAAATACGCTGATTAAATCTCCTCTCGCCGGAACCGTAATTACGCCAGATTTACCGAAAAAAATCGGTCAAAGGATTACAGAAGATAAACCCGTTCTCACGATCGCCAATCTGGACGAAATGGCTGCAACGATTTCCATTAATCAAGGGGATGCGGGGTTAGTCAAGCAGTATTTTGACGAGCAAGATTTACCCGTGAAATTGAAGCCGCGAGAGATTGAAATTCCACCCTTTGACGGCGTAATTAAAAAGATCGAACCCGTATTCGATAGCGATGAATCGGGACAAAAACAACTCATGCGAGTGAGGGCGACTTTTGATAACCGAGATCGCTCCCTCTCCCCGAATTCCGAAGCCGATGCCGCGATCGCAGTGGGACGCTTACCCCGCTATCGGATTTGGTGGCGGGAAATTTGGAAGCAGTTGCATCAGTACCTTTAAGCGTTCAGTAATTTCACGGAGTATCGAGCAGTTTTGTAAAGTTCCCATGAAGAATGCTTAAAATCTCTTGCGAAATAAAAAAGAACGCTCTACTTTAATAAAAGAGTTATTTTCGAGCTTAGACAGTTCGCACAGAGTGAAGATCTCACTCGCTTCAGAACAACCGTGCCTTCAACCACGCCTTCAAATCCTAGCTAGTAAAACCTAGCGGGTAAAGCCTACAGAGTCTCGCGATCGCTAGTGAGAAGTTAGTTTTTAACTTTCTCGCTCATTCTTTAGCCGATCGAGGGAAAATCCCATGTTACTTTCATTGCAACTCCTGCAAAGACTATTTATTAAGCCTGCCAAAGAAAAGAAAAACAAAAAACGGAAGAAAAGTAAGGGCGATCGCTTTCTGCAATCCCTCGTACTAGAGCCAATTTTGACTCCCAGTGCGTTGCTGGATGCCCCCAACGATCCCAACGACGATCTTGATGTCGGTGGGGATGATGGAGATGTAGACGCGATCGCCGATGATAGCGGCGACGATGCGACCGCAGCCGATGACGCGACTCCCCTTGCTCCTGCAAGTCCGGATGGCTACGAGGTCAGTCCTTGGATTACGGCTGACGATGTGGAATATCCCGGCACCTTCATCGTGGGAGACACCGGAGAAGTGGGGGTTGATTTCCTCTTTGATGGGGGAGCCTATCGCGGTGAAGTCGCCATTTTTAGCGTCGAGGGAATGGAGGATCTCGAAATCGGTTCCCAAGAATTCATTCGCATCGCCGCCGAACGCGCTTTAAGTGATTCCGAACTGGGTCATGTTGTGATTCAGGATGTCACGGAAGGGGCAAAATTTAGCAATGCGTCCTACTGGGAAGGCGATTTTAACTCCGGAGATTACCAAGGAGTCAAAACTGTAACCATGAACTCGGGCGATCGCTTTGCGATTATGCTGGTGCCCGATGGTACCGTGCAGCAAGTGTTCGACGATCCCGACATTGGGGGAAATAAAACTCCCTTATTTTCTCTCGACTATGCCAATCCAGAAGATGGGACTTATATGACCCGCATGACGGATGTAACCGGGGACGGGAATACCTTTGCGATGGAAGATTGGCGATTGGATGCCAATAGCGATCGGGATTATAACGATGTAGTCTTCCAAATCCGGGGAGCGCAAGGCGATGCACCCTTAATGGATGATATGGTGGATTCGGCGCGAGACTGGCGTAATGAAGATTTCGGTCAAGCGTTGGTTTCCTATGCCCGTGCTTATACGGAGGGTACGGATTACGAACCCCTGCAAACGGACTTTACCACCTCGGATCAGCCGTTGGTGGGTGTCATTGACACGGGTTTCAGTGGCGATAATCCCGATATTGACTATTCTCGCATCATCACGGGTTCGGATTTCATCGATGG
Organism: Cyanobacteria bacterium P01_E01_bin.42; assembly: GCA_039194995.1. Lineage (GTDB taxonomy): Bacteria > Cyanobacteriota > Cyanobacteriia > Cyanobacteriales > Spirulinaceae > CCY15215. The sequence continues at coordinate 22,482 of JBCCVR010000037.1, read as the reverse complement.
CGATCGCGATCCGTTTTTGGCTGCGGGAGAAGGAAACGAACACGGTACCCACGTTTTGGGGATTATTGGAGCCACGCAGGGCAATGGAATTGGGATTGATGGCATTAACGACGATGCGCCGATCTGGTTGGGTCGTGCAGTAGGATCGGGTAAATGGGCTGAATCTTTGATTGAGTTCGTGGATGCGGCTGCGGAGTCGGGACAACCGAATGCTGTGGTTAATTTGAGCATGGATTTGACCCAAATCGATGCCGATGGCAATGTTACCACGCGCTATGAATTGACTCCGGGGGAACGTGCTGCGATCGAATATGCCCGCCAAAATGATGTTTTGATTGTGGTTTCTTCTGGAAATGACAATGGCGTGATGTCTGCTTTGGGTCAGGCTTCGCAGGAGTTTGACAATATTATTACCGTCGGTGCGGCAGATGGTGTAGAACGGGCGGAATATTCCAGTTATGGCTACGGTCTCGATCTCGTTGCTGAAGGCGGTACGGTAGAAAATGGCGTACTTTCGACGACAGGCGATGGTGTGGGTACGATGGCTGGGTCTTCTGTTGCGGCTGCGAAGGTAACGGGGGCTGCTTCTCAGGTTTGGGCGGCTAATCCCGAGTTGAGTTTTACTCAAGTCAAACAAATTCTCAAAGATACGGCAATAGACTTGAATACTCCCAACTGGGATAAAGAAACGGGGTCTGGTTTACTTAATATTGCCGCAGCCGTGAGTGTTGCTAAAATCACAAAGCCAGAAGCACATTATTCGCCTTCGAGTTTGATTCCGGAAACTTGGAGTGGAGAAGGAAAAGTTACGCCGGGCGATCGGGCTGTTAATTTCATCTATTCAATTCAAAATGAATCATTTAGCGGAACTGTTGCACCGATCGCACCTCAATATGGTAATGGTGTAGCATATCGTCATTCGCCAAGGCTTAACGATCGAGTGGGGCAGTATCAAGCTGCAGTTAGCAATTCTCCTTTAAACTTTGATGCTTGGACTTACGGAGAACGAGTTCCAGACTGGTGGGCAGGAACTGCAGATGAATTGTGGTATCGCATTGCGGGAACTAATCATTGGGTTCCAAGTGCTTATATTAACGGGTATCCCGGTAGTAATCCTCCAGTTCTGAAACCAAGTAATACATCGAATCCCGATCCTGACCCTCCACCAACCAATCCCAGTCTTGCGAATCCCATTTTGTCAACACAGGGAGCAGGTTATTTCACGGCTCGCCCACAATACTACACCAGTGGTAATATTTTCGCTCTGTCAATGTATGGCTCCAGTCTGGTTAGCGGTCGCGGCTACACCGAAGGAAATTGTACGTGGTACGCTCACGGTCGGGTGTTAGAGTTAGGCGGAAATCGTGCTGCATTACAGTCCATGAGAGGAAATGCTAACCAATGGCATCAACAGATTTCTAACGGAACGCAGATTGTATCGAGTCCTCAAGTGGGAGATATTGCTCAATGGACAAGCAATGGTGCTAATCATGTTGCTGTTGTGGAAAAAGTGAATGACAATGGCACGATTGTTATTTCCGAATCTCATTGGAAGAGTGAATATAGTGGTTCGACCTATCTTGGTCGCAATAACGGAACTCTTCATAATGTTCGTACCATCTCCGCCAGCAATCCAGATCGCTTTATTCGCGTTCCGGGAGTTCAAGTTCAGAATGGCACTCCTGCCAATCCTGCTGGAACATTTACGGGTCGCGTGATTGCTACGATTGGGGCAAACTTGCGAGATGACCCAACAACTGCTAGTGCTAAGGTTGGCTCGGCTAATTACGGTGCTGTTCTGACGTTTGATAAGGTTGCAACGGGCGAGTTTATTTCCTATCCTGGTTTGGGAACAGCAACCGGTCAGTGGTATCGCATTGCGGGAACGGATAACTGGATTTCGGCAGCAATTGTTAATGGTAGTCCGGGATCGTCCTCAAATGCACGATCCGCTAAACCCGGTGAAGAAATCAAGTACATGATTAAACCGGGCGATACGCTTTGGGATATTGCACGGCGATATTTGGGTGATGGTCGTCGCTGGACAGAAATCAAAAAAGCTGACGGCAGTACGTTTACTTCCGAAGAAGCACGACGCTTGCAGATTGGCCAGTGTGTTTATATTCCCGTGCGCTATCAACAGGGAACAGGTAAACCTGTCAATCCAGGGCCAGATCCAACTCCAGTTCAAAATATCGTTCTCAAGCCCACTACATCTAACTTAACCTTCTCACGAGGTCAAGAATGGGTAACATCTACCGGATATAAGTTTGTGTTCCAGCATGACGGCAATTTGGTGATGTATAATCCCCAAGGACAAGCAACTTGGGCAACAGGAACGAATGGAACGAGTGCGGATGTTTTTGCCGTTCAAAAAGATGGCAATGTTGTTTTGTATGACAACGGTAAAGCAGTTTGGGCAACAGATACAGCAGGTCATGTTGGTGCTTACTTCGCAATTCAAGGAGATGGTAATCTCGTTGTTTATTCTTCAGCCAATAAACCATTATTTGATAGCGGTACTCACAGTGGAAACACGGGTACATTTACAGCATCACCTGATTGGTTGAATAAACATAATCCAAATATCCAATACTACAATGATAGCCAAACCGATTATCATACCAAACTCAATGCCCTCTCGGATTTCAAAGAAATGGCAAGGCTTATGTTGGGTAATGTTTATTTCACAGCAACCGGAGGATATTTACATGATTACTCTCATCTAACCCAATATTATCATGGGTACAAAGCGTTTCATGCTGGATTTGACATTGGAACTAATAATGGTAATGAAGCTTACGCATTGATTGGAGGAACGGTAGAACGAGTCACAAATTTGGGAGCTTATGTATATAATAGTACTCTTAACAAGACTATATTTTATGGTCATGTCATCAATAAGAGTCTGTATGTAGGCCAACAAATATCCGCAGGAACTAAACTCGGAACTATTACTGACGGACACTTACATTTTCATGTTCGTGATGGACGAAATTCAACATGGGTCGATCCAACCCAAGGTAACTTAACCAAAACAAATGGAGCTTTAGTCAGAGAGCGTGTTAAAAATCAAACACTGAATCCTTTGAATGTGTTTCTTGAAGCCAAAGCTAAAGGCTTAACCAAATAGAAAAATAGAATATTTTTGGCAAAGCGATCGCACTTCCATATACCCCAGTGCGATCGCTTTTCTTTAGGAGGAATGCGATCGCGCTTCTCCCCAAAAATTAGTCATAATTAAGGTAGAGTGACAGGGAAGAAAATCATGGAAAACTCAATGGGAAAAATACTCACCACATTAACTGTAACCAATCGTATTGACCAAGCCAATGCAGAAGATGGATTAATTGAAAGCGATGGCATCCGTTCCGTCACCTTAACAAACGTACTGGTTGATACGGGAGCAACAACATTGTGTCTACCTCCCGAGGCGATCGCCACCCTTGGACTCAAACTGCTCAAAGAAGTCGATGTCGCAACAGCAACCGGATTGAGCAAAACCAGAATTTTTCAAGATGCTAGGATTTCTTTGTTAGGTCGAGAAGGGAGTTTTGATTGTGTAGAACTACTAGATGAAAAAAATCCTTTATTAGGTAGAATTCCCCTCGAAGTATTAGGAATTAAATTAGACTTGAAAAATCAACAATTAAAACTTTTATCTGAAACATCAACAGATACTTATTTGACCATCCCCTCAATAATAGAGGTGCAACGAAAACGATAAATATTCCCCTACCCGAAACAATACGGGACTATATCGAAGAGATCGCATTGCTGGTATTTTTTCGAGTAGCGCGATCGCACTTTGTCATTAAATGATACAATGGATAAATGCAATCGCTTTCATTCATAGCTCAATTATGAAGGTTATTTCCTTATCAGCCCATTTCGATGGTCAATCTATTCAGCTAGATGAACCTTATCCCATTCAACCTAACACCAAACTGATTGTTACGATTCTCCCAGAACAATCTAGAGAACGCGAAGCATTATTAGCGCTGTCTAGTAATCAACTCAACAATGCCTACACTGAGGATGACGATTACCCCCTCAATGCGATTAAAACAGTAAATCCTGATTATGAAGGAAGCTGATGTTGCTCTCACCCCTATTCCTCAAGCTGACGGTACAATTAAGAACCGCCCAGTTGTCCTGCTTCGTGAATTACCACCTTATCAAGATTTTCTAGTCTGTGGAATTAGCACCCAACTCCATCAAGAAGTTGTAGATTTTGACGATATTATTTCTCCTTCCGATCCAGATTTTGCAGCCAGTGGTTTACGAACTCAATCTTTGATTCGCTTGGGGTTTCTTGCAGTAGTTCCTCGCAAGAAAATTATCGGTTCTATTGGCGCTATTTCATCAGAACGACACGAACACCTACTCAAAACACTTAGTGATTATCTAGTCAGTTAATCGATGCAAACTCAAACTACAGTTTCCGAACATCTGTCACCTGAATTAGCAAAAATCTTTTTAGAAGGATTACCAAAAACAATTCGTCACGGACTAGAAATGCGAGCCAAAAAGATGGACTATCCCGTGTGGGCAGTCATTGAGATGGCGATCGCCGGCTACCTTGATGAAGAGGCATTATCTTTTGTTGATTGTCGCCCAAAGCTAGATTAGTCATTGTATGATGCGATCGCATTTCTGACCTTTCCTCCAGTGCGATCGCCAAGCATCTCGGAACAAGAATTGCTTTTCTTTAAGCGAGCATTGAAATTACTCCCATCTTTCCAACTGAGCCAGCCAATTTTGCCAAGTGGAAGAAACGCGATCGCGGCTGCGTTCAAAGTTTGCCGCGACGATAATCAGAGCAATTCCTGTAATCAAACCAATGACCCATTTAACAAAAGCATATTGGAAAATTAAAATGATGAGTTGATAGAGGGTTGCTAGTAGAAATGTTATCGTTCCCACATAGAGAAATGCTCGCACTTTCAAGCCCAACCCGATAAAAACTGCCAGTAAGCCGATCGCGCAAGGAATGAGTCCGGTTTCCGAGTGCAAAACTAGCGCCACGACAGAGGTTAAACTACTGGCAACGATCCGCAATAAATGGCGGTTTTTCTGTTGGGAGGAGTCCTGCAAAGCCGGATCGAATTGAGAGATATAAACTAAAGATAAACTGATGAGGGAGACGTACCAAAGGGGATCTTGTAAGAGATTGTTTTGGAAAAAACGCGCGATCGCCCAATTACAAAATCCGAGGGCAAAGTAACTCCAGCGCCAATTTTTCGATTGCTGTGCGACCCGTAAATAAAATGCAGAGACGATGAGTAAATTGAGGGTGGAAATATTGGGTAACTCGCTCAAGAGAACGAGGGGTGGAATGGCGATCGCGCTATATTGCCAAGGATATTTTCGCCATCCCCAGTAATGCCAAGGAAAGGAATATAGCGCAAGGGCGATCGCGCAACCGACGGGGACGGCAGCAAACCCTAAAACCATAAATTCCGACCAGAATAATTGTAAGTGAATGGCGAACAATCCCACCTCAATCACTGCTAAGATCGCCCAGAGATCGTTGATTTTGGGTTTATCTAAGCCTCGTCCTTGGATGGCACTATAAAGTGGCAGAATTCCCCAGATTATCGTTCCCAAAAGTCGCAATTTTGAGGGGTGAGTTAGCCCGAAGAGAAGCCCCCAAACCATCAAAAAATTCGCGATCGCCCAGTGAATATTTCCCGCCCAAATTAGATCGACCCGTTGCAGGGTGGCGATGGATTTGCGATCGCATCCATGCAAATACCAGGTCACAAAGCGATAAACAAGCGCGATCGTGACGGCAACCATTGCAAGGATCGTCACGCCATCCACCGGACTGCCTCCGGATCCTTGCAGCATTTGATAGAGAGTCAATTCGTACAGTCCGACGGAAATCCCGGCAAGAGAGAGATAGGATAATCCTTGCCAACCGGGACGGCGAACCCCGATCGCCAGTCCTGTCAGGGCAACACCAAGGGTCAAAAATCCGGTCTGCGGGGTAAAGGCTTCCCAACGTAACGCCAATCCAAACAGACCGTACAATAAGGGTAGAAAGCGAAAGCGATGGAAAGGAGACAGCAGCGATCGCGGGTTGAAGAGGGCATCGATCGCCATGACTAAACCGATGAGAACATTAACCGCAGCAAGGGTCAAAATCGATACGTCGAGTAACAATAGTCCGCCACTGACGGTTAATTCCCATCCCCATACCATTCCCCAGAGAATTTCGTGAGAGGGTTGCGATATACGGCGAAATGCCATTGCCCCAGTTAAGATCGTCGGTGCGAGGAAAAATGCCCAATGGGGTGCGATAAGTTGCCCGTATCCTAATGCGATCGCCAGAGAAAGACCCGATAGCAGGGTTGTTGCGAGAATAATCGCCCAAATATCGGCAGCTTTTCGATAGACTTTTGCGAGATTGCCTTCTTTGGATTTTAAGAAGTGATATAAACCCCACAGACAAGAAACGGCAATTGCCACTGCGATCGACCATTCTGCAACCTCTATTCTCTCCCCCAAGATTGCCGTACCCAACCCCAATCCAAAACCGAGACTAATCAATGCGATCTCGACTTGCTTCAGGAAGTTAGCGTTGACGATCGCTAATCCTGTTGCTACTGTCAAACCCACTAATCTGGGTACGGGTTGTTCGATTAGTAATGCTTGAATAGCAAGGAGGGCGATCGTGCTGCCTAAAACAGCTTCTTGCCTGCGGGGGGGACTTACTCGCGCGGTAATCGTTAAAGTGAGAGGCACGAGCAACCAAGCTAAAGCAGGTTCTGCTAAGAGGTTGCTTTGTTGGGGAATGCTGGCAAATGAATAACTGCCGATCGCGCCAATAAATCCGATATGCCAACAACTGAGAGACCAAATTGAAAGACGTTTTGCTGTTAATGCTTCTCTATCTGAAAACTGGATTTTTTCTAATCCCATAAAAGCCATCCATTCCGCGATCGCCCAAATGAGGAAGATAAAGGCATAATTTTCTGTTTTGAGTGCGGGAAATAGCCAAGGAAAAAAGGAAAGGACGGCGATCGCCCCGGAAAGATGGGACAGATAAATTAAGAAAGGACGAACTCGAGGGCGATGGGCAATAATTGTAAAAGAAATCGCCCAGAAAAAAAGAGAAAGCGATCGCCAAAATGGCATAAAAGCAAACGCAAAACAAGTGACTCCGCCTAATATCAGAGCCAATCCTTCTGCCAAATCTACGAAGATAATATTGCGATCGCGAGGATAACCAATCCGAGAAATAAACGTTACAACAAGCGGAATGGTCAACCAAACTAGAGAATGTTCTAGTGAAGTCTGAGTTTGAGAAATGCTAATACAGGCGCAAAAATAACTGCCAATTGCTCCGAGATATCCCAAACCCCAACAACTTAGAGACCAGATTGAAAGGCGCGTTTCTGGCAATATATCAAGACCTTCGATCCGCATTTTTTCCAATCTTGTAAAGACGATCCATTCTGCGATCGCCCAGATCGAGAGCAGCATTCCATAGGTTTCGATCGCCGTATGGGGATAGAGCCAAGGTAACAGGGAAAAAACTGCGATCGCTCCAAAAATATGAGCGCAATAGATGGGCAGATGGCGAACTTTAAAGCGATGGGCGACAATCAGAAAAGAAATCGTCCACAGGAACAAGGAAAGCGATCGTAACGGAGGCATTAGAATGGCCGCCAAACAAGTTATCCCGCCCAAACTTAGCGCCAATCCTTCGCCAAAATAAGCAAGATTGAGTTTATCGAGTCGGTACAGTTTTGCCATGTAACCGATAAAGATAAAACTGTAGCCAAAAGCTGCACTAATGATAAATAATTCTGTGGTGTAATAATATCCTGTGAGATTGGTTAGTGCTGTAAAGAAACGATCCCAAAGGTCGAGAGGAACTAAACGTACACACAAAACCAATCCTTGAGCAGCGATCGCAAATAAAGCCAGTAAATCTCCCCAATGCCAGTATCGTTTTAGTCTTTTTTGAAAGCACCAAAATCCCAAACCACTCGCCACTAAAGATTGCCAAATTATGGCTTCTTGCAAACTGACTGACCAACCCGCAATAATGACGAAAATGCCGACAATTTCTAGCTTTTTCACCAATCCGGTTTTACCTTGTAGAGAAGGAGTAACGATCGCACACAGCCAACCACCAATTCCAATCGCTAATCCCAATTGAGCAAAGGGTAATTGTTCGATGAAGAGACCGCGAATCACGAGTACAATCAGAGAAAAAAGAACGAAAAAAATCTGCGATGGATTGAGTTTTTGAGTGCGAGAAAATTTGTGTTGCAACAAAATTGCTGTCGGGATCGCGCCCAAATAAATTGCAAATAAGGGAAAACTAGCAAAATTCCAGCCCCAATTGAGATAACACAGTCCTAGAAATAAAGATGCCTCGATCGCGATCGCCTGTCGCGAGAATAAAAAGGGTAATGAACTTAAACTAACCGTCGCGATCGCAATGACAAACCAGCCGATAATATGACTCCATAACCCAAAGCTATCCATCGCGATAAAGTTGATAGGAATGAGCAAAAGGGAAACAATTTTTAAGGTTTGCGAAGTCAACTTCAAATTGGCATTTTTTCCCGTCCACCATCCAGAAATACCGAAAATCAAAGTATAAAGATACAAGATGCCATATTGCCCGAAAGCAGAGATATTTTGCCACTGACTGGCTGCTAAGACTCCAGAAGAAATAATGATGAGAAAGATACCCAGAAAAAAGAGCCAGCGTAAACTCAGTTCTTCTTTGAAAGATTGGAATATTTTCTCGATTCCTGAAGGTTGAGAAGATTTAATGCTTCGGGTTACGAGTTCTTTTCTCGGTGAAACACTTTGAGAAGATGCTGTACTTTGAATTGCAGGTTGTCTGCTTAGTGGAATAGGGATGGGAATGCGATCGAGTTCTCGTGTTGATAATTTGTTCGAATCTACTTCTGGTTTTTCAACAATAACGGGTTCGGGAATAGAACAGGTTAAATAACGCTGACTAAGTTGCCTAATTTGGCGATCGCTAAGTAAACCCAAACGCAACCAATAATCTAAACCCGCTAATAGTTCGGATTGTGAAGCATCGACAACAATTTCTAACCGTAAAGGACGGTTTAGATCGGAGGACATATCAATTGGAGAAAAAAGTAAGCGATAATCTTAAGCTGACTCTTTTTTCGAATATTTTTCAAGAACGATCGGGACAATATTGCGATCGCCACGTCCTAAATATGCAAAATAACCTGTAAATTCGTTTTTATTTCGCGATTGCCGAATGACGCTTTACAGATCGCCACGTCCTCACTTTATGAAATTTCAAGATAATGCTAATAGCGCCAGCAAGAACAATTGCGTAGAGATTGTAAACTATTGTAATAATGCCACGATACTGCATTCTCAAATCGGGAGATCCCGATCTTTGATTGTCTTTTTCAAAAAAATGTTCTCAAAAACCGTGAAATATGAAGAAATATGAATTAACCTAGGAGGAACGAGATCGACTCTTTCGCAGGTTGTCATGGTTCAAAACGTTTCCTCTCAGTACACCCTCACTTGGTTGCAAAAAATATCAGAGATTCCCCAACAAGCGTGGGATGAACTGGCACAACCTTTAGAAACCCCGTTTTTAGAATGGGAGTGGTTAAATAATATCGAAACTTCCCGTAGCGCTACAGCCAAAACGGGATGGCAACCTTGTCATTTGACCGTATGGCGCGATCGCACTTTGGTTGCGGCAGCACCTTTGTATTTGAAAGGACACAGTTACGGCGAGTTCGTTTTCGACCACCAATGGGGAGATCTGGCGCATCGGTTGGGGGTTTCTTACTACCCCAAGTTATTGGGAATGACTCCGTTTACTCCAGCAGTTGGCTATCGTTTCTTGATTGCACCGGGAGAAAATGAAGATATTTTAACGGAAATGATGGTGGCAGCGATCGACCATTTTTGCGATCGCAATCAACTTTCGGGATGCAATTTTCTCTTTGTCGATCCCCAATGGCGCGAGGTGATGGAACGTCACGGATTTAGCAGTTGGTTGCATCACAGTTACATCTGGGGCAATCGTGACTTTACCACATTTGATGACTATTTAAAAGTATTTAATGCCAATCAGCGACGCAACATCAAACGGGAAAGAAAAGCCGTCACCAAAGCTGAATTACGCATGGAAGTTCATGTCGGTGAAGAAATTCCCCATTTTCTCTATCCCATGATTTTTCAATTTTACAGCAGTACTTGTCGTAAATTTTATTGGGGGAGTCAGTATTTAACCAAGAAGTTTTTCGAACAACTCTATCCCAAATATAGCGATCGCATTGTTCTTTTTGCTGCCTATCTAGACGAAAAAGACTCCAAAAAACCTGTAGGAATGTCTTTCTGTCTACGCAAAGGAACTAACCTTTACGGACGATATTGGGGGAGTTTTGAAGAGTTTGACTGTTTGCATTTTGAAGCCTGCTATTATAAACCGATTGAATGGGCAATTTCTCAAGGCATTCAAATGTTCGATCCAGGTGCTGGAGGACGACACAAGCGCCGCCGAGGGTTTCCAGCAACCCCTAATCATAGTTTGCATCGATTCTATGATGAGAAAATGCGTAAAATTCTTTGCTCTTATATTGGCGAAATTAACGACATGGAACAGCAAGAAATTGATGCCATTAATCAAGATTTACCCTTTAGTAAACGAGAAATTAATTTCGATTTAGGGAATGAATAAATGTTCGCTTCTTATTTTACCGAATTTCAATAGAATTCTACGCGATAAATAGATTCATTTGTATCGAGATTAAACCAGAAAACCAGTATTCCTCTCTGGGTATCGACGTACATTTTCCCTAGGGTCGAATCTCGATGAAATATGGCAGAATAATCCAAATCTTCCAGAAATTGAGCAACCAGTTGAGTATTGCGACCCAAAAAACGTTTCAATTCTGAAGAACGCGGTGGCCATTGTCCAAAGGGTTCAAAGGCATTGCCTTCTTCAGAATCATATACAAATGTTCCATCGCACAACGTTATATCATTTCTAATACAAGAACGAACGGTTTCTGTTAATATTGTTTTACCATTCTCAATAATCGTTAATTGAGAAGGATCGATTTGGTAAAGCGAGATCGCATCTCTGGCATAATATTCATTCTCATTCTCGCCACGAAATGCAGCTAATCTGACAAATTCATGGGGATTCTGACGATTGATGCTAAAGTAATCTAAAGTATTGTCAGGCTCGTCTCGATCGCGCCTGCGACCGCCTTGACAAAGGTAAATATAAAAACTTTCCGTGACATAGCGAACCAAAGTTTCCCCGCTTCCTCCATCTTCCGGACAATATCGTGGCGGTTGACGTAGAAAAGTATCGAAATTTTGACTGTTAATGGGAGAGTGTCGAGTGACTCCCCATGCAAAACAGATGATTCCCAATGCAGCTAGAGCTAATCTTTTGATGCTATAGTTGTGTGTCATGGTAATATTCAATCTGCCGACCTATCGTGCTTACTATAATAAAGCCAAAGTTAGAAATACAAGCAGTTTTAACAATTCATCAATAAAGAGAAGCCATATGTTAACAAATATTCGTCTTTTAATTGAGGCTTGTAAAAGACTCGATGTCAAGTACGATATCCTGCATCCCGCACAAAACTTAATTCGAGTTCGTTTGCATCAAGATTATTATTTTGTTAACTATACCGTTCCGATCGTCAGTCAAACGATCGCCAAAATCCTTATTGATAAAGAATATACTTACCAACTCCTGAAAGATTGCGCTAATAGTCCCAAAACCCTAGCTTTTTTAACCCCATTTTGTGACGAAAAATACAAGCAATATTTACATTTTGATACAATTGAGAAAATTGTGACAGAGATCAAAACGCATTTTCCTTATCCTGCGATCGTCAAAAGAAACCGAGGATCGTCGGGGGATAATGTTTTCTTATGTCGCCACGAACATGAAACTATAAACGCACTGAAAACAATTTTTGATATTAATAGTAAAAATAGTGACTATGTCGCTTTGGTGCAAGAATATATTGATATTAAAAATGAATATCGAGCTATATTTTTAGAGGGAGAAGTGATTTTACTTTACGAGAAAGATAACAAAAATGCAACATTTACAGGCAATTTAAGCCCATTACACTGGGAAGGTGCAAAGGCTAAGTATATTAGCGATCGCAATCTCATCGCCGAAATTCAAAACTTTATCGCGCCTGTTTTTACTCATCTCGATATCGGTTATGGTGGATTTGATATTGCTCGCGATCGCCGCGATCGTCTCTGGTTAATTGAAATTAATTCTCATCCCAATTTTAAAATTTTTATTCGCGATAACAGCGAGGAAATTATCATCCAACTGTTTATAAAAGTTCTTCAAAAATTAGCTCAAACCTAATACAAATAATAACCCACCCCCCAACCCCCTCGCAAGAGGAGGAGAGCAAGAGAGGGAAAACACGAGAGAAGCAACCAACAACTAACAACCAATAACTAATAACCAATATGTTCGGTTTTCCTACTATGGTATAACCAACGAAAGCGTTAATATCAGATCGATCGGAGGGATATTATAACCTTCAAACACAAAGTTTTTGTTAAGGGTAGAGAGGAATGGTTGCACTAAACTGGTCATTACCCACTCTCAGTCAAGTGGTAGAAAAAAGCGAGTTTTCTTGGGAACAAAGTGAAAATGATTCCCGGTCGGATTCTTTGTACCCGATCGATCGCTTATTAAAAGTAGAAAGTCAGTGGTATGGTGCGATCGCGGCATTAGAACAATTATTATCAAAATTCATCCCCACAGATACTAGCGAATGTCAAGGATTGATTCTATCTGGATCGAGTCCGGTTTTATGTAAGAAAGAATTATTGTCTTGTTTAAAAATGGGGATATTTACCCCAAAACGTCAAACCCAATTCTCTCTCCCTGCCGCCTTTTGTCAATCGCGGGAAATATTACCAACGCTTTCAGAGTATCCTCTCTTAATTGCCGATCCCCTTGCCAGCGAGAAATTTTGTCTCGCCTTAACCGCTCATTTTGGCTTAGTTCTCGTACTGGGAAAAGGGATAAGCGGAGAATTGAAATTTCGCTTTTCTTTCGATCCCGAAATCGTAAACCTCGCTTGGCAAACCTTACGATCGCGCCTTCTCCTGCTGTGTAGCGATCGCATTCCCCCCCTTGACAAAATAGCCGATCGCTTCGTCCCTCCTTCGCCAGACTATCGCCTCGTTACGGCTTTCAGTCGTCACCTTTTAGCCAATTTACCCCACGAATCTCCCCTAATTTCCGTGCAAGCAACGGCAGATGTTTCCTGTCAGAAACAAGAAACTGAAAAATCCCTAGATGAAGATAGTATTTCAGAAGTCGAACTCTTACAAGCACTAACCCACGAAATCCGCACCCCCTTGACGACAATCCGAATGCTGACGCGATTGTTATTAAAAAAACGGGAAAATTTGTCCTCAAAAGCGATCGAACGTTTGGAAATTATCGATCGCGAATGTACCGAACAGATCGATCGTATGGAACTGATTTTCCGAGCAGCAGAGTTAGAAAGCAAGCCGATGCGATCGAAAAACGTTCAATTAGTGCCGATTTCTCTCAATCATATTATTCAACAAAATATTCCCCGTTGGAAAAAACAGGCACAAGGACGTAATGTTACCCTCGATGTCTTGCTTCCGGAACAATTACCTACTGTTGTCAGCAATCCAGAAATGTTAGGTCGCGTTCTTTCGGGACTGATGGAAAGTTTCACGCGCAGTTTACCCACAGGAGGACAATTACAAGTTCAAGTTGCCACCGCAGGGCATCAATTAAAATTGCAATTGGTCTCCGAAAATGTCTCATTAACGAATTCTTTAAAATCAATGGGACAATTACTCATGTTTCAACCGGAAACAGGAAATTTGAGTTTAAATCTCGATGTGACTAAAAATCTTTTTCAGATATTGGGCGGAAAATTAACCATTCGCCAGCGCCCTAAAAAAGGAGAAGTTTTGACGATTTTTCTCCCGCTTGGCGGGCATCCTTCTCCCTTTAAAAAGTCAGAACTACAAAAACAGAAAAGTAAATATTCATAGCCTGCTCGTGTCGATCGCGAAGAACATTCGCATTATATCTATCAATTTAAGGGCAATCTCGCGGGCGATCGCCTCAATCTTCCCAGAATCATGAGAGATTCCCAGACAGAAAGACCAAAATCTGTTACAAAAATATACATTAAGAGTATGTCTCAACCACGCGGCAATCAGTTGATGATTTTGCCATCACCTTGAAGACTCAGTTCACAATCGCCCAAAAATTCTCATGACATCTTCTTCCACACCCGATAACTCAGTTTCAGAATCCCCCACCCTCGAAACGCCAGACAGTGCTAATAGCACAACAACGGAAACAACCGCAGCAGAAACAGAAACGCCCGCAGAACCCCCTCCCAGCTACGTTAAATTAGCCATGCGCAATATGGTTCGCAAGCGGGGAAAATCCCTCTTTCACTTTTTCCTCTCCACTCTTGGCGTTTTAGGATTTCTGATCGGTATTTCCTACCTAACTCGATGATTAACGAGCCAAAAACGACTCAACCCCAAACAACCAATAACCCACCCCCCAGCCCCCTCCCAAGAGGGGGAGAGCAAGAGGGGAAGAGCAACAAACAACAAACAACAAACAACCTCGTTGTTCAAGATTACTTCTTTCCCCATCCCGATTTCCCAGAATCGCCGATTTCCGAACAAATGTGGCAGGAATGGTGGCAAATTTGGAGTGAGGCGGTGGTAGAAGAAATGTCGCAGGGGGACAGTTGGGAAGTGAGTCTGCGCTTGAGTAGCGATCGCGAAATACGAAGCCTGAATGCTCGCTATCGTCAGAAGGACGCTCCCACAGACGTTCTCGCTTTTGCTGCTTTGGAAGTCGATTTTCCCCAAGCAGAACTTGAAGGCGAACCAATCTATTTAGGCGATATCGTCATTTCCGTGGAAACCGCTGCCCGCCAAGCCATTCAGCAGGGTCATTCTCTGAAAATAGAACTGGCATGGCTGGCTTCTCACGGCTTTTTGCACCTGCTGGGTTGGGATCATCCCGATGAAGAAAACTTGCGGAAAATGCTGGATCGGCAGCGAATTTTGCTGAAAATAGCGGGATTGTTCGAAAGCGATCGGTAAATTTGCCCGATCGGTGCTACAACTGGGATGACAGGAGAAACCCCCCTGCCTGCACAAAAAATAATAAGTCTTATCATTCCTAACGACGATCCCATTCGATCGCCCTTTCTTACACTGTTTCAATCGGATCGATCCGCTCATGACTTACCAACAACCCCTCAATACCAGCGCAGAAGCAACATCTTCTCCTGCTTCGCTTTTCTCGCTGGGGACAACAGCAAAACCCGGTCAACCCAATCGAGATTTAGCGTGGCAAGTCGCCGCGAATTTGTTCCTCAGTTTTAAATATGCTTGGGCGGGGGTGCGCTACGCATTTGTCACCCAGCGCAATTTTCGCATCCACGTGGCGATCGCAATAGTAGCCGTTAGCCTGGGACTCTTCCTCGGGATTTCAACCATTGAAATGGCAGTCATCGGCTTGACTTGCGCCCTCGTGATGGTGTTAGAACTTTTAAACACGGCGATCGAGTCCGTTGTCGATTTGACCGTGCAGAAAACCTACCACGAACTCGCTAAAATTGCTAAAGATTGTGCCGCCGGAGCCGTATTGATCTCCGCGATCGCAGCGATTTTCGTCGCTGGATTGCTCCTACTGCCCCCCTTAGCCGCACGATTGCTTCTCATCTAAACGCGCTCGGGAGTATTTCTATTGATTCTGGTCATCGATAATTACGATAGCTTTACCTATAACTTAGTTCAGTACCTTGGTGAATTAGGCAGCGAATTCCCCATTGCTAAAGAGATTCGCGTCTATCGCAACGATTGTATCGATCTGAAAACCCTGCGGGAGATAGCTCCTGATGGGGTTGTCATTTCTCCGGGCCCCGGTCGTCCCGAAAGTGCGGGAATCTCTGTCGATTTAATTCGCGAATTGGGCAGCACCGTGCCGATTTTAGGGGTCTGTTTGGGCCATCAAAGCATCGCCAGCGCCTTTGGCGGTAAAATTATCTCCGCCCCCGTTCTCATGCACGGTAAAGTCTCAGCAATTTATCACGAGAATGCAGGGATTTTTGCCAATATCGATACGCCTTTCGAAGCCACCCGCTATCACAGTTTGGCGGTCGATCGCGAGACCCTACCAGACGTTCTCGAAGTGACGGCGCGATCGGAAGACGAGACGATCATGGGAATCCGCCATCGGGACTACCCCCATATTCAAGGGGTTCAATTCCATCCCGAGAGTGTTTTAACCGCCTCCGGTAAACAACTGTTACGAAATTTCTTACAATCTTTGAACGGTCAATAGATAACAGGCAACAGTCAAGATCGTTCCTACCGAACTGGTGACTGGTGACTGGTGACTGATAAA
This sequence comes from Cyanobacteria bacterium P01_E01_bin.42, assembly GCA_039194995.1. GTDB lineage: Bacteria > Cyanobacteriota > Cyanobacteriia > Cyanobacteriales > Spirulinaceae > CCY15215. The sequence continues at coordinate 6,020 of JBCCVR010000037.1, read as the reverse complement.
AACGAAGACACAATATTGTTATGAAACGGCGACAATTAATCCGCTATGCGGGCATAAGCGTTCTGAGTGGTTTGGGGATTGCGGGGAGTTCCCAATGGCTGCCCGCCCGAGGTCAATCCGGGGGGGTTAACGTGACCTATTTGGGTCACACCTGCTTTCTTTTCTCCGGTGGCGGTCGGCGCATCTTAGTCAATCCCTTTCGCGATCTTGATGTAGGCTGCACCGTGGGCTATCGTCCCCCCCAAGTTCCTGCCGATACGGTTTTGCTCAGTTCGCGACTGTTTGATGAAGGTTCACCCCAAGGCGTTCCGGGAAATCCGGATATTTTATTCGAACCGGGCTCCTATCAAGTGAGGGGGCAACAATTCCAAGGTATCGCGATCGCCCACGATCGCAAGGGCGGACGGCAATTCGGCATCAATGTTGCTTGGAGTTGGACTCAAGGCGGCGTTCGCATCCTCCATATGGGCGGGGCGGCGGCTCCCGTTGAGGTCGAACATAAAATTCTCATGGGTCGTCCGGATGTGGCCTTTGTTCCCGTCGGTGGCGGCGTAAAAGCCTATAACCCCCAAGAAGCCTTACAAGCCGTGCGAACCATCAATCCTAAAATCGTCGTGCCCACCCATTACCGCACCCAAGCCGCCGATCTTCCCACCTGCGATATCGTTCCCGTCGATGACTTTTTAAACTTGATACCGGGATTTCCCGTTAATCGCATCGGCAGCACGCTCTCCCTGTCTCCTGGCAATATTCCTCAAGACGGTCCAAACGTGCGCGTGATGAGCTATCCCTTTTAGGAACAACACTTCCCGAGCGATCGCGGGTCAAAAATAGAGAATTTTAGATTGGGGATCCTCATGTCACGGATCCCCAATCTTTTATTTCTAAGTTTAAAAGTTGAAAAGAATCACTCTCTCTTTGTTGTCCCCAGACACGAAAAAAATTATAAATTGATTGTTTGAATTATATCTTGCGAGATTTTTACGGGGGAAAACAAGATAAATCGAGGGGAAATCCCTGAGAATTACTCAATCCGAGACTCTTATAAAATTACTAAAAAGCAAATTTGTACCGATAGTAACTCGAAATTGAGCAGAAATTATTTTCTTTGAGAGTTTGGCCTATTATTTCCGATCGGTCGAGGGTGGATTTAGACAAAAAACGATTACAATGAGGAATCTCTAGGGAAATAGCAATCTCCCCATTCGATTTATCCGTGCGTCCCGTTTCTTCTCATGACGAATCAGCCTGAAACTGTAAAATTTGCGATTACGACCCCCCTCTATTACGTTAATGCCGCTCCCCACATCGGGAGCGCTTACACAACAATGGTGGCAGATGTTATCGCGCGTTTTCACCGCCTGCAAGGCCATTCCGTCCTCATGATTACGGGAACCGACGAACACGGACAGAAGATTCAGCGTGCGGCTGAAAAACAGGGAATTGACCCCCAGCAACACTGCGATGCGATCGCCGCCAGTTTTGACGCACTTTGGCAAAAACTGAATATTCAATACGATCGCTTCAGTCGCACCACTGCCCCCAAACATCACGCGATCGTCAAAGAGTTCTTCGCTCGAGTCCTCGATCGCGGCGATATATACCTCGCTAAGCAACAAGGCTGGTACTGCGTATCCTGTGAAGAATTTAAAGAAGAGCGAGAACTTCTCGAAGGGGGTTACTGTTCCATCCATACCAATCAAAAAGTAGAGTGGCGCGATGAGGATAATTATTTTTTCCGCCTCTCTCAGTATCAAGAAAAGTTAGAACAACTCTACAAAGACAATCCAGACTTTATTCAACCGGAAAGCCGTCGGAATGAAGTGTTGAGTTTTGTCAAACGCGGGCTGCAAGATTTTTCCATTTCCCGCATTAACGTTGAATGGGGTTTTCCCCTTCCGAACGATCCCAAACATACAATTTACGTTTGGTTTGATGCGCTTCTCGGCTATGTCACTGCCCTTCTTGACCCAGAAGACGATCCGACCCTAGAAAACGCCTTGAAGACCTACTGGCCGATGAATATTCATCTCATTGGCAAGGATATTTTAAGATTTCACGCCGTCTATTGGCCGGCGATGTTAATGTCTGCCGGAATTTCCTTACCTGCTAAGGTATTCGGTCATGGTTTTCTCACCAAAGACGGCAGAAAAATGGGGAAAGCCTTGGGAAATACCATCGATCCGATCGCCCTAATCGATCGCTATGGAAGCGATGCCGTGCGCTACTATTTCCTCAAGGAAATCGAACTCGGACAAGATGGAGATTTTAATGAAATCCGCTTTATTAACGTTCTCAATGCGGATTTAGCCAACGATCTCGGGAATTTACTCAATCGGAGTTTGGGAATGACTAAAAAATATTGCCAAAGTCAAGTTCCCAAGGTCGCAGTGACCGATCTTTCCGAGGATCATCCTTTAAAATCCATGGGAGTCAGTTTAAGAGATCCCGTTATTGAAGCCTATGAATCTTTAAATTTCAGTCAAGTTTGTGAAGAAATCTTTAACTTAATTCGAGCCTGTAATAAGTATATCGACGAGCAAGCCCCTTGGAGTTTATACAAACAAAAGCAACAGGACGAGGTAGAACGGGTTTTGTATGCTGTTCTAGAATCAATTAGACTCTGTGCTTATCTTCTTTCGCCCATTATTCCCAATCTATGCGGTGACATCTACCAACAACTCGGTTTTGAACTTGACTTTAATAATCGAACGACTATCAATCAACCCGAATTATTTGTCAAGCACAGTTGTTGGGGGTTTCTAGCAGGGGGTCAACCCCTTAATCGACCCCGGCCGATTTTTCAAAAATTGGAACTGCCGGATTCGGACTCAAATCCATAAGGTCTCCCCATAGAGCATCCTGTCATGAATTAATACAGGAGAAATAATGAAGAAAGCGATCGCCGTCCAAAATGTTCGCCAAAAGTTCAACGCTGGTTCTAATTTTGGTGGTGATGCCAGAGCGATAAAACCAATAACAAAACCCTATTTAATAAACGAGGAATGGAAATCATGTTAGATGAAAGTTTTGGCGAAGATCCGATCTTTACGCCAGAACAAGTCCTGGAAAATCGAGGACGAGTGGCGATATTCATAGACGGTTCAAACCTATTTTATGCTGCCTTGCAGCTAGGATTGGAAATCGACTATACCAAGCTGTTGTATCGTTTAACTGCCGGTTCGAGACTATTACGAGCGTTTTTCTATACCGGAGTCGATCGCTCTAACGAAAAGCAGCAAGGCTTTCTCTTGTGGATGCGACGCAATGGCTACCGCGTCATTGCCAAAGATTTGGTACAACTGCCCGATGGCTCGAAAAAAGCTAATCTCGATGTAGAAATTGCCGTAGACATGATGGCCTTAGTTCATGCTTACGATACTGCCGTGTTGGTGAGCGGTGATGGTGATTTAGCCTATGCCGTCGATGCCGTCAGCTACCGAGGAGCAAGGGTGGAAGTCATCAGTCTGCGTTCCATGACCAGCGATAATTTAATCAATGTCGCCGATCGCTATATCGACTTGGATCAAATTAAGGAAGACATCCAGAAAAATTCTCGCTCGGATGCCAGCAGCTATCACCATCGCGCCTTTCCGGGAATTAAAATCCTGAATGACGAGTAATGATAGAGAATAATGATGGAGAGGGAACAATCAATCCATCGCGGGTAATCGAGAATGAATCATCGATACGAAAATGTCACTAAGGATGTCAATAATCGTAAAACAATGCGCTGGCGGTATTTGGCGAGCGCATTGTCAATTGGATTGAGTTTGAGTGCTTGTCAACCTCTTCGTTCTTTCGATCCCCCTCAACCCCAACAGACTCCCATCACGAATCGGCAATCGGTTCTCGATGATGCCACGATTGAGAATACCGATGAAACGGGAGAATTACTTTGGCGTATCAATGGCAAAGATGTCACTTATAGCGAAGATGGTCAGAGTGCCAATTTTGAGACGGTGACGGGTAATGTCTGGCAAAAGGATGAACTGATCGTGCAATTGCAGGGCGATCGCGGCGAGATGGTGAATGATGGGGAAAAAATGATTTTGCGAGATAACGTCATCGTGCGGGATCTTCGCAACGAGGCGATCGTGCGTTGCGATGAGATTGAATGGTTCGTACGCGAAAATTTAATTATTGCCCGCAAGAATATGCAAATTTCTCACGAAGACTTAGAAGTAACGGCGGATGAAGGGCATTATTTTAGTTTGACTCAGAGATTGGAACTCCGGGGAAATGCGATCGCCACGGGTACGAAAACCCCGATGCAATTCAAAACCGATAAAGCCATCTGGCAGCTTCCCGAAAAGAAATTGATTAGCGAGACTCCCATCCAAGCCGATCGCTACGATGAAAACGAAAACATTACCGATCGCATTTTTGCCGATAAAGCAGAAATGAATTTAGAGACGCAGGTGGTGGTATTACAGCAAAATGCTCGTTCTAATTCTGTCGATCCCCCCGTGCAAATTGCCTCAAATGCAATTATTTGGAATATGCCGGGACGGACGGTTTTAGCCAATCAACCCATCCGCATCGTTCACAACCAAGAAAATACAGTCATTACCGCCAATGAGGGGTTAGTGAATTTAGAGGAAAATGTTGCCCGCTTGCAAGGAGGAGTGCGAGGCATTAATGCTCGCAGGCAGGCGGATTTATATGCCAACGAAGCAGTTTGGGCGATGGATCTGCGGCAAATTGACGCGCAAGGGAATGTGATTTACAAGCAGTCGAATCCGCCCTTGGAAATGACGGGAACTCGCGCAGTGGGAGAAATCGATCTCGATCGCGTCACGGTAACGCGGGGAAATAATAAGCGAGTTGTTACCCAATTCGTTCCCAATTGATAGCGCGATCGCTGTTAATTTTTCACTTGAGTTCTTGTCCTCGGTTTTGCGATCGGGGACTTTTTTTTGCTTATAGCGATCTACCTCACATCATTGATTGTTTTACATCGCCTTAAACTTGAAATCTTTGTCACGCTTGAATTTGATCGAGTTATCCAAGAAAGTGCGATGAGGCTCTTATTATTATCTTATATTCGTCACTTAAAATGTTTGCCTAATTTGCGAAGATTAAAGTATTGGAAACGCCTGCGAAATCATGCTAGATATTTTCTCTCTCCGTACAATCGATGAAATTTCCGCTTCAATTGCCGAAACGGGTATTTTAACCTTGAGCGATCGCTTAACGTTAATGGTTGCTTTTCTCAACGAGAATCTTGAAGAAGAAGATCTTCGCACAGTCGATCGAATCCTCTATCGCATCAGAAGGGGGAGAATTAAAGTTGCATCGTAACTATATCTATATCTGGTTGCTTTCGCTAAATATTCCGTCCCGATTGAGTTTTAGAATTTGGATACAATTTTATTTGATTCAGAGTAATCTAGGGGGAATATAATTACAATAATTGTACATCTACGTGCTTTCTATGGAGTGCTGTTTTATCAATGTCAATATTAGGTAGACCTATATTGGGTAAGCCATATCCGGGAGATTTTCCAGAATTTCGCGAAATGATTGCTAGGGCTAGGTTTTATGTTGCAGGAGAGTGTCATTTTAGCCATGTCTCTGCGGCAGCAATAGAATGTAGTTACGCGGCTCGTATATTTTGCGCTCATCCTGCATTGATTACAATGGCTGATGAATGGAAATATATGGTTGCGAGATGTTGGAATGAATGGGGATTTATTCCAAAAGAGGATGAGATTGATGAAGAAGAATTCCGTGTATGGCTTCAAGAACAATTAAAAGTATTTGAACCTTTCGATCCTGGTGAAGAAATACTTTTTAATAAAGATTAAAAATATATTTTTGGGGAGCAGGTCAAACCTGTCCCCATTGCTTTGATCGAGAAACTTAATGTAATGGTGTCTCGATCGCGATAAAATAGTATTACAATGCCTCTTTGGCTTCAATGTACGAAATTGAATTTACATCAGATGCCCTCAAAGATTTGCGCTACTTCAGGAAATTTGAGCAAAACACAATTATTGAGGCGATTCAAACTCAAT
>JBCCVR010000036.1:0-41282 GCA_039194995.1 Cyanobacteria bacterium P01_E01_bin.42 | reverse complement strand
GATTATTGAGAGAAGATGCAATACCATAGCGATCGCCAATTTCTCGTCTAATCTCCAAAGATTGCTGATAATATTTAATTGCTTGACTGTATTCTCCTTGAGATGCATAGACATTCCCTAGATTATTGAGAGAAGATGCAATACCATAGCGATCGCCAATTTCTCGTCTAATCTCCAAAGATTGCTGATAATATTTAATTGCTTGACTGTATTCTCCTTGAGATGCATAGACATTCCCTAGATTATTTAATGCTCTAGCTTCCTGTTCAAAATCTTCAATTTCCCGTGCAATATTTAAAGATTGTTCGTTGGAAATAATGGCTTCCTTAAATTTCCCTTGACGATAATCACACAATCCAAAATAACTTATACTTTTACCTTTCAAATTCAAATTATTTGTTCGAGTTGCAAGTTCTAGTGCCTCTTCAAGATACTTTCTTGCTTTTTCATAATTTCCTTGACTTTCATAAACTTCGCCTAACTTGTAGAGAATAACACCATATTTTTGATTCTCTTCCTCCTCTATCAATTTACCAGTAGGATGATATTCCATTAAAAGTCGGTGATAGTTATCTATTTTTTTCTGCTTTTCACATACACTCAAACCTTCAATATATCCATCAAATTTTAGAGTGTTTTTTTCAAAAAACTCTCTTGTTTCCTGAGTCGTTTTAAACCGAAAGAAACACGATCGCCAGTCCCAAAAATCCGGAGCAAAGCGAATGACGCGAGTTATCGCAAAATCCGGCAAAACGAACAACATCGGATGAGGCACATAGAGTTTATAGGCATTGCGAACATAATTAAGATCTGCCAAAACAGGGGGATAACTCCCATAAACTCCAATCGAATATTCTAAATCGCGAATTATCAAAACTGTCTTCTTATTTGGATCGATATTACGTCTGGGAATTTCTTCCTTTAATACATCTCGTAAGAACCGCAGACCGGGATCGGGAAAGGAGAAAACCTCAAATTGAACCTCCTCCTCCTCTGGAAAATGCTGTCGCAAACGTTCTACTAAAATATCAATCTCCGGTGCAAAATTGATTTCAATAAAACCTAAAGTAAAATCATCTTCTTCAGCAAAATCAATAAAACTCAACAACTCTTGAAACGATTCTTGATTGTATTCGATAAATCGGTCTGAATCGTTTAATATTTTGGTTTCTTCCATTACTGATTCTCTCCCGCTTGAAGATCGTCAACTGCATTTTTAAATTTCTCAATTCGCTTAACAATAGGATTGGGATAATTCCATCGGGTCTCTCCTTGATATTCCAAAACCGAAACATTAAATAACATTAACTGATAGATTTCATTTTTCTCCATATCCTTTTGCACACACACTTTCGCTAAAATTGCATAATGATCCTCTGGGATAAAACGCTCAAAATTAAACTGTTCTTGCTGTACCGCATACTCGACATCTTCTGCCGTAATTTTATCATGTTGGCGCGTATTTGCCGTCAGACAAGCCCTCCGCATCATTTGGATTAACAGACGCACGTGACCCCCGCTCATTCTAGCTAATTCGAGTAACTGTTCCCGCGACTCAAAAACCGCATCAATATCCACTCGTTTTTCAATTAATTGCGCGATCGCATTCACCCCCCTATCATCATATTCGAGATCGATTCGAGCTTTCTCAAAACGATAAATATTCACCATCGGCATAACATTCGGACTAACAAAAGTATTGCTGGCATTTTTCGGCGAACAAAGTACGGAAATCGGCACCGTATAAACTAACGTACAATTGAGTCCTTGTAACTGCGCCGCATAATCAAAAAATAAGCGATCGCCAACTTCTGGAGGAAATAAATCCATATTATCGAAAATAATCAAGAATCCTTTTTGATATTTTCCTGCTTGCGCGAACTTTTTAATAAGTTTCTGCGTTCCATCTGTCAACAAATTATTAATATCCGTCTTCAAACGCGAAACATCCTGCTCTAAAGTCTGCCGGATTGTTTTCTTGTCCTTTGAATTTGCCCGAATTTGTGCTAACAATTTCACCAATAACTTTGCTAAAAAAGGAGCATCTGCACCCAAAGATGCCTCACCAGAAACGCTAACCGATCGCTCTACCGTTTCTTCACTTTCTTTCGTCACTTCCTTGAACCAATTCTCAAAATTTGTCAAGAGATTCTTATCAAATCTTAAACCCAACTGCCGCAATGTAAATTCGACTTGTTTGATAACAATGAGATAGAGATCGGTATAAGTCGCATCATTAATATCCGTTTCTTCATTAATTTCTAGATAAATCACCTTATAATCTTTCTGCCATTCTCGCTCTAATCGTCTGAGTTCCGTACTTTTGCCACTCCCGCGATGTCCCGTAAATACAACGGTTTCAAATTTACCCGATTCAAGAAATTCTAACATCCCATTGATTTCATCAATTGCCTCAGTCCTGCGAACATCCGAAAGATCGACATAATACTTATCAAGATTATCCCCTTCCAAAGGAACGACATCACATTTGCGAAAGGCTTCTTTGAGGGTTGTTGCACGATCTGTGGGTAGATTGGTCATTGCGCGAGAAAAGATGTCCTTTGCTTTATTTTAACGCGATCGCGCATTGCAGGCGCAAGCATTACGCCATTGTGCGATCGCCTAATCTTTCAATTTATAAATTTTACCCGTACTGCCATCAAATTCAACGCGATCGCCATCTTTTAACCACTTTGTGACTCCCGGAATAGAAACGATCGCGGGAATGCCTAACTCACGAGAAACAATAGCCGCATGGGATAAAACACTCCCTCGTTCCACTAATATTCCCGCAGCCGCAGGAAAGAGCAAAATCCAACCGGGATCGGTACGTCCTGCTACTAAAATTGTACCGGGTTGTAAAGTCAAAGCATTATTTCGATCTAAAACTTGTTGAGGGTTTTCAATTACTCGTACCGTCCCGCGAACGATTCCCGGAGAACAGCCGATTCCTTGCTGAGAATCTTCTGAAGAAGCAGGAGCAAAAAGACGTTCTAAAGGCTGTCCTTCCAGGTAGGGAATCCCGTAAGTTTCAAAGCGATCGCTCGGTTGTTTTCCTTCTCGATAGCCTTCAAACTCAACCTTACGAACTGCAACCAACCCCCTCAAATTTGTACAGGTTGCCGTCCCTTCTATCATCCTCATAACTTCGTCAACTTCGAGGTAAAATATATCTTCAGGTTGCTCTAAAAAATCCGCCACAAAAAAGCAGCGTCCCAATGCTAGAAAAACTTGTCTCGCCCGTCCAAAAACCCGCGTTCTTTCAAAGCGAAGATTTTCGCGATCGCGCACCCGTTTCCGCGCATTATCTAACACCCAATGAAAAACAATTCGCCGCAAAGGATGCGATCGCAAAGCACGACGAATTTTTAATGGTGTTGGGTTAGGGGTTTCAGTTTGGGTAGGAGTTGATGGGGCAGATTTTGCCAAAATACCGATCGCACGCAACAAAGGTAAAGGATTATCAGCGAGAGTGGGGCTTTCTAATTTGAGTTCTTCCAAACAGCGATCGCTGAAACGAATTAAATAATCTCGGTATCGCGATCGGAACTCTGGCATTGTCTCTATTGCCGCTAAAATCGTCTCTACGCTACCCTGACAGAGGATTTTGATAAATGCTTCATTCTGGGATGCGATCGCTGCCATTTTCCGCATTCTCCTCGCCGGTTCCGTGCTGATAATTTTCCCCTGTCCCGCGAGTAAATCGTGTTGCATCGTCCCCGTTTCATCCCCGCACCATTTTTCCGTCAACCGACGCAATACCCCATAAAAAATCATGGCAAAAAAATCATTAATCAAAGGCGCATCCCAATGGGTCAATAATTCTCCTTCAATCTGACGGTAATATGCTACGAGTTCGTCCGAAGTCGTGGGGTATTGATTGCTTGCACTGAGCTTTGCCGAAGTGTTAGTTTTTGTTTGCTCTTTCTCCCCCTTATTAAGGGGGGTTAGGGGGGATCGATCGCCAACCGATACCTGTAAACTCTTCTCTAATCTTTGATAGAACCTTTTGATTTTATAAGGAAGAAGAAAATAATTTTTAATCAACCCGATCGCAGTTACAACAATTCGCCAGCTATCCTGCAAGCGATCGCGCCAACTGCTGTGCTGTAATTCTCGAATAACCTCATCAGGTAGGGATTCTTTTACCCCCATCATCTGCTCCATGAACTGGCGATTAATGCGAAATCCGGGTAGTAAAGCGAGAACGCGATACCAGTTCAATAAATTGTAATAAATTCTCCCTTGGATAAAGCCCAACATGTTCCGAAAAACGCGATCGTTTTGGGCGATCGTTTTCGGAGAAACCCCTAATAAAAGACAGAATTGCCGATAAACTTCCGTATAAGCACGACGAGCAAAAGAAAAAGTAAGCGGTGTCGTTACACCATTGTAACTCTCCGCAATATTGCTATTATCCCAAAGATTATAAGTCCCTGTCGGTCGAGCAATTTTCGGGAGAGCAGTGATCGGACGAGATTGGAGAATATACAGGCGATCGCTAACAATTGCCCATTCAATATCTTGGGGACTGCCAAAAGTTTGATTACAGCGCAGGACTAACTTATAAATTTCTTGAATTTGCTCCGTAGTTAAACTAGATTTTTTGCTTAAAGTTGCTGGAACTTCTGCGATCGCAATCCCTGATTCCAATCCAGATTTTAGCCGGTGTTTCTTTTCTTTCTTCGCAATTTGAAGCTGAATGATACTACCCTGACGATCTAAATAAAAAGTATCCGCATCACTCTCCCCCGATACGAGAGATGTACCCAAACCATATACCGAACTAATAACCATAATATTGCGCCGTCCCGTCACCGGATCCGCACCAAAACCAACCCCCGAAACCACGGGATCGATCGCTTGTTGAATCAATACCGCAGGAGGAGAAGAAATAGGCAAGAGTCCGCGATTTTTGCGATATTCGATCGCATTTTCGCTAAAAGCAGAACGCCAAACGCGAATGATATTTTCCCCCAAATCTTCTACGGAAACGTCTAAAATTGTCTTTAATTGCCCTGCAAAAGAAGCGTTAGGACTATCTTCCTCTACCGCAGAAGAGCGCACGGCAAATCGTCCCCCGTAGGGAAAGCGATCAGCTAAATTTTGCAATAATTCTAGTTGTACCCGTTCGCTGAGTTGTAAACTATTTAAAATTTCCTCAATATCGCTAAATTTTGCGCCCTTGTCTTGGCATAAATCGCGATAAAGGCGATAACTTGGCGAAGATAAACTCTCTAGAAATGCTTCGGGGGTGAGGATAAAACCGGGAGGTAAGAGAAAACCTTTTTGCTGGAGATGAGCGATCGCGCATCCCTTACTCCCCATTGTCGATTTTTGGGGTTTATCCTGCAAGGAAACGATATACCTCATAGTGGAGGAAAAAAGGAACGACACCCAAACTCAAATAGATTGATAATGTCCATAATCCAGACATGATATCGATTAACTTTGCCCCTTTGCGAGTGGGACGGTTAAAAAAGACGTAAGCAATCAAACTTACTCCCATTCCCAAGATAAATAGTAAAAATCCGAAAGGACGGGAAAAACCAATTTGTTCGGCCGCAAAATACGAAGTAACAGAACTCAACAAAACGACAAAACACCAGACTAAAACGGCATTATCTCGACCCCACAAAACGCTATAGGTTTCTACTCCCACTTCTTCATCTTGAGGGGCGCGAATTTTCCGTCCGATCTCGACCACTAAACCCGTACTACTACTGGCAACTAACAGCCAGAATACGTCTATCGGCATCGATTCTCCAGCGACTAACCAATCGCAGGCACTCCCATATAAGCAGATAAGTGGTATGATAAAATTGTGGCTGACTAAATATAAAATTGGTCTAGTTTTGAGTAAAGATCTAAGAAAAAACTCTTGACTCATTAAAAGCATATAAATCCAAACAAATCCCAAAACAATTGCTAAATCGATACTTAAAGAATAAGCTAGATACAATTGTACGACTGCACTAAGAAAACCCACAATTCCCAATTCTTTGAGATCGATTAACCCCCGAGGAACTGGACGGTAGGGACGGTAGCGGCGATCGTCGTCATAATCTTTAAATTCATCAATAATTCTCAGTTGTAAAAAGAAACAAAATAAGGTTAAAAAGGCAATGAGAATCGATCGCGAGTCGGGTTCGCGATCGCGCAGCAAAGCCGAATAAAAAACCGTTGCGCTGCTAAAAACAAGAATCAGCATCCCATGTTGAAAAATGGGAAAGCGCTCTTGTTGATAAATCCACCATCGTTTTAACATCATGTGCCCGATTATCCCGCATTCTCGCTTGCCACTTGTCGTGCTGCTGCAATTTCTGCATCACTCCATCCCTCAACTCGCAAGCGGGTACTAATTTGACTGTCGCTGAATCCTTTACTCTGAGCCAGTTTAATATAGTTTAGCAGTGCTTGTTGATTGGGATCTTGGGTTGAGGTAGATGTATCTCTAGAGGGATCGGAGTCAGCATTGGATTTGGCGATCGCCCGGAAAATAGCGAAGGTTATCCATCCCACCAACCACCACAGAGGTATCCACATTACCAGACTAACACCTGCGGTGCAAAGAATCGACAAAATAAGGATCGAGAGCGCGTTATTGATACCATTAATGCACAACACTCCGAAGGTGACGATAAAACCGACAGATACTTTGCGTAAGAAAGTCATAAGCGATTATCCAAAATAATTTCCCAATAGCGAATAAAAGTAATAATTAATGCCATATAGCAAGGAATAGCAAATGCAATTTCGATGGGAACTCCCGCGATCGGCATTTCTATCCCAATGAAACTATGCAAGGCACTTTCTCCGTAAACTCGATAGCCGTTGACAATCAGCCACGATTCTAAAGGCAAAGCGATCGCCCCAGTAATCCCTAAAACAATTAAAAAGCGATAAAAAAGAGGCAAATGTAGAAAGAACTTTTCCCCAATAATAGCAGAGAAACCAATAATTAAGACCCAGAGTCCTGTCAGCAAAAAGCTAATATCAAAGAATAAATAAGACCACTCGGGAAAATTCTTGTTACTGACCATCGGTTGGATCATCACCTCAAACATAAATACAGCGATAAAGGAAATCAACAAACTCCGCAACCATTTACGCTGCTTGCTGGGAATGAGAGGTTCTTCATCGAGGGCAAATTCCCAATATTTATAAAAGCTAATCACTAACCCTGTAAAGACGGGAGTATAGTAAAAAACTTCAATAATGGGAACGCCAAAAACAAAGATTCCGGTCATATCTGCTAAAACTTCCGGGGCATAACTGCGAATCCCCAAATTAACGACAATTGCTTCTAAGACAGTCACAGAAACTGTTAGAATCCCCAAATAAGTCAGGAACCTTTGACCTGCTTTCCATTCTGCCAGTAGGCGATCGACGAGAAGAGTAACGGTTAAGATTAAACTCGTCCAACCTATGGTTAAAATCCAACTGACATCAAGATACAAATAAGCCCATCCCCCCAATCGATAATTGTGCCACATGGGAGCAGTAAACAGTTCAAAAATTAGCACCCCGATCGCTAGAATCAAAAATCGCGATACAATTTTATCTTTGATTTTGCTCAGAAAGAAAATAGCGATTCCCGTCCCAACAACGATCGCAATTTCAAATACGATAATCGGAATTGTCGGCGATTTATCAAAGGTACAATGTGCTAGAATTGGGTAAAACATTTTTTTATTCGTTGTTAGTTATTGGTTATTTGTTGTTTGCCATGCGGCTAATCTTCACCTCAGACTCTTGATTCTTAACTAAAAAATCCGAACTTTTTACTTTACATCCTCCCCATGTTGCTTGATTAAATTCGGGTAAGGTTGTTAACCTATCCCAAATTTTCCAGAGGGGTTCTTCTAAAATATTGCCAAATTTGTGGTGATTGAAATCGCAAGACATGATATCGCCGTAGGGAGACACATAAAAATAACTGGTACCGCAAGAACAACCCACGCTGCGATGACTGGTAAAGTAAGCAAAGAAAACAATGCCGGGATATTTATCATTGTGATTGTATCGCTTTACCGATCGCATCATCTCTTCCACCCAGTCGGGATTATCGATTAAATCTAGCCGATCTTGATATCTTCCGCTTGGCAAGGCATCAAAAACTAAGACTTCATGTACGCCAATTTCCTTAGCAAGTTGAATGATATTTTGTAATTCACCCGCTTGATAGGATTCTGGAGTCATTGTAGTAGAAATTCCCACGGAAAAACCGAGATGTTTGGCTTTTTCAATGCCAGAAATAGCGCGATCGAAAAGCCCTTGTTTTTGGCGAAAACGATCGTGTTTTTCGCGATCGCTAAAATCAAGGCTAACGTAAATACTATCTAAGCGCGATCGCTTCAGTTCTTTAGCACGGTCTTGCAAATACCAACCATTAGTAAATAAAACCGTGGTTGACAAATCTTTATCAACGCCATGTAAAATATCCCCTAAATCCTCTCTTTGTAGAGGTTCGCCGCCCACAATATTAATGACCGAAACGCCGAGTTCTTGAGCTTCTTGGATGAGTTTTTGAGATTGGGGTAACGTTAAGACTTCTCGTCCTTTTTCCTCGACTCCATCAAAAAAACTGCAATGCTGACAAGTTGCATTACAAACGTCATTGACAGCAAAACTCATTAAATTAGGGAGATTTTTATTTTGAATGGTACGATATAAGGCGCGGGCAATAAAATGAGCGGCGGGCTTGCTAAATAAAGCGGGAGTAGAGAGAGAATAAACAGGGTAGCCGTCTCGAAAATGAATAATTTTATTGTGATTGAGATAAATTTTATAAAGCGTTTCCACAAAATCCGTACTGTAATTTAAGGCTCTCGTAGCGAGAAACCATTTCAAGCGAAGCGTGTTTAATAAAGAGAGCATATAAAAATCGAGAGAATAATTAACGCTATCATTTTATTTTGCTCTTGATGTTAGCGAAATTTCTCGATCTGTAAATTAATTTTTTGTATTATTTTTTAAGTTTTGTAAAAACCAGAAATATATCTTCATGAATACTTTTCAGTAGAGACATAGTATGCAATGTTTCTATATCTCCATTAAACCTTGAAAAAGATGAATCCCATCCGTCGCTCCTAAAATTGAATCTGAAGCACGTTCGGGATGAGGCATCATCCCCAGAATATTGCCCTTTTCATTAACAATACCCGCAATATTGTGAAGAGAACCATTGGGATTGTAGTCTTTACTTGTATTTCCCTCGGAACTCGCATAACGAAAGAGAATGCAACCATTATTTTCTAAAGTTTTTAATGTTTTGGAATCGGCATAGTAACGTCCTTCACCGTGAGCAATGGGAAATTGTACGACAGGTTGAGATTTGTAATTTTGCGTCCAAGGCAGATCGGTGCGTTCGACTTTGAGGGAAACGCGATCGCAGATAAAATGCAGATTGCGATTGCGAATTAACGCACCGGGTAACAATCCCACTTCCGTTAAAACTTGGAATCCATTACAAATTCCCAAGATATATTTTCCTTTTTTTGCGTGTTCTAAAATGCTATTGATAACGGGGGAAAAACGAGCGATCGCGCCACATCGTAAATAGTCGCCATAACTGAATCCCCCCGGAATAATAACTGCATCGAGATCGGCAATATCGGTCTCTTGATGCCAAACCATGCGAGTTGGTTGTTGCAGTAAATCCCGCGTGACATAAGCCACATCGCGATCGCAATTCGAGCCGGGGAAAACAATAATACCAAATTTCATTTTTTTGTTATTGGTTATTCGCTAATAACTGATGACTGGTGACTGTTAATAGGGTCCGGAGTAGCCATTCCATGTAAAATCGCCGATGCGAATTTGTAATGCGCCCAACTCAAAAACGGGATTGTAACGCAGTTGAATGCTATAGGTTCGGCGACTGTACTCGATGAAATAATCGGTACTGATTTCGCGACCTGTATCTAAATTGAGCGAACTTTGAAATCCGAGGCGAAACGGTCCGTAAATTTGTTGGGTAATGCCATAGGATAAAACCCGTTGATCGGCAATGCGATCGAAAAGGAACGGAGAAAGATTAGCGATCGCCGCTTGAGAATAGGCAATATTCCACCCAGTATAATCAAAGAAATCATCGGAAAAATGCCCGAATTGTCCCCGCAAACCGACGGTGCCTTGAATGGATTGTTGAGTATCGCCACTGCTGTACCACCCAGAAATCGCCGTAATCCCTGTGGTGACTTGGACGTAGGGCTGCAAGGGGGTCGGGCTGTAACGCATTCCTTCCTCTGGGGTTGGGGGTAGGGTGTTTCCCCGCCAGAGGTAGAAATTATAGCCCAAGAAAGCCGCGCCTTGGATGCGGGTAAGAGTAATGCGGTTGTTCGTGCGATCGGCGGCTAATAAGTCGGCGCGATCTGTATCTGCCTCAATGACTTGCACCCCTGCTTGGTAGCGGAGATTGATATTCGTATCTCCCAGTACGAGGTTTGGAGACGTTAACACGGCACCGTAACTGGTTTGTACGGTTTGAAAGCCTAAAGAGCCGTTAAAGAGGCGATCGCGATAGCTAAATTCTCCAGTGAGCAAGTGAGCTTTACTTAAGTCACCGATCGCGTGGTCTAAGCGCACGCTGCCTCGAAAGTTGTTTTCAAAGAGGTTTGTATCGCCAATATCCAAGCTGCTGAGACTGCCAAAGAGCCGTAATTGGGTGCGTCGGTCGAAATCGGCAATTAAATCCGTTCGCAGTCCAAAAGATTGCAGCGAGAAAAAGCCTTCTTCGAAGGCCGCCCTTTGCAGCAAATATTGAGGAGTCACCGACCAGCTAAAATTCGGCGTTTGTACGATCCCAAAACTGCGCTCGATAAAGAGTCCGCCGCGATCGATGTCGTCAATGCCGATCGTAAAGAGTCCATCGCGATCCGGACTGCGATCTAGAAGAATCCGATCTTGAAATAAGGGCAAGGACAAACCGCGATCGAAAACAATCCGGGAATTGGTTGTCAGAATTTCGTCCTGAAAAGCATTGAGGCGATTAAATTCGGCGGTATCGGCGCGAATTTCCAACTCGGGGGGCGAAAACGGATCGTTGGTAAAACTCACATTGGTTGCTTGCCAGCCATCGCTATCAAAATCTACGCGATCGGCCCGAAAACGCAATTGATTGACTTCTCCTAAGGCACCACTCGTGGGAAAGGGCAGTCCTTCGGAACTCACGCTTGAGCCAATGGTTACGGTCAATCCTTCTTGCTGTCGGATGTCTTGAATGGGTTGATTTTGGATGAGACGATCGCTCAACGGGCGATCGGGGGCGATCGGATTGGGAATTGCGTCGGAAAAAGAGAGGGGATCGAAATCTCGGGAGGTCGTCGGTTGATAAATTTCTCCCGAGGCTTGGAACATGGTTCCGGTATCTTGAACGAGTTGATACTCGAAACTTTCTCCTCGTAAGACCTGATCTCCCCGCCGCAGTGCCACATTTCCTTCCGCTCTCATAAAGCGATTGGGCAGATTAATGCGAACGCGATCGGCAGTGACGACGGATTTAGAAAAACGTACCTCTACATTCCCTTCTGCATAAGCCGTTCTTTGATTTTCGTCGTATTCTTGGCGATCGGCGTTAATTTCCAAGAGTCCCGTGGGGGGTGGGGGTTCGGGGGTAGCTTCGGAAGCAGGGGGAGCAAGATCGAATTCTCTGATTTCTCCACCTCGTTCTTGTACGATTAGATTGGTGAGTTTTTCGTCTTGCAAACCTCCCGTCTCTGACTCGAACCAATGCAGGCGAACTGCATTCTCCTCGACAATCTGAGGATTGGTTGCTTCTAAAGAGGAAACCGAGGAGGTAAATACAACTGTTTCCTTCGCAAGCGTATCGGGAGCGGGAAAATCGAAAGTAATATCGGTTGCATTCATCTGGGGCAAATAACCCAAAGATATGGGTTTGCCCAGCTTAGAAGAGTCAATTTCTTCGATTGGGTCTACTAATGATTCGGGAAAACCGGGACTTGCCGTCGCGATCGCATCGGTATTCACAAGGGACGTTGTGTTAAAAGGAGAGGAAAATGCTGCTTGGGAATTAAGACTGGTAACGGAAGTGGTTTCGTCTAAAGCGGGTAGAGGCGGAATTTCCGAGGTGAGCATGGAGGGTGAAGTGATGTCCGAGTGCGGGTCTATCACTTCAGGAACGCCATTATCTCGAAGATGTTCCCCGCGATCGCGCCCCCCAACGGTTTCAATGATGCCATCCCTCAGTTTGGATGGGGGTTTGGCGGCGACGCGAAGTTGTTCTAAATCTTGTTCTAAATGATCGAGCAGAGGGGTTTTCTCGGTTGGTTTTTCGGAGGGGACAGGAGAAACTGTATTTTGCGCCGATAAGGGACTATCGAGGGATTCGCTGGGGAGGGAAAATGAAAATTCAGGCAGCGTGGGAAAGGCAAATTCCGGTGCAAAGTTCTCCGGTAGCGATGGAGATTCTTCAGGGAAAGAAAATTTTTGTTGCCGGGGAATTCCCTCTAGATTAGGAGACGAGATGCCGCGATTAGGACGGACTTTCAGCGTTTTTTGAATGTTTTCCGCAGCAGCCGGAGAAAGAACGGGAGGTGCGGGTTTAGGAGGGGGAACGAAGTGCGACATTTTGTCTCGACTCGAGATTCGGGGGAATTGCTAGGATACCAGTCCGGTTCCGGTTTTTGTCAATTCTGGCCAATGCAAATAGGACGGGGTGAGAGAAAATTCTCAAACATGATAAAGGGACGAGATTTTCTCTCGTCCGGTCAATTTTGTTACCCGAATATGTATCGAGTATCGGTACAACATGGGGTAGGGAATGAGGCGGAGAGCGCCTTCTGTCTCCCTATTTTACCTATTCCATATTGCGACGGCTAGGAGTCCGAGCGGGGTCGCCCGATAAGAAACCGAAGACAAAAAGTGCCACAAAAAAGGTGACAACCAGAGAAACGACAATTTTTAGAGTTAGCATTTGCTGCTCCTAATTTTAAAAAAGTTCAAAAATATTCCTCGTTGAGGGGCGATAACATCAGGATTGTTAACAAATGTTATTGTACAGGACTTTGTTGCAAAAAAGGCAACCGCAAGCCCTCTGCGGATAACAATGGGAAAATGGGAAAAAACTTTAGCTGAGGAGATTGCCGGCCATGATTTCCCCGATTGCGCGATCGCGCTCTTTTGCCCTCGTTCTCGCCCTTGCCAGCCTATTCATTCCCGTTAGCGCCCAAGCACAAGAACAGTTATTGCGCACCCTGACGGTGACGGGAACCGGAATCCAAAAGATTCCCACCACCTTAACCCGAGTCAATTTGGGAGTAGAAATTCAGTCCAATACTGCCGAAGGCGCACAGCAGGAAATCGCCAGACGCACCACGGATATCGTCAATTTATTGCGATCGCGCAACGTGGAACAGTTACAAACTACGGGAATTCGCCTCAACCCCCGTTATCACAACCGCAGTGGCGAATCCGTCTTAATCGGCTATGTCGGCTCGAATACCATTAGCTTTCGCGTCAATACCGATCGCGCGGGAAATATTATTGATGAGGCCGTTCGTACCGGAGCAACCCGCATCAATGGGGTCAGTTTTACAGCAGAAGAGAACGAAATTGAAGCCGCACGCCAGCAAGCCCTAATTAACGCGACCCAAAATGCTCGCGAACGAGCCGATATCGTTCTCGGTGCTTTAAATTTGAGTTCCCAGGAGATCGTCAGCGTGCAAATCGGTCATGCTGCCCCTCCAGTTTTAACCCAGGGCAATGTTTTATTCGGTCGGGCGGAAGCCGTTGCCCAGCAACCCGATTCTCCCGTGATTGGGGGAGAACAGACGGTTAGTGCTTCGGTAACATTGCAGATTCGGTATTAATCAGTCACTAGTCACCAGTTGAGGAAGAGGGCATTTTTTGTGGTGGGCAATGGTGAGAAGATGGGCGAAAAATTTCAAGTTTAGGAGATCGTCTCTCATGATTTCTAATATTGCGCGATCGCGTTCTTTTGCCCTCGTTTTCGCCCTGGCCAGCTTGTTTATCCCCGTTAGTGCAGAAGCACAAGAGCAATTATTGCGCACTTTGACAGTTACGGGAACGGGGATCGAAAAGATTCCCACCACCATAACCCAAGTCAATTTAGGCGTGGAAATTCAGGCCGATACCGCAGAACAAGCTCAACAGGAAATTGCCAAACGTACTGAGGATCTGGTTGCTTTTTTGCGATCGCGCAATGTGGAGCAATTGCAGACAGCAGGAATTCGCCTCGCTCCTCGTTATAGTGCCCTCCATGAAGAGGAATTTGTCTCCGTCGGCTACATCGGCTCGAATACTGTCAGCTTTCGCGTAGATACCGAGCGGTCAGGAGATATCATTGACGAGGCGATTCGTACCGGGGCAACCCGCATCAATGGGGTCAGTTTTACGGCAGAGGAGAGCGCGATTGAAACCGCGAAACGGCAAGCACTTATTAACGCCACTCAAAATGCTCGCGAACAAGCGGATATTGTTCTCAATGCTTTAAACTTGAGTCCTCAAGAAATCGTCAAAATCCAAATTGGTCGCGTAACTGTACCTGCTTTAATTCAAAGAAATGGACTCGGAATTGTAAATTTTGGGACAGATGATAATGTTCTCTCTCAACAACCCCAATCTCCCGTTATAGGGGGAGAGCAAACAGTTAGTGCGTCCGTGACTTTACATATTCGGTATTGATCGACCGTAGGGACGTAGCCGACTACCTCCCTACACCATCAAATTAGCCGTCGTAGTCGCTGACGGCACTGGGATCGATATCTCGCTTGGAGCCAAGCAAATACAGGCGAGTAACTCGAATAACGGGTCTGGAGCGAGTGATACCGGGATTATTGCGATCGTCCCAAGTCTCGAATTTTAGCGATCCCTCAACCCCAATTAAACTGCCTTTTTTAACCCAGTCTGCTGCAATTTGCGCCGTTTTATCCCACATTTCCAAATTGAACCAGTCTGGTGGTGCATTGCGACCGATCCGATTGACTGCCATGCTAACATTAGCAACTTGGCTGCCACTATCGAGAAACTTGATTTCCGTATCCCGTCCCGCGCGACCGACTAAGTGAACGATATTGATTCCCATAATCTTTCAAGTACATTGGTTCTTAACAACTGCTAAATAGTGTAGCCGATCGCCCATTGCGATCGCGAGAGAAAAAATAAATTTTTCCTGACGAGAAAAGCGATCGCCCGAAGTGGGTTATCAATTGCAGGGCGATCGATAGCGTTTCCAAAACTGGTAATATCGGTTTTTGACTGGACGCGAAAGGCAAAACATAATAAAATCCTCATCGATTCCATGCTTAAAAATGGATTAACATTACAACAAACCAGACACCATCGAGTTAAACAGTCGCACTTTGGGGGCGTAAATTAAAAGTGGGTATATTTAGTCGCTTTACATTATCGAGAGACATGGGTATCGACCTCGGTACCGCGAATACCTTGGTTTATGTCTCGGGCAAGGGCATCGTCTTGCAAGAACCTTCCGTGGTTGCCATCGACCAAGATTTAAAAGTTCCTCTTGCTGTCGGAGAAGACGCGAAAAAAATGTTAGGGCGCACTCCCGGTAACGTGGTCGCCTTACGTCCCCTGCGAGATGGGGTCATTGCCGACTTCGACACGGCAGAACTGATGCTCAAGCACTTTATTCGCCAAGTTCACGAGGGACGCACTCTCGTTTCTCCTCGCATCGTCATCGGCATCCCCAGTGGCGTAACTGGAGTAGAACGCCGTGCGGTTATGGAGGCCGCTTCTCAAGCCGGTGCAAGGGATGTATACCTCATTGACGAACCCGTCGCAGCAGCAATTGGAGCAGGACTTCCGGTTGCAGAACCCACCGGAAACATGATTATCGACATCGGCGGCGGTACGACAGAAGTTGCCGTTCTCAGCTTGCAAGGTACCGTTCTCAGCGAGTCGGTACGGGTTGCTGGAGACGAACTGAGCGAATCGATTACGCAATACATGAAAAAAGTTCATAACCTCGTCGTCGGGGAAAGAACCGCAGAAGAGATTAAGATTCACATCGGTTCCGCCTATCCCTCTCCCGACGATGATGAAATTACAATGGAAGTTCGCGGCTTGCACTTACTGTCCGGCTTGCCTCGCACCGTGACCATTAAGGCTCCCGAAGTCCGGGAAAGCATGAGCGAACCCCTCGCCGTGATCGTCGATGCCGTCAAGCGCACCTTAGAGCGCACTCCTCCAGAACTCGCCGCCGATATTATCGATCGCGGAATTATGCTGGCTGGTGGCGGTGCTTTATTAAAAGGCTTGGATACCTTAATCAGTCACGAAACGGGAATTGTCACCCACGTTGCAGCCGATCCCTTAAGTTGCGTCGTCTTGGGCACCGGTCGCGTTCTCGAGAACTTCAAAGAACTCGAACGGGTCTTTAGCGGTCGCTCTCGCTCGATTTAGTTTGCTTTCTTCTCGATCTTTTAAGTAGGGCGCGATCGCGCGAAACCCAGTTTGGTTTCTCGGTTATTTCAACAAAGATTCACACAATAATAATGTTTACAGTGCGTCGTTGGTGGGAACGTTACGGATCTCGGTTGCTATTGATAGGGCTAGTTCTTGGTGTAGCCCTATTTATTCGTCGTACCCAAGGCGCGATCGTGGCTGAAATCTATTACCAAGTCATGCGTCCTTTTGAGGGACAACCTCCTTCAGAAAATCTAGTAGACGCAACGATCCAAGAACTTGAAGCCAAGCTGGCCGAGGTCGAGCAAGAAAACATCAAACTACGAGAACTCGTTCAATATGCCGACAAGCAGAATCAAGCGACGATTGAAGCACCGATTGTCGGGCGGAGTGTCGATCACTGGTGGGAGCAGATTCTCCTCGGTCGTGGCAGCAATGACGGCATTCAAGAGGGCTATATTGTCACCAGTCCGGGAGGGTTGGTTGGAAGAGTTATTAAAGTGACTCCCAACACCAGTCGAGTGCTGTTAATTAGCGATCCTACCAGTAAAGTCGGTGCAAAAGTGACCCACAGTGGTGATATGGGCTATATCCAAGGTGGGACAAAAGAGAGGGCAACGATGGTGTTCTACGAAAAAGTACCGAGCGTCAAAGTAGGCGATACCATTGTTACTTCTCAAGTCAGTCATTTATTTTTATCAGGTATTCCCATCGGCAAAGTCGAATCGGTGGATTTAGAAAAAAGTCCCGCTCCTGAAGTGATTATTACCCTAACAGCCCCCATTGATTTCTTGGAGTGGGTTGTTATTCACCCCTTCAAAAGTAAGTTAAAGGATAAGTAAGGGAGAATTAAGAACCAAGAATTAGTTCTTTTCCAATTTCAAACCCCCAAAAAAACCGTGTTAAAAATTCTTGAAGTTTCTCCTCGCCTGCGACAAATTTTTGATTGGTTTGTGATTATCGGCTCGGTTTTACTCTGTTTGCTAGTTTTGCCCACTCGATTGCCAGGAGCCGAACTGTTTGGAATTCGTCCCAATTGGCTGCTCATTTGGGTTGTGGTTTGGAGTATTAAACGCACTCCTACCCAAGGGGCGATCGCCGGAATGGCACTGGGTTTAATTCAGGATGGAATGACTGCCCTAGATGGGATCGAAGTCATCGACGGAATCAATTTCACCCTGCCGAGTACCCCAAGCGAACCCGTACAAGATGTTTATGTGTCTTTTCCTTCGCACATTTGGAGTTTAACCATTGTTGGCATTTTAGCGGGTTTAATCGATAAAAAACGCTACATCCAAGAAGATTTTATTTCGATCGCTTTAATTGTTTTTGGGGGCGCTCTCATTTCTGAAACAATTACCGCGCTCCATTATAGCCTTCAAGGAATGCGGAATGCTGCCCTCGTTTGGACAGAACATCAACTCGTGCGCATTGCTTTATCTTCAGCCGTAATCAGCAGTCTTTGGGCTCCCGTGATTTACTATCCCTTAAATCGATGGTGGGAATTTAAAAAAGAAAAAGAACAATCTTCTTGAATTGGTTATTGGTTGTTCTCCCCCTCTTGAGAAAGGTTTGGGAGATGGTTTGTTATTGGTTATTAGCTTTGCCCTGAACTTATTAAAGGGTTATTGGGGAACGGCGATCGCCTATGGTAATGAATAGCCAATGGCAACGCAAAATTTATTTTCTCTTGGAGAGGTAGCAATGACGAAAGAACCCAAAATAGGCATTATTGGCGGTAGCGGTCTCTATAAAATGGAGGCATTAAAAGATATTGAAGAAGTTTCTTTAGATACTCCTTTTGGCTCTCCCTCCGATGCCCTGATTATCGGAACGTTAGATGAGATTCCCGTTGCGTTTTTAGCACGACACGGACGCAATCATCATTTACTGCCCTCTGAGTTGCCCTTTCGTGCCAATATCCATGCCATGAAACAACTCGGGGTCGAATATATCATTTCGGCTTCTGCTGTTGGCTCCTTGAAGGGAGAAATTAAGCCCTTGGATCTGGTGGTTCCCGATCAATTTATCGATCGCACGAAAAATCGCATCGCCACATTTTTCGGCGAAGGAATTGTCGCTCACATTGCCTTTGGCGACCCGGTTTGCGGAAAATTAGCCGCCGTGTTGACAAATGCGATTGAAAACTTAAATCTCCCCGATGTCGCATCCCATCGCGGTGGAACTTATGTTTGTATGGAGGGTCCTGCCTTTTCCACTAAAGCCGAATCGAATTTATATCGCAGTTGGGGGGCAGATATCATCGGCATGACTAACTTAACCGAGGCAAAATTGGCGCGAGAGGCAGAAATCGCTTATGCAACCCTTGCTCTGGTTACGGATTACGATTGCTGGCATCCCGACCACGATAGCGTCACCGTGGAGATGATAATCGAACATTTACATCGCAATGCCACCAACGCGCAAAAAGTCATTCGCGAAGCCGTCGGACAAATCGGCAAAAATCCCCCCGTATCCGAGGCTCACTTTGCCTTAAAGTACGCCATTCTAACGCCTTTAGATAAAGCTCCTCCAGCAGTTCGGGAGAAACTCGCCGTATTCTTAAAGAAATATTTGTAACTTCGAGCAAAAAAAATAGCGGGGATTGCCCGCTATTTTTACGCGCGATCGCGCCGACTAACGATTATTTCTCAATTGAGCGGGTTTCACCGTAATATTGCGCGAATCATTACTGCGTCGCACCTTAAAGGTCAAAGACTGACCGATACGACTTTCTTCGACAATATTTTGAATTTCCAGTCCGGTTTTCACCGACTGACCGTCAATTTCAACAATGACATCGCCGCGACGCAATCCCGACTGGGCGGCGGGAGTATCGGGCAAAACTCGCCAAATTAAAACCCCTTCCACTTCCGGTAGGATAAACGTGGAATTAGGATCGTCGTTGCTGCGTTTGGCCAATTCCGGCGTAATATCTCGCATTTCAATGCCGACATAAGGATGAGGAACTTCCTCTCCCGCCGCCAGAATATCTTTTAACTCCTTGGCTTTATTAATGGGAATAGCAAAGCCGATCCCCGTCGCATTGGCACGAATAGCTGTATTAATGCCGATTGCCTCTCCTGCTGCATTCAACAACGGCCCGCCAGAATTTCCGGGGTTAATGGCAGCATCGGTTTGTAAAAAATTGAGGCGCTTATCAGGAATGCCCACCTGAGATGAGGGACGGTCTAACGTGCTAATAATGCCGAGGGTAACGGTATTGTTCAATCCGCCCGGGCTGCCCACGGCGATCGCCCAGTCTCCCACCTGCAAGCGATCGGAATCTCCCAAAGGCGTGACGGGCAAATTGCTCGCCCCCTTAATTTTGACCACGGCCAAATCCGTCACCGGATCCGCCCCCAATACCGTTGCCTCGAACTCGCGGCCGTCTTGTAACGTCACATTGACCTCATCTGCCCCGCTCACTACGTGAGCATTTGTGAGGACAATCCCGCTCGTATCGATAATAAACCCGGATCCCTGACCGGCAACCCGCCGTTCTTGGGGCATCTGTCCGAAAAGGCGATCGCCAAAAAATTCCCGGAAAAACGGATCCTCCAACATCGGAGGCAAGCGAGTTTCCACTGTTCTGGCAATATCGATGCGAACCACCGCAGGCCCCGTCCTCGATATGGCTGCGGTGACGAAACTCTGACGACTGGGGGCAGGACGCTGGGCGACAAGAGTTCCCGAATTTTCAAGGGGTGGTGGGGCAACGGGGACGGGATCCGCTTGAGAAGAAGAGACGCGCAGCGTCCCAAAAGTTAAGACCACGCCCACAATCAGTGCCAGTAAATGAGTACCGAATCTTTGCATGGCTGTTGAAAAACGCATCGTTATCTGAGTTGCAATTGCGAAGCTAAAACAAAATAAAAAAATTCTAACCTTATTGATATTAGCGCGAGCCGACTGCCACCTGCCGATTTCGGCAAACCGAAATCCCCTTCTCTTGATAAACTGAGAGGGAATCGGTTCGGAGGCAAAATCGTGACCCAAACACAAACCCCCTCGAGTATTCTCGGTCAATATGCTCCAGATTTTGAGCTACCTGGAGTTGATGGAGAAGTTTATCACCTTGCCTCTGCTCTCAAACCATTACAGGGTTTAGGGGTAATTTTTATGGGCAATGAATGCCCTTACGTTCGAAAGTATCTCGATCGCCTCAAACAAATCCAAGCAGAATTCAGCGATCGCGGCTTTTCTCTCATGGCAATCAACGCCAACGATACTGCCCGAGTTCCCAACGACAATTTCGAGCAGATGAAAGTTTTTGCGCGAGAGCAAACCTTAAATTTCCCTTATCTGCGAGATCCCTCCCAAGAAGTCGCCTCGGGTTTTGGTGCGGAAACGACCCCCGAAGTGTTTTTGATTGATAAAAATGGCATTGTTTGCTATTGCGGGGCAATTGATGATGGTGGAGAAACCTCCAATCCTTATCTAGAAAATGCGATCGCCGCTCTCTTAGCAGAAAAACCCATCTCTCCAGAAGAAACTCAAGCGATCGGCACTCCCTTACAATGGCGCGACACCTAAATAACCAATAACTGATGACTGGCGTACAGACAAAGCCTGCTTTGTTTGTACTGATAACTGGTAACTGATGACTGATAACTGTATAGTGGTTGAGGCAAATGCTCTAACCAATTCAGTCAAAACCGCGAGTCAAGTCGCAAAAAATCGATGACATACCGAAGGGTTTTACTTAAACTAAGCGGCGAAGCCTTAATGGGAGATTTGGGCTATGGAATCGATCCGCAGGTGGTTGCAGATATTGCACGGGAGATTTCCGAAGTGGTTAAAATCGGCGTGCAAATCGCCATTGTTGTCGGCGGAGGTAATATTTTCCGGGGGGTAAAAGCCTCGGCTGCCGGGATGGATCGCGCCACTGCCGACTATGTGGGTATGATTGCTACGGTGATGAATGCCATGACCTTGCAAGATGCCCTCGAACAAATGGACATTCCTACCCGCGTACAAACCGCGATCGCCATGCAGGAAATCGCCGAACCCTATATCCGACGGCGTGCCATTCGCCACCTTGAAAAAGGGCGAGTGGTCATCTTCGGGGCGGGATCCGGCAATCCCTTCTTTACCACAGATACCACCGCCGCCCTGCGAGCCGCCGAAATCGATGCTGAGGTGATTTTTAAAGCCACCAAAGTCGATGGGGTTTACGATGCGGATCCTGAAGTTAATCCCTCGGCGCGACGCTATCAAAGTTTGACTTACGCTCACGTTTTAAGTCATGACTTAAGAGTAATGGACGGTACTGCGATCGCCTTATGCAAAGAAAACGATATTCCCATCGTCGTTTTCGATCTTTCGGGACGCGGTAATATCATTCGCTCTGTCAAAGGAGAAAAAATTGGAACGCTTGTAGGAGGTTCTTGTGAAATTAACTGACATTGAAGGTCACATGACCAAAACCATTGAAGCCACCCAACGGAACTTCAATACCATTCGCACCGGACGAGCAAATACACAACTACTCGATCGCATTACGGTGGAATATTACGGCGCGGACACCCCGTTAAAGGGCGTTGCGAATATCTCGACTCCCGATGCGACGACGATTCTCATTCAGCCTTACGATAAAGGCACCATGGCGGCGATTGAAAAAGCGATTACCATGTCCGATTTAGGGTTAACGCCCAATAACGACGGTAGTAACATTCGCTTGAATATTCCCCCACTCACCAGCGATCGCCGCAAAGAATTAGTCAAACAAGTCGGAAAACTGGCCGAAGAAGGCCGGGTGGGCATCCGAAACATTCGTCGGGAGGCGATCGAGTCAATCCGCAAACAAGAGAAAAAACACGAGCTTTCCGAAGATGAGTCTCGGGATATGCAAGATAAAATCCAAAAGCTGACGGATAAATACAATAAAGAAATCGATAAAATCTTGGCCGCTAAAGAAAAAGATATCACCACGATTTGAGGACTCTAAATGCTGGATTGTATTATTATCGGAGCGGGACCCGGCGGCGGGTCTGCTGCTTACCATCTTGCTAAGCGCGGGCGCAAGGTCTTAGTTGTAGATAAAGCCAAACTGCCTCGCCCTCGTCCCTGTGGGGGTGGGGTTTCCCCTGCTGTCGCTCAATGGTTCGATTTTGATTTTTCCGAGGCGATCGCAGCCAAAGTCAATCGCGTTCGTTTCACTTGGAAACATGACGATCCCGTGGAAGCAGAATTGGAAACCGAACCCATGTGGATGGTACGGCGGGATGTTTTCGATCGCCTATTGCTGGCAGAGGCGCAAAAATTGGGGGCGGAAGTTCGCGAGGAGACAGAAATTATCGCCCTCGAGTTTAACGGCTCTGCTTGGCAAATTCGCACGCCCCAAGGCAATTTTGAGGCAACCTATGCCATTGGTGCCGACGGAGCAATGGGCATTTGCGCGCAACAGTTCGGCCTGGAAGTCGGGGAAGTGCGTCCGGGGGGCGTATTGGACATTCAAGCGCCTCCCGAGGCGATCGACACCGTTCGTTTTGACTTTGGTTCTCTCAATAAAGGGTTTATTTGGGATTTTCCTCAAGGGACTTCCCACTCGGCCAGTGCGGTCATGATGAGGGGAACGGCAAAACCTCGAGATATCAAAAAACAATTGCTGAACTATGCTGCAAAACTCAATCTGAACGAGACTCAATTTACCTATTACGACGTTCCCACCAAGTTGTGGCGAGAAGATCTCGTTCTCCACGGGCAAAATGCTCTTTTGGTAGGAGATGCGGCGGGTTTAGCAGATCCCCTCCTCGCGGAAGGCATTCGTCCGGCATTATTGAGTGGCATGAAAGCCGCAGAAGCGATCGATCGCGCTCTCTCTGGGGATAGAGATTCTTTAGAAAACTATACGCGGGTTCTACAAGAAGAATGGGGTAAAGATATGGGATATGCCAAAACTTGGGGGGATTTTTTCTACAACAAATTTAATATTCCTGGAATGTCCTCACAAATTTATAAAATTGGGGTTAAACGTCCCATTGCTGCGAAAATCATGAGTCAAATTCTCTGCGGAGAAAAAAGATATTCCGATGTCGGAGAACAAGTTATTAAGGTTTTCAAAAAGTTTTTCAAGCTGGGAAAATAAGCGATCGCTCTGACTTTCCCCAAGCCAACTTCAAACTCAAAACTCAAACGCTAAAGGTAAATTGTTCGACAATTGCACCTCCGCGACTATAATAGAAAAAAATGCAGCAACGTTTTGAGATTAGGGTGTCCCCGCCGAACAAGAAAAGCCTTCATGGATCCAAAGCGGAAATAGCTTCTGGAAATGGCTTCTCTTTGGCACGCTTGTTGTAGCGAGTCGAATCACATCACCTTCTTCCCTAGTAATGTCAGTATCTCCAGAACTAAACCTCTCTCCGGAACGAACGATCGATACCGATCTGATCAAGACTTTAAGCCCCAGTGCGATGGATCAGATCATGTTCTATCTAGCCTTTAGCGCCATGCGAACGAGCGGCCATCGCCACGGTGCTTTTCTCGATGCGGCGGCGACAGCAGCGAAATGCGCGATTTATACAACGTTTGTCGAACAGGGCGAAAATATTCGCATGACGGGTCACTTGCATCATATCGAACCCAAACGAGTCAAGGCCATTGTTGCTGAAGTTCGTCAAGCGATCGCAGAAGGCAAGTTATTAAAAACTCTCGGTTCTCAAGAACCCCGCTACTTAATTCAATTTCCCTACGTTTGGCTGGAGAAATATCCTTGGCAAGAGGGGCGATCGCGCATTGATTCGAGCAGTTTAACCTCGGAACAAAAGCAATATATTGAAGCGCGAGTCCCGGAGAATTTACCGGATGCACTCTTAATTAACTCTTTTCAATTCTTTGAATTAATCGAGTTTTTACATATGCGTTCCCAAGAAATCTTACCCAAAGAGAGAAGAATGCCTATGAGCGAGGCATTGGGGGAACATATCAAACGCCGCTTGATTCATTCCGGAACGGTAATGAGGGTTGATAATCCTTGGGGATTGCCTTTTTATGTACTCACCCGTCCCACTTATTCTCCTGCGGGGAGAGAAGAACGCACCTATACGATGGTAGAAGATACGGCGCGCTATTTTCGCATGATGCGAGATTGGGCCGAAGAAAAATCCAATGTCATGCGTTTGTTGGAAGAGTTGGATATTCCACCGGAAAATTTAGCTGAGGCAAAAGCAGAACTCGATGAAGTCATTCGCAACTGGGCGGACAAATATCATCGGAAGGGCGGCAAAACGACGATTTTACAGATGGTTTTTGGCGATAAAGAGGAGTAGAATTGCTCTGATTCCATGAATAATTTATTCGCAAACACGGCGATCGCTTTTCTTGCAGGGTTGACAAAGGAAAAGCGATCGCTTTGATTAGGAAATATGGCAATTTTTGATGCAGTGCGATCGCAGTTTATTACAAAACAACATGGAGCATTTTCACCCTATTTTGTCTCCCGATAAGCACGAATCATGGCTTGAGTTCCCTGTTCGTTCCCTTCCCCATTTCCTAAAGTTTGCACGATTTTAAAGAAGCGATCGCTTAATTCCGTCCCCGGTAATTCGAGAGAGGCGGCGGCAGCGATTTCTTGCACCAGGCGTAAATCTTTAACAATATGTTTCACCATAAATCCGGGGGCAAAATCCGAACTTGATACTTTTTCCCCTAGATTCGAAAGCGCCCAAGATCCGGCTGCACCCGTGCTGCATACTTCAACAATTAAATTGGGGTCGATGCCTTGTTTTTCTGCTAAAAGCATCGCCTCGCAAATCCCGACTAAATTAAGAGCACAAAGGATTTGATTGCACATTTTTATCGCTTGACCGCTTCCAATATCGCCACACAGGCAGATATTTTTACCCATCATTTGAAAGAAAGGTTCACATTCGGTAAAATCTTGTTCGCTACCTCCCACCATAAAGGTTAAAGTCCCATTTTTAGCACCAATATCACCACCGGAAATCGGCGCATCGAGAAAGCGTAAATCGCGTTTAGAGAGTTCCTCACCGATTTTTTTTGCGGCGGTCGAACCAATGGTACTGGTATCGACAATGAGAGCATTTTGAGGCACATAATTAATGATGCCTTCTTTTCCTAAGAGAACTTCTTCGACATCAGGAACATCCCCCAAACAGGAAAAGATAATATCTGCCGATCGCGCGGCTTCGGGTAAGGAAGAAATAATTTCCGCCCCTGCTTCGGCTGCAATTTTAACCCCTAGGCGCTCGGGGGTTCGATTCCAAGCTTTCACCGCACAGCCGCTTTTTGCCAAATTTGCGGTCATGTATCCGCCCATTACGCCCAATCCTAAAAATGCGATTTGTTTGTTCATTGTTATTGGTTATTGGTATATTAGTTCCTTCCCTCTAGCTCTCCCTCTTTTGCTCTCCTCCTCTTGGGAGGGGGCTGGGGGCTGGGTCGGGGGTGGGTTATGATTGGTTCTTATCCAAGTATTCGCGAATTAACTTTAAAACTTTATCTGTGTCGATCGGTTTGGTTAAAAAATTATTTGCACCGACCATTTTCGCCCGCACGCGATCGCCAATGCCATCTTTCCCCGTTAAAATCACAATTGGTGTATCCTTAAACCGCTCGATCCGGCGAATTTGAGCGCAAATTTCATAGCCATTGGCAATCGGCATGACGAGATCGAGGAAAATTAAATCCGGTCCGTGCTGTAATAACATGGGTAACGTTTCCACCTCTCGCGCGATTGCTAGGAATCGATAACCGGCTTTGGTCAGAATGCCTTTTAAAATTTGCAGCGTTTGCTGATTATCTTCAATACAGGCAATCAGAGGTTTTCGGGTTTTAATAGCTGTTTCGGACTCTTTGAAATTAGGATGGGGCAAGTCAGAAAGTTTAACTAATTTAATACCTTGTTGGCGAATGTAGGGTGCTAAAGAGGTCGAAAGTTTTAAAACATCTTGTTGGCAAAGAGCGGCAATATCTCGCAGGGTTCTTTGCCCATTGCAGAGAGTCACTAAATTATTATAGGTTTTTTCGGGAATTGCTTTTTTGAGTTGCTCCGAGCGATCGATAGTCGGGGCAAAATTAGGAGAATAGCCCTGTAATCCAGCATTCACCCACTGTTGCCAAATCAGATCGAGCTGCACGATCGCCGACTCCAATAACCAATCGGTTTGGGGGAGTAAACCGCGATCGGAAGGACGGATACCGGGATGAACAATGAGAGAATAGTTTGGCTTTTGTTTGGCGCGATCGTTGGTGGCTTTAAGGTTAACCGCTTTGAGTTTGAGCGCGGCTAATTCGATAAACTGAATGAGGTCGAATAATACCTCGGTCATAATACCCAATCTGGCGGCAACAATGGGTTCGATTTCTGATAGTTTGCGTTGCACCAAGACGACCAAGACTTGATAATCCCA
The DNA here is from genome assembly GCA_039194995.1 of Cyanobacteria bacterium P01_E01_bin.42. Taxonomy (GTDB): domain Bacteria; phylum Cyanobacteriota; class Cyanobacteriia; order Cyanobacteriales; family Spirulinaceae; genus CCY15215. Next base: position 14,499 of record JBCCVR010000036.1, on the reverse strand, counting down.
ACATTCCAAGGCATCGCTATTTCGCAAGTTAATTTGATTGGGATCGATTTCGCGACAGCAGCGCCATAATTGCCTGCGCCAACGACGCACCCGATGGGTGCTTGCCGTTGCCCAGATCAAACGACCCAAATTAAGATATAGTTCCCACTTCTCGCGAGCCGTTAATTGTAATTCTAATTTTCCCGTAAATTTTCTCTCGCCATAAGAAATCAATCGTCCTTTAATCCCTCGAGCATCAAAGGGATAACTCAAAGAAGACACTGAGGAGGCGATCGCACTGTCCTCTGGCGATCGCTGATTGATATCCTTGGCAGGTCGAACGGCTGTCATAATAAATATTGATGGCGGGAGAATGCGCCCAACTTATGCGACTTATTTTATTCTATCAACTGAAAGATAATGCTAGAAGAAAAATTACAATCGCCAAAGAAATCATATTTTTCATTGATTCGGCATAAAGTCAACCGAAAAAACACTTATCTTTGTACAATCGACATTTAAGGTAAATTTGAGAGAAAATCCCAAAAATATAGCGGCAAAATTTACATTTTCTCGGGTGAAAAAATCGATATCGATCGCCGCGCCCGTCACAAAAAAAGCAATCGCGCTTTTTGCTACCCTAGGAGATAAAATCAATTCCGTCTGCTCATGGATAGTCTCAAACTGCGCCGCTTTGCCGGAATCGCTCAATTATGGGAGCGTCTTGCAGCCCTTCCCCAACCGAAAACCGAAGAATCTGTCGGACTGAGAATTTTAGTGCAAATTCTAGTGGCGATCGGTATCATTGCCACCGATATTGCTGCTGGGACGACCTTGAGTACTTTTGCCATTCCTCTCAGCGCTGTTGGCGGTCTCTACAGTTGGTATCGGCGCAGAAAACGCAATATTGCTATGAAATTTATCATTGCCATGGGAATGTTGGCAGCGTTGGTATATTTTCTAGGAAACTTAATTGATAATCTCAACGATACTCGCCTCACTCTAGCCGAACTTTTAATTCAACTACAAGTTCTTCACAGTTTCGATCTGCCGCGTCGCAAGGATCTGGGCTATTCGATGGTGATTGGGTTGATTTTGTTGGGCGTGGCGGGAACACTCAGCGAAACCCTCGCTTTTGCGCCTTTTCCCATCCTGTTTTTAGCGATCGCCCTCCCCGTCCTCATTCTCGATTATCGCTCTCGCCTCGGTTTCGACCAAATTCGCAGTCAGCGTGGGGGCAAAACCCAACAGGCAAAACGCGAGAGAAATTTCCCCCTTTCTCTCACCCGTCTCGTTTCCTTCTTAGCCATTACGATCGCCATTGGTTTAGCGATCTTTGCACTGCTGCCTCGTTTTCCGGGCTATCAACTGCAAACCTTTCCCGTCACGACTTCGATTGAATTTGACAATCAACGATTTAACGATGTCAATCGCCGCATTTTTAATCCGGGAGTGAGAACTGGACAGGAGGAACAAGCAGAAACGGTTGAAGAAGGAGGAACGGGAGCAAATGGAGAGGTAGTTGAGGATGACTCTCAATATTATGGCTTTCAGTCGCAAATCGATCAAAGCCAAAGTGCTCCCGGTTTATCGACCCCAAAAGTTGTGATGCGAGTGCGATCGCAAGCCCCCGGATTTTGGCGGGTCTTGGCCTTCGATCGCTACACTGGCAAAGGCTGGGAAATTTCTCGAGACGAGCAACTGTTGACCGTGAATCGTCCCCGGTGGACTTATCGCTTCCATATTGCCGCTCCTTACGATCCGAGTAAAACGCGATCGGTCATTCAAACTTACACGGTGGTTGCCGATCTCCCCAATCTCGTTCCGGCTTTAAGTCGGCCTAGCGCTCTCTATTTTCCCACTCCCGAAATTGCTCTCGATCTCGAAGATAGCATTCGCTCCCCGATTATTTTGAGCGAAGATTTAACGTATACCGTTATTTCCGATGTTGTCATTCGCGATCGCACTCGGCTCGGTCAAGCCTCTACCGATTATCCCGACACTATCCAGAAATATTACCTGGAAATTCCCGACGAAATTCGCGAGAACTTGCGCCAACAAGCAGAAACATTACTCGCTAGAGCCAATCAACCCATTACCAACCCTTATGAAACAGCGCTCTTTCTCGCCCAAGCGCTCAAACAAAACTATGAAATCCGTCCCGATTTTCAACTCCAAGTGGGGAGAGACTTAGCCGAAACATTTCTCTTTGAATACCAAGGTGGCTATCCGGATCATTTTGCCACGGTTTTAACCCTTATGCTTCGTTCTCTGGGCATTCCCGCCCGTTTGAGTGCTGGGTTTGGGACGGGTCAATTCAATCCCTTCACCGGATTTTACTTAGTTCGCAATACCGACGCGCATTCTCTCACAGAAGTTTATTTTCCCGACTTTGGTTGGCTGGCTTTCGATCCCCTTCCCGGTCACGAAATCGTTCCGCCTTCTGTTGAAGACAATGATACCTTTGGAGTCTTGAGACAATTTTGGAATTGGGTGGCGGGTTGGCTGCCTTCTCCGGTGACGGGTTTTCTAACCTATATCTTTACCAAAAGCCTCGAGGCGATCGCCTGGGTTGCTTCACGAGTTTGGTTATTTATCTCTGGGAGTGCGATCGGTTTCTTTAGCGGTTTAATCGGCGCAATCGCCCTTGCTTTCTCGACGTGGCTGGTAGCATTACGCTTGCGATCGTGGTTGCGCTGGCGCAATTTAGCTAAATTGCCGCCAATGGAACGCCTTTATCGGCAGATGCTAGGAATGCTAGCCGCCAAAGGATATCCCAAGCATCCCGCTCAAACGCCCTTAGAATATGCCGATAGCGCTCGGGAACAATTGCGATCGGAAACCGCCGATATCGTTGCAGAAATTACCCGCGCTTACAGTCAATGGCGTTATGGAGAAAGGAGTTCCGATCTGCGACACTTACGCCAGCAATTACAACAACTTTGGCGCAGGGGAAGATAATCCGAATTTTTACGGAGTTAAGTGAATAACATAAAATTCGATGAATTTCAAGATCGTTTATGGTTCGATCGAGTTGAACCCAAGAGATCCAACAATAACACTACAATCGATCCCGCTTGCGATCTTGTTTTCGCCAGTAGAAGTTGTCGATCCTAGAGAAGTAAAAACGTTAAATGGTTTAACATCATGCGTTCTTCTTGCTTCCAAAAACTCTTCGGTTATCTTCCCTACAGTCTCGGTGCCGTAACTTTCGGAATCGCGATCGCGGAGGCCCGTCCCGCTCGCGCATTTGGCTTTATTTTTAGTAACTTCAACCAACCCAGAGTTACGCACCAAATAGGATATAACGGCACGGGAGGACATTATACGATTGACGTGGGAATTGACGCTAGCAGTCTCTTTGCACCAGAGATGATCGTTGCCACCCAAAATGTTATTAATACTTGGAATAATCTTGTGCCGACGGTCGGAAATCTCGATTTTTCCGAGATTTCTGGCAGCCAAATGGATTTTGAGTCGGTTCTCTTACATGAGTTAGGGCATTCTTTAGGATTGGCTCATCCCAATCTGGCTTCAGAGTCAGGAACATCCGGAGCTCGGAGGAATTATACCAAGGCAACAACCGGAGCGAATGGAACTTACGATCTCAATCCGGGGGCTGATGGCATTATCGGCTCTGGAGACGATTTGCGGGGAGATGATGAAAATCGCAACTTTTTCCGCATTGCTGATAATGACCCTTTTGCAACGGATTTGGGAATTGTAGACTCGACCACCTACAGCCGGGATATTTCTTTACTTCCCGTCGGCAATAGTTATTCTGCCAATGGCGATCGCGATGTCGGTGCGGCTCTCGGTTATGCCAATACAGAAGCGGTAATGCAGCAAGGCGCGTTTTTTGGCGAAATCCAGCGTAGTTTGAGTGCCGATGATGCTGCTGGCATTCTCTATGCTCTGGCGGGGGTGGATGAAATTGCCGGGACGGCGGACGATTATACTTTTGAGCTTAATTTTCTCGGCTTGACCGATGCAGCCGATATCTTGATCGACTTTGATAATAGCGAAACGGGTTTTGCCGTCTCTCAAAGTTCTGGAAGAGCGATCGGGACTAATACCACCACGGGAAATCAACACTATGTCATTACCCGCAGTAATATTTTCTTTAACAGTGATTTTAATTGGTTTTTCAGCGAAACGGAAACTCTACCCGTGCCAGACCCGCCTATCGTCCCAGAACCTCCTGTCGTAACAGATTCCCAAAGCGTCCCAGATCCCTCATTTTTATTAGGATTGTTGGCTGTCGGTGCGGGAGGCTTTTTCTGCAAGCGCAAGCCGAATTAAACGAGATGGAGGAGAGCGATCGTGCCTTAAGCCTTTCGCGATGAGAGTCGGTCAATTTCTGCTAAGATTGCCAACAATGAATCGCATTGCAAGTTTATGAATTCTGCCGATCTCTCTCCTGAATACATCCACCAACAGCTTTATTGGCGCTATGCCGTCAAAAAATTTGATAGTTCTAAAACCATCCCCGATGAAACTTGGAAAGTATTAGAACAAAGCCTCGTCCTCGCTCCGTCTTCTTTTGGGTTGCAACCTTGGAAGTTTTTCGTCGTGAGTAATCCGGAAATTCGCCAGCAATTACTCCCTCATTCTTGGGGACAAAATCAAGTTGTTGATGCCTCTCATCTCGTTGTCTTGGCGATCAAAAAAGATGTCGATACTGCCGATGTCGATCGCTATGTCCAACGCATGTCAGAAGTCCAAGGAACGCCTGTTGACAAGCTGCAAGGCTTTGGCAATGTCGTCAAGGGATTCTTACAAAAACCACCCTATCCCCTCGATATTAATGATTGGTCGAGTCGCCAAGTTTACATTGCGCTCGGTCAGTATATGACCTGTGCGGCTATGTTGGGCATCGATACTTGTCCGATGGAAGGATTTATTCCCGATAAGTACGATGAAATCTTAGGACTACCAGAACAAGGTTATAAATCAGTGGTCGTTTGTCCTGCCGGATATCGTGCCGAGGATGATAAATCTGCAACTCGCAAAAAAGTGCGCTATACCACAGAAGAAGTCGTCCAGTATATCTAGACTTTAAAGCATGAGTAAACCCGGTTTTCGATGCAGTAACCAACTCGAGCGACCGGGTTTCTTGGAGGATATTTTTTATGAAAAATGCAGATCAAAGACATCCTCGAGAAAGGGTAGATGCCGTCGTCATTGAAAAAATTAAAGAAGGAAAAAGCGATTATAATGTTGTTGAATTAGCTCGCCTGCGTATTCGGTATCACAACTTTCCAGGTGCCAGACAAATACAACAGGATCTCGATCGCATTCTCCAAGAATGGGGTTTAACTGAAGAAGAATTATTCGCACTTTCTCGAGACATTCACAGCCAAGGCAATATTTATCGACGCACTCGCGATGGCGAAGAACAACAAGATTGGAGCTAAATTGGTTATTAGTTATTCCTCTCTTGCTCTCCCCCTCTTGGGAGGGGGTTGAGGGGTGGGTTGTTATCAGTTATCAGTTATCAGTTATCGGTTAAATGAATAATACGGAATCATTGAAGCCCGATTTTATCTTATTTGCTCAACATGGTTGGGCGGATACCGATCGCAAAATTCAAGCCTTAGCACAATCTTTTGCTCCTTCGGAATGGGTTATTGCCCCTAATTTGGGCTGGTTTAAAACATGGTGGCGCATCGAACCTCTCATTCAACAAGTCGAAGCGATTGCGATCGCCACCCTACAAAAATACCCCGATACTCCTTGGCGCATTATCGGTCATTCAATGGGGGGTTTGATCTGGGTGGAATTACTGCACAAGCATCCTGAATGGCGATCGCGAGTTCATTCCTTGATTTTACTCGCTTCTCCTATCGGTGGTTCGGATCTGGGTCGCTTGTTTGATGCTTCTTTTATGGGACTGGGAATTGCGAAAGATCTCGGCCAAAATCGGCGGGAAATGGTTGAAGAAATTGCGAAAGAAATTCCTACCTTTGCGATCGCGGGAGATATCGATCGGGGTAGTGATGGGACGATTACCGTCGGATCGACACAATGCGATCGCGCCCAATTTATTGCTCTTCCCATTTCCCATCCCGAACTGAAAAATCATCCCAGTTTAATCCCCCTCATCCAAACATTTTGGGAATATCCTATCTGCACTTCTCCTCTCAAATCAACCTTAGAAATAGAACTTATTCGCGAATTGAGGCGAATTCCGGGAGTATTAGATGCACATCCGCGAGACTTTTATCGCGCTAAGATTACGGCAAATTTACCTGAAGGAATAACCCTGAGAACTTGGAAAAATCCCATCAATCAATTGCAACACGTTTTTTTAGGCGATCGCGAAAATCAATGTCTTTATAGTGCTTTTATCACTTGGGAAAAATATCCAGAATTTCAACAAAAACTCACCGAAATTTTAGCTCGATACTCGGTCAATTAAGCTGAGTTGCTAGAGAACGCGAGCTCCTCTAGCATTAAAAAGCTGACGCAATTTAAAAACTGCGATCGCCTCTTCAGAAAGCAAAAATTCTTCCGATAGCTCAATCGAGTTAAGAAACTAGTTCAACAATTACTCTCTCCAAACCTGCCACAACGCGCGCCAAATATTCATAATTGACCTTATCAGGCGTGTCTTCTGGAGTATGGTAATAGGGATAGCGAAAAGGTGCAGTATCCGTGACCATTAACGCCGAATAACCGACTTGCCAAAATGACCAATGATCCGACCATCCGATCCCCGAAATATTTTCGGGAAGGGTTGCACCTTCTGACGGAAATTGGGTATGAGTGCGAAACGAACCGATCGCTTGTTTCACCAATTTACTTGATGCCAGATTGCCAATAAAGGCGATAAAATTCCCCGTAATCGGATAAATCCTATCTAACAAACCGAGAGGATATTCTTGACTCCCGGGTTTTTCCGAATAATACCCCATTGTTTCCAAACTAAGCATCCCGACAATATTTTCATTGCGATCGCGACACTTTTTCGCATAAACCAAACTTCCCATATCGTCCGTCCAAAAAAACGGCGGTTCTTCATTGACAAATTCCACCAGTCGCAATGTGCGCGAGAATTGTCGTCCCGCAAATGCCCGCGCTAATGCTAAAATTGCTACCGTACCGGATCCATTATCATTTGCTCCCGGACTCCCCACAACCGAATCGTAATGCGCCCCAATGACGATAATTTCTTCAGGTCGATCCGTTCCTAAAATCTCGATTTCAATGTTATTAAAATGCTGCCCTTCTACGTCATAACCTTGTAAATTGATCTCATAACCCGCAGATTCTAACGCGGCGACGAGAAACCGCTCAGAAGCCTGTAAGTTGTCATAGAATATAAAATTATGTTCCCCAAATTCGCCAAATTGTTCCAAGTCTTGCTGTAAATCTTTTACCAATTGTTCCTCTTCGACTGTTAAAGGAGGGAGTTCGCCCCGATAACTTTGACCCGGCATCATAATCAACATTTTCCAGACTCCCAAGAGAATAAATAAGAAAATCCCTAAAACAATGAGACTTCGCTTCAATCCTTTCTTGCTAATAAGTTTTATTCTCATAGTAGTTTAACAAGAAGGAGCGATCGCATTTTTTTTACCCGTAATGCGATCGCTTTTTCTTCCTCCTATGGATGTTGAATTTTAAATTGATACTATTTCGCTTTTTTTGGAGCTTCGGAAGTCAAATCCGCTTCGGAGACCATATTTTCAAAAGATTGGGTCATTTCTTCTTCAAGACTGTCCGCAGGGCGATCCAATTCGGCTAAATCTCCTAAGTTAGTGACGATCGCGGGTGCGGGAACTTCGGATTTATCTTCTAAGGGTGTTTCATCTGCCCAAAAATCGCCAATTTCTTCAATAACAACCTCTTCTTTTACGGGTTGTTTGGGCGATTTGGGACGAGAAACTTGAATTTTTTCTGGCGTGGGAGTTGCAACCTTTTCTGTTGGTGTTTCTACAACTGTTGCGGCTGGGGGTTCTGGAGGTGTTTCTATAATGGGAGGGGTTTCGGGAGGTTCTGGAGGTGCTTCAACGACTGGAGGTGTTGCGATGGGTTCTTCTGCTTCAGTCACAGGGGTTTCCAAAACCGCCTCTCCCACATCTTCAACTTTTGACGCGGTTGCAGGACGAGAAATTGTTCCCAATTGACCGATGATTTTAGTGATAGGGGCAAACCAATTGGCTAACTTTTCGCGAACTTGGGGAGAAACTTCCGTTTGTTGGTCGCTAGGGGTTTTCTCGCGGCGTAATGCGAGAAGTTGCCATCCAAACCTTATTAATAGTGCTACTCCTGCTATTTGCCCCAATAATACGCCCCCCGTGATGCGTCCGGCACAAATCCATAAAACCAAGGCATAGAAGAGTCCGACTCCACCCCAGATAAAGTCATTACGGCGATGAACTTCGGGATAGAAGAAAATAGCCATGTAGAGGGTGAAGCTACCCAAACCGACGACTATTGCTAGGATGTATGCCAGCATTCTCGGAACTCCTCTTTAGGTTTGTTTAGAGAAAATATCAATTGTTTCTAATTTAACCATGTTGCCGGATGGGCCGTTCATTTTCTTGAGGAATCTCTCTACTGGGAAACGCGCAACATCCGCGATTCAATTTCCGCCCACGTTTGCGGGGATACCCTCACCGCCGCTTGCTTGCAGCGTACAATGAGTTGATTGGCGTAAAGATAGTTTTTAAAAACTTGTATTTCCGTTTCTGATAGACACATCAGTTCTGATGTCAGAGCAAAGGCTTCCAGAAAACAATGCTGGAGGTTTTGGCTAAAGGCTTCTATTTCTGTCTCCCGATCGCCCATCCCTTGCAATTTTTCGATTAGTGTCGCGATCGCCTCTCCTTGGAAAATGTCCAATTGTTGCAATCTTTGGGCGAGTTCGAGGGCGGCGCGATTATTTTCAACATCAACGAGGGCTTCTGTTAGCAGTCGAGTGAGGGCGGGAGCGAGGGCGCGGGCGAGGTGGCGGGCGGGAGTGAGGGCTAAAGCGAGGGCAATCGCGATCGCCCGTTTAGCGGTGGGTTCGTATTTGCTTTCAATATCTGTCGTAATGCGATCGCTCCATTCTAAGAGCGATCGCGGGGTCTGTCCTTCTGGGGTTTCGAGGAATCGATCTGCCTCTCGTTCCATCCAGAGTAACAAGCGATCGGCTCCTCCTCGCATCAATCCAGCAATCAAAACAAAAACTTCTTGCCAGTGCATTTCTTTGAGATAAGCGCTTGCAATTTCTTCAATCAAATCGTTATCGGTAATGTACTGCGCAGCGAGATATTCTTGTAGGGTTACATGGGAAAAAGAATAAACATCTTCGGCGCGTTTGACGATAATTCCTTGTTGAATGACAATAGCATTCAAAATCGATTCCCCGTCCAAATTTTGCGGGGCGTTGAGATTATCCGTGAGGAAGGTTTTAATCGGTTCGACGAGTTCTCGCTTGGAGAAGAAGAAGCGATCGTTTTTAAAGCCTTGATAGGCAATTTCTGAAAGTAAAATTTCCTCTGCTTCGGCGTGCAACCCTTGATAAATTTCATCGAGTTGAATGCGCTTTTCCGATGCCCATTCCTCTAATAAAATTCGCAGGGCTTTGCGGTATAAAACGCTGCGATTGCTGGGGAAGTTTTGCGAGCGATCGTAAACGCGGCAGAGAAAAGTTAATAAAAGGGGCGTGTGTGCCAGTTCTTTGGCGGCGGCATTTTTGGGTTTTTGCAGCAATTGCCAGCATTTTAGGGCGGTTTCGGCTTCGCGATCGCGATCGGAACTAAACCAATGCTGAATAAATTCTTCAATTTGGCAATCGTCAAAGTCTCCGATAATGACATCGGAAAACCGAGACAGACTGCTTCTCACTGCTTCGGTGCGGCAAGAAATGATATAGCGATTGTTAGCATAGCGATCGACAAAATCTTGAATTTGCCCCATTAAAGGATTTAAGTTTTCGCTGGGGACTTCATCCAAGCCATCTAAAAGCAATAATAATTTTCCTTGTTCTAAGGCTTTATTGGTAAAGTTTTCAGCAGTGGGAAAGCCACTAATCTCAAATTCTTTCGTAATGAAATCTTCCAAAGAAACATCGGCAGAATCAAACCGCTTGAGTTCGATAAAAATAGGGATACAAGAAAACTCAAACTCTCCTTCTTCACCTTTTAAGGCTTCCAATCCCACCCGTTTTAAAAATGTTGATTTTCCCGCCCCCGGCGCGCCTAAAATGATTAAATATTGTTGCGCTTTCGCAATATCGAGACCTCGTTGTGCTTGGGTTTCATTGGGCGTAAAACGGCGGTGTCGTCCCTGACGAAAATTCTCTTCTCGATCTTCGAGGGATTCAAATTGACGAATGCTTTCTTCATCTAAAACTCGTACTGTGGTATAAACGGATTCTAGATTCACGGGTTCGCGCATCCCCAAAACCTTCAGGGTACCGTGACGTTCCGTATAATTGGTTGCGTATTGTTGCGACGCATTGAAAATTAACTGGCGAGTCTGTTCATTGACCCCTTTACCGATGAAATCGAGGGCTTTTCCCCCTGTTTCCCAAATGGATTGGAAAATAGGGACGGCAATACCGCTAATGGCTGCGATCGCCAAGGTCTCGATAATGGCTGTCATAGAGTAGGGATAGAGAGTCCAGAGCGCGATAAATCTATCTAGATCGTACCACGATGCTCGAAAAAGTTTCGCCTAACCAACACTTCTGCAATGCTCGGGGCAAGCAACCAATAACCAACAACCAACAACCAATAACCAACAACCAATTAAATGAATTTTGAAGCGATCGCCCAACAGATTCTCAATGAAACGCACCTCGCGATCGCGGGCGTAAATCATCGTATCGTCGAACTCGAATTCTATTATTACAGTGCCGAACACCCGGATCCCTTTGCCCATTGCCATCCCCTACAACTTACGGAGAATCGATGGTACTTCCATCGTCAGGGCCAGAGTTATCGGGGCGGGACATTTAAAGGGGTTGATTTGACCTTTGGCGACGATCGCGCTTATGGGGGCATTTTATTGCGATCTCTCGAAAAATCCGATGGCAGCATCGTTAACGGTTCCTGTAATTGCGTTAACTATATTTTGCAATGCACGGGTTATGAAACCGTTGCCGAATTGGATGGGGTTATTGGCGATCGCCAAGCTCGGGATCGAACTTTACCTCTGTTCCTCCAGCCCGCAGCAATCCCGGAGCGTCCTCTATTTGCCACCGCACGGGTGGGTCTCTCCCTCAAACGGGCGCGATCGCATCCCAATATGCCCGCCTATCTGCTACGACCCTATCGTTACTTGATAGCACCGCAAAAAATTTCTAAAGGAAAAATCTATCTCATTCTTGCCTTACACTTCCAAGGTTGGTCTCAAGCGGAGATCCAGCAACTAACGAAATGCCCTCAATCTAAACTACAACAATACTTTCAAGCCTGCGATCGCGGGAAGAAAAGCCTCGATATGACCCCCTATTACGGTAAAACCTTGACGGCTTTGGATCTTTGCCAATTGCACGCAATTGCTCAAAAAAGCCAAAATTTATCTCAAATCTCCAACTGATACCGCTTTCGTCCTATACAATGGGCTAGTCCAGATTGAAACACCTTTCGCGATCGAGCAACTATGAATAAAGAACAATTAGTCGGTGCTATTTCCGACAAAGCAACTACGACTAAAAAAGAGGCTGATAAAGTATTGACTGCAACCATTGAAACCATCATGGAAACGGTCGCTGACGGGGAAAAGGTCACGCTCGTAGGATTTGGGACATTCGAAGGTAGGGACAGAAAAGAGCGCACCGGACGCAATCCTCAAACGGGTGCCGAGATTACTATCCCCGCAACGACGGTGCCGGCTTTCAGCCCCGGAAAACTCTTCAAAGAGAAAGTTGCGGGCAAAAAAGCTGACAAATAGTTTCTTTTTTTCTCGATCCCAGTAACTACGAGCGATCGCCAAACATCGAAAGTAACCTTTATTGAAGGGCGATCGCGATTTCTCTGTTTACCATTGATATCAATTTAGAAACTGCTGCGGAACATCATCGGGGGAGCGTGTAGATACCTCCAGCAACTCATCAGGTGTAAGCAACAACGACAGGAGGAAGATCGTGAACGATCGCAATACAGACAGTCTCGGGCGCGAAGACCAATTCGCACAAATCCAAGGGGAATTATTAGAGGCAATTTTATCTGAGGAAACCCTCTTTCCTTGGAATCCGGCCGACCCCTCAACAGATAACTATTTGAACGTAATTGAAGGAGATTTTAATTTGGGAGATCGCTTGGAGTCGGAAGAAATTTTGACGCGATCGCAAGACTTCTTTGCCGGACTCGATCGCTGTTGGGAAAAGTTTCCCACGCCAACGGTCGGTTTATTGTCTTCTCTACAAGCAAAATTTGGCGATCGCGTTCCGAAGAATTGGCTCAACTCCATTTCAACCAAGGCACAAGAGTTAGCCGATGCGGGTTTGTCGCCCATCGATCGCTTGGTCGAATGCGTCAAACCCCTACTCTCTGAGTGGACGGATGACGATTTACAAGTATTTGCGCGTCCCCTTGCTTATTCCATGCGCGGGACGAATTTGGAGGAATCAGAGGTGAAACCGTGGGAAGAACTTTCCGAGGTCGAACGAGCGCGTTATACGTTAAAAATTGCCAATTACGCCCTAACTCAGGCCTTAAATCAAGCCGATGGCGATCGCGTTTGAATCGAGTTTGTTTGAGGCGCAATTCCCACGCGCCTCTATTTTATGATATATTGACAGGATATGAGGGCGTGTAGCTCAGTGGATAGAGCACCAGATTCCGGTTCTGGGTGTCGGGAGTTCGACTCTCTCCACGCTCGTAAAAGATAAATTGTAGTAAATTAACGCTTCCAACAGGACTCGAACCTGTAACCTACCGCTTAGAAGGCGGTTGCTCTATCCAATTGAGCTATAGAAGCAAAAAAATTAATGGGGCATTGATATTGTAACGAGAACGATCGGACATGGCAACGCTTTTTCAAGGCGATCGCAATTGCAAACTCCTCAGATATACTCCTATCCTGTTTTGACCTCAGATTTTGTGACAGCAAAATATACGCAAAAGTTTTTTTTCTTGACAAGCATGAATTTTAGAGTTACTCTAGCTAAGTGTCTACATTCAGTAAAAGTTTGGAGTCTTAAAAGCTCCGAGTCTTAAAAGCTTCGCCTTGCTCTATCTTGATGCCAACATTTTGATTCGTGAGTTTTCACGTTCCCTTTTGTTGCGTAATTTTCTGTTGTGTAATTTTTCATTGTGCAATTTTTCATCGTGCAATTTTTCATCGTGCAATTTTTCATCGTGCAATCTCTTATCATAAGAAAAACGATCGATACCTGCGATGGAATTTTCTCCCGAACATTGGAAAAGTCACGACCGGGGCAAGAAGACGCGCCTTCGCCTCTTGGAATATCTCGACGATCATCCAAAGGCGAGCATCTCTGAAATTGCGACCAATCTCGGCCGCAGCCGCAGACAAGTCGAGCGTCAAATCTCGCGCTTAAAAGAAGAGGGAATTTTAAGCTACGACCAGAAATGGTCGATTAATCGCAATAACTCTTTCTTTATCCCGAAGTTTTTGCGGCGAATTATGGCAGTTCTTGGCGGTCCTGCTCGGCGAAGACCCAGAGGTCAAAGAGATTCTCCAATGCAGTTGCATTTCGATCGCTCTACTGCTAAAGCATCATACTTCACCTTGAATGCGATAGATTGGCTGGAACTCAGTTTAACGCTCAATTTCCCAGAACCAAAGTTACTATCCAAGCAAGGAGGTAAGGGGGTCGATCGAGAGAATTCGGAACGTTGTATTAAACTAACAAATTCTCATGTTAAGTATCTCAAAAAGAAAAGCCCTCGTCTTAAAACGCTATGCGAAGAGATGGAGAAAATTAGCAAGGGAAAAACTATCTACATCGCTAAGGCTTCAAGAACAAAGGCTTCAAAACTGTATGAGAATGAGCGCGACTCCTAATCCATTAATTTTCTAGAACCTCGAAATCTCTAGAAGTTCAAATGCGTTTTAGGGTGCAGATCGTTCCCCATTGATATAATCTGTCGATTGTTTCCTCATAGTACTTTCTAGTATGGGGAGTCTATCCCCGATGCGACAAGCCCATCAAATAAGCTCAATGGGATAAAGACATCTCATCCGAACAAGTTACCGCTTGACCAAAGCGATCGGCAAGAGTCGCAAAAATATCGTGAAGTTGTCCTTCGGCTTCCAAATAATTCTCGATTTTGTTGCCAAAAACTTCATCCCACATTTCTTTTAATTCATCTGTACCTAGCAGTTCCGTGACGAGCTGCTTTTTTTCTTGCAAAGAAAGCGCTTCAACGAGATTTTTAACGCGATCGCCGTCTTGCGAAGTTCTCAACAATGTGCTGTTAGCGGAAATCATAATTCGAAACCTCTCTTACTCTTAGTAGTGACGAAGCATTATACACGTCATGATTTAAAAATGCAAGGGACTTTCAATTTTTTCTGGCAGGGATTTATAAAAAGTACAAGCCAGAATCACTG
>JBCCVR010000035.1:0-41698 GCA_039194995.1 Cyanobacteria bacterium P01_E01_bin.42 | reverse complement strand
TTGTTTTATTGTCTAGTCCAAATATGATTTGGGATATTATCAATAACTATAAAAAAGGAAAAGGTTGGAAAAAAAGAAAGTCGAATCCCGTTGCTTATCAAAAAAAAAGAATATATCTTTTTCTCACGATAATATTTTTAGGTTTGTATCTATTTACACCATTTATTTTACAATTTTTCCTTCTAATTAGAAGTCTTACTATTTTTTCAGTACTTTTTACCTTATTGCTTGTCTTATCTATTATTGTATTTTTGCTGTGTAAATTCTTGTTTTTCTTAATACCGAAACGAATCCAATACTATATAGATATTAAAAAAATAAATCAACAATTACCTGAAAGTATCTCTTGTAAAAATCTGTACAAAAAATGCCTATAATTGAACAATAATAAAGTTCGTAAAATATATTTAGAACGATTAAGATTAAATCGTGTTTCAATCGAAGGAGAAATAATAGAGCCACCACCCGAACTAATCAAAGATAAATTAGTTGCTGAAGAATTCGCTCGTTTGCGCGAACAATGGTATGATTTAGCAAGTTAATATCGAAATACGCCGGGGATTGAAAATCCCCGTCTCATACGAAAAATCCATTA
Organism: Cyanobacteria bacterium P01_E01_bin.42; assembly: GCA_039194995.1. Classification (GTDB taxonomy): domain Bacteria; phylum Cyanobacteriota; class Cyanobacteriia; order Cyanobacteriales; family Spirulinaceae; genus CCY15215. Next base: position 41,103 of record JBCCVR010000035.1, on the reverse strand, counting down.
AAATGGATTGGGAAAATTCACAATATGGTTTGATCGTACAATCCAACGCAATACAAGCTAAATCAACAAAAACACCTAACTTTTACGATGTCGCTTAGTCCATTTCAATGGACTTCTCATATGAGACAGGGATTTTCAATCCTTGGCGGATCCTTTAACTCATTAACCACCCATCATGCTATAATAACCCAACCAATCATGACATAATGCTCTGTCAGTTTAAGAGATTGCCATGACACAAACGCCTATTCTAAAATCTACATCTGGCGATCGCAGTATTGTCCATTCTGGTCTAACTTGGCAACAGTTTAAGCTCATTCAGATGGGTTTTGCCGAGTCTCGAAATATTCGACTATTTTATTATAATAAAACTATTGAACTTCTAATGCCCGGAAGCGAACATGAATTTTTCAAAACCATCATTGGGATGTTAATCGAGCTATTTTGCCTAGAAAATAATATTGAATTTAAGCCGCTTGGTTCTACCACCCAAGAACAAGAACCAGAAGTGTCCGTCGAACCCGATGAATCTTACTACTTTGGAGAATCTAAACCCAATCCCGATCTAGCCATTGAGGTGATTTTTAGCAGTGGAAATGAGAGAAAATTGCAACGTTATCGAGTGTTGGAAATCCCAGAGGTTTGGTTTTGGGAAGATGGCGTATTGACACTCTATCACCTGCGAAATAGCCACTACGAACAAATTTTCAGAAGTGAAATTCCCGAACTCGTAACCCTAGACATAGAATTGCTCACTCGCTGCATTCTCATCGCACAAACTTCGCGTTTAGAAGCCGCTAATACGTTTCGGAATTCCTTCAGATAGAGCATTTGGCGATCGCACCGCCCAATTTGCTAAACTTAAAATAGATCGGTAATGAGTAATTGTGGGTTGAAATGACAAGTTCCGCGATCGCACCGAACGCCCAGCCAGAACAATATTTTCTGTTGCCTGGATGTTATGCTTGGCAACAGTTCAAAGCGTTGCAAACTTCTCTGGGCGAGAATAAAACGCTTAAAATTATCTATCTGGATGGACGGATCGAACTGATGACAACTGGGGAAGAACACGAAACTATTAGCCGTCTCATTTCTCTCCTCCTCGGACTCTATTTTTGGCGCAAGCAGATTGAATTTATACCCGTTGGGAGTGCTACCCGCGAATCTGAAGAAAAAGGCGTTTCCTTCGCCCCAGACGAATCCTATTACATCGGCACGCAAAAAGAACATCCCGATCTGGCGATCGAAGTTATAGTCACCAGTGGCAATATTGGCAAACTGGAAAAATATAAACGCTTCCAAGTTCGAGAAGTCTTGCTTTGGAAAAACGGCAAAATTTCTGTCTATGTCTTGCAAGATGCCCAGAAAAGCGACCGGGTTCAATACGCCCTCAAAAATAAAAGTGAATTGTTACCCGATCTAGATTTAGATTTGCTCGTGAATTGTGTCTTAAAACCCTCTAAAATCGAAGCAATGAACGAATTTTTAGAAGCACTAAACGCTACACTTTAGCCCGTTTGAAGGCTTCGTCGAGGATTTCCGAGAGGGTGGGATGGGTGTGGACGTTGAAGGCAAGATTTTGGACGTGCTGGCGTTGGGCGATCGCATTGGCGGCTTCTTGAATCAGATCCGCCGCGTGCAAGCCGATAATATGCACTCCCAGTAATTCTCCCGTATCTTTGCGATAAATTATCTTAGCGATCCCGTCGGTTTCTCCTTCCGCGAGGGCTTTCGAGTTGCCTTTAAAATAAGTTCTGGCCGTGGCGATCGCAAAACCTTCTTTTTCCCCTAATTCCTTCGCTTGGGGTTCGCTTAAGCCCACATAGCTGATTTCCGGATGGGTAAAGGCGGCGGCGGGAATGCTGCGATAGTCGATGGTTCTTTCTTTTCCGCAGATATTTTCTACAGCGATAATTCCTTGGGCAGAAGCCGCATGAGCCAGCATCATTTTACCCGTTGCATCTCCAATTGCCCACAAATGGGGTACGGGTTCGCCATCTTTGAGGACTTCCATTTTGTCGTTGACTTCGATAAAGCCCCGACGGTTGGTCTCTACGGCGATGGTTTCCAAGCCGAGATTTTTAGTCGCGGGAATGCGTCCAGTAGCGACCAAGCAGGCATCAACCTCTAAAATATCGATAGTTTCTTTAGTTTTTGCGTCGGCGAGTTCGATAACGACGGGGGATCCGGGGGTGACTTTTTTCGCTAAAGTGCCGCTATAGGTCTCGATATCCCGAGGTTTGAGGAGAACGCGATCGGCAATCTTGGCAATATCGGGATCGAATCCGGGCATTAAGATATCTAATGCTTCAATCATCGTGATTTCACAACCCAAAGCGGAGTAAATATCGGAAAACTCCAAGCCAATATAACCGCTTCCCACGATCGCCACCCAGTCGGGCAAATATTCTAATTTGATGGCATCATCGCTGGTGAATACCGTATTGCCATCCACTTCGATACCGGGGGGGACAAAGGGAATAGAACCCGTCGAGAGGATAATATTTCGGGCGGTGATAAATCTTTCTTCATTGTCAATTCTGACCGAGACTTTCTGCGATCCGGCAACTTTGCCCCAACCGCGAATGGTTTCGACTTTGAGACGGGTCAAACTATTGGTCAGATCGCTGCGGATCTTATCGACGAGGTTAATGGCATGATCGGAGATCGCTTGGCGATCGAATCCCACTTCTCCCAGTTGAATACCCAAGGTTTGCAGGTGTTGGCGATCGTGCAATTCACGAACTTTTCCGGATGCGGCGAGGAGGGCTTTTGAAGGGATACAGCCCCGGTTGACGCAGGTGCCACCCATGTCTGCGGCTTCAATGATAGCGGTCTTTAATCCCAGTTTAACAGCGTGCAGGGCGGCTCCGTGACCGCCGACTCCCGCACCAATAATTACCAAGTCGTAGTCGAAACTCATCTTTTCAATGAACGGTTATCAAGGAACAATTATCGATGAAAGGCGGGCAATGGGCAACAGCTAACGGCGATCGCTTTCCGTATTTTCAGGCTGAGAACAGTTTGGATTGAGACAATAACTCATTGTAAATCAACAATTTGAGGAAGTGTCTTAATTTTATCTCAAAAATCTGCTTTTGTTTGCCTTGTACCGTTTTGCGATCGCAGATTTCGCTCGAATCCATAAGCATCGCGAACAAAATATAACGGTCTTCCTTTGACTTCTTCATAAACCCGTCCCAAATACTCTCCTAAAATTCCCAAAGTAATGAGTTGAATACCACCAAAAAAGAGAACCGCTACCATAATTGAAGCATAACCTGGAACGTCAATTCCCAAAACAATCGTTCGCAGAACCAAAAAACTGGCATATAATAAAGAAATAAAAGAAATAATCACGCCCAAATAACTCCAAACTTTGAGCGGTAACATACTAAAAGAAGTAATCCCGTCGAGGGCAAAATTCCATAATTTCCAATAATTCCACGTTGTTTTTCCCATTAGACGCGGATCGCGATCGAAGAGAATTGCTGTTTGATTGTAACCCACCCAAGCAAACATTCCTTTCATAAAACGAGTGCGTTCCGGCATCTTTTTAATGGCTTCGATCACTCGGCGATCGAGGAGGCGAAAATCCCCTGTATTACGGGGAATGGCAACGGGACTTAAATTCCCTAAAGTTCGATAAAATGCCGTTGCCGTCATTTTTTTCAACCAGCCTTCTCCCTGACGCGATCGCCGTGTTGCATAAACAACATCGTATCCCTCTCGCCATTTTTGCACCAAGTCGGCAATCAACTCGGGCGGATCTTGTAGATCGGCATCAATGGGAATTACGGCCTTGCCTCGGGTATAATCTAAACCTGCTGTCAAAGCAATTTCTTTACCAAAATTCCGCGATAAGTTAACAACTTTGATAGTATCGTCATGCAGGTGAAAATCGATGAGTTTGGCTAGCGTATCATCCCGACTGCCATCATTCACGCAAATAATTTCATAAGATAAATCTAAGCCCGCTAATACAGCCTGCAAGCGCTGAAAAAGAATGGCAAGATTACCTTCTTCGTTATAACAAGGAATAACGATGGAAAGCTCGACACGATCGTTAGAATCAGACATAGAAAAAATCCGAAAGTTCTCAATCGTTTGAGATTATTTTCTGAGGATATTATAAGTGAAAGTGTAAACATCTTACGAAAATACCAATTTTCTTTTTCTTTTGGGAAGAGATTGAGAAAAATACTCTCGCGACAAATTTTGACCCGATCGAGAGCGTGTTGAAATCGAGCAAAAGTATCTCGATTCAATTCCCCAAATCCCACACGACAAGGGCAAAACTGCCAATACGAACCCGAGAGGCGATCGCCCATGGAAACTAAATGGGGAAAAAATGAGTCGGCAATCGAGAGTAAAGATACAGTTAAAAGAGGGAATTCCCATTTGCCCTGCGCAATTGAGAAGCCTTGACCGAATGCGAGGAAGTTGACATGAATGAAAATCCATTGGAATCTCGTTGTGCTTCGACAGAGGCCTTTCAAGAATCTCTCGATGTTTTGGGAGATTTGCTCGATCCCCTAGAAGACGATGAAGAACTCCCCATTCCCAGACATGCGGACTCTCGACCCGATCGCGTATGGGACGAAGTTGGCGACGATCTCGAAGCCTTATTGCGATCGGACAGCCAGGAGGAAAGTAGAAAGGGGAATCTGAAAAGAGGGAAATTCAAAACCTGATTTCTCGAGCGCCGATTTTTTGAATGTAAAAACAGAAGGAGCGGGCGCGATCGCGCCCGCTCCTAAATAGATTATCGTTTGAGAATAGAATCGCCAATCGTCGGACTATTCGTCTTTGAGGATAGATAGGGTAATTTGTCCCTCATTATCATCTTTATAAGTATCGAAAAAGAGGGCGGAAAGTTTGATGGTTTCGAGCACTTCTAAGGTGAGGGTATCATCGTAGCCATTTAATGCCGACCAAGAACAGGCGACGGGAAGATTGGTTTTTTTGTTGATGAATTTGCCACCGTAGAGCCAAAGTAAGACCCAAGGCTCTCCCGCAAATTTTTGTTGGAACTCGGGCCAGTAATTGAATGCGCCGCTTTCAATACGGATAACATAGACTCCCGGATCTAACTCGAAGGTATTGGCACCACTTTCCAAATAGGCTAATTGATTGGCATCCAAAACATAGCAATTACTGCTGCTGTTCACCGTCAAAGTTCCATAGCTATTGCTCGGGAGGTTAATAGCTGGTTCTACTAATGGTTCTGGCATTTCTTTTTCTCGACCCGCGATCGCCGCAGCACCCGCCCCAATGGCAACGGCTCCCGCGATCGTTTCGGGAGAAACCGCAGGAACTTCCGGTTGTGACGGAGTGTTGCTTGCGGGTTGGGGAGGAACGACGGGGGGAGATGGAGGAGTTGCGACGCGGGGGGGTTCTGGAGGAGGAGCAGGGGCAACTGGAGGCGATGGAGGGGTTTCGACGCGGGGGGGTTCTGGAGGGGTAGCAGGGGTAACCGGAGGCGATGAAGACGTTTTGGTGGGAGTCGGCTCTGGTTGGCTTGGGGCAGTCGGTTCGGCAGGTTTCGGGGTAAGGGGAATCAAAGGCGGCTGTCCGGACACACTAGGCGCTTCGTTGGCCGAGGAGGTTGCCTTCTGTTGGTTCAACCACAACCACACCAACACGGCTAGCCCGATCGCGGCTAACACCCACCAAAGTAAAGGGCTATCGTCTTCTTCCTCTTGTGCTTCTCCAGTGGAGTCGGCGCGAGCCATCGGGGTTTCTGACGGTTGCGAGGCCGATGAATTCGCAGGTAAATTTGCAGGTGCGATCGCAACGGCTTCCTCATTTTCCCGGGCATCCTCTGGATCGCCAGCAGCGACTCCGGCTGCGGTTTCCCCATTCTCCTCAGTTCCATTCTCTTCCGCAACTGACGAGGAAACAGGGGTTCGATCGCTAGATTCCGATACTGATGTCGAGAAACCCGCCGCAATTGCCGTTTGTTCTCCTGCTTGTGCTGAGGCGATCGCCTGCTGGCCATCGGCAGCAGTAATTAAACCCAAAAAAGAACGGGCGGCTGCGCTGGGATTATCTTTACGGTAGGCATAGTAACGCGGTTGTGAGAAAGGATAGGCCGCTTCGGTCACGGGGGCATTGTGCATGAGCAGAATCCGCAATTCCGGGCGATTGATGGCCTGATCGGCAATGGCATAACCGATCGCATTTGCGTCCAATTCAGCGATTAGAGCGGCAGTACTGTCCTTTTCTAATTGTTCGGCATTTTCCCCTACTTCAAAGGTGTCGCCTTGAAATACGGGGTAAATTTGAAAGGCTTGACGGGTATCGCTCGTTTCCGGACGATCCAGAAAGCGAATCGGCTGGCGATCGCCACCCACTTCGAACCAGTTATCGATCTCGCCCCGAAATATTCTGGCAAATTGCTCGTGAGATAAACTGCCCTCGAAGGGATTATCGGCACTGACCACGATCGCAATTTTACGTCGGCTGAGGGGATAGGCAGCCAACCCATCGGCTTTTTCTGCGTCGGTTAGGGGACGACCGATGGCCGCCACATCGATTTGGCCGGCTCTTAAGGCTGCGATCGCCTGCTGCGTTCCCCGATAGGCGGTTGTAACTTGCGTATTGGGATATTTTGTCTCGATGTACTCTTTTAATGTTTCGTTGACCGTTGCCATACTGCTCGAACCATCAATCCTCACTATCGTCCCTTCGGAAATAGTAGGCGTTAGGGATTGAGCCGCTACGGAGTCCATCGGAAGCGATATCGCTAAAGCGGATGCAGCCGCTAAAGTCAATTGAAACAATAAGCGTGCAATTGAAATGTTCTTTTTCTGGGGCAACATCGCTTTTGGTGATTGGTGATTGGTGATTGGTGATGGGGAGCGGCAGTTTGCCAGAACTCAGCAGATCGCCGCTCCTGTTTTATGGGCTATTCGTCTTTTAAGATCGACAGCGTAACCGCACCGGTATTGTCTTGCGCGTAGGTATCGAAGAACAAACCGCAGAGTGTTGTTGTTTCCAAAACTTCGAGGGTGACGGTATCGTCAAAACCGTTGAGAGAAGACCAAGTACAACCCACCTCGATATTGGTTTTTTTGTTGATGAATTTACCGCCATAAATCCACAACAGAACCCAAGGTTCTCCGGGGAAATCGGGTTTATCTGCCCAGTAGTTAAAAGCACCTTGGTTAATGCGAACTACATAAGTTCCCGGTTCCAACTTAATCGAGTTAGCCGTATTTTGGAGAGCATTCATTTTGCCCTCATCGAGGACGTAACAATCTTTTTTACTGTCAATGGTAAGACGGGGCATAAAACGCTCCTTTTTTAAGTCATTAGATTCACCTCAGATATTAGGGTAGCCGTTCTGTTTTGGCAAGGCGATCGCTTATTCTTTCTCCCTCGACGATCGCGCGATCGCTTTTAGCTCGAAAGTCAGCAAAAAGTGTTTGCAGATCGAGAACGTTTCGGCTCATCACTGCATTCTTTTTGCTCACTTTCACCTCAACTTTCACCCTTAGCGTTTTAACAATGAACGGGTGCTCGTTTGAGTTGGAATATCTGCTCGATCGCGTCTTCTACGGACTTATCGGGAGTGGAAGCTCCCGAAGTAACTCCCACCGTTATTTTACCCTCGGGCAACCAATTTTCTGTTACTTCGATCGCCTTTCCGAGAGGTTTGTGTTCGATGCGATTTCCCGGCCCAATGCGATCGGCGCTATCGATATGATAAGAAACCAAACCTTTTTCAATGGCAATTTCTTGCAGGTGGGTGGTATTGGAGGAATTAAATCCACCGATGACGACCATCAGGGATAAATCGCGATCGACGAGAGAAAACATGGCATCTTGACGCTCTTGGGTGGCATCGCAGATGGTATTAAAACTCATAAAATGGGCGTTGAGTTCCACCGGGCCGTATTTCTCTAATACGGTTTTCTCAAAGAGTTTGCCGATCGCCTCGGTTTCGCTTTTAAGCATGGTAGTTTGATTGGCCACGCCAACTTTTTCTAAGTCGCGATCGGGGTCAAAGCCAAGGGAATGGGCATTGGCAAATTTTGCCAAAAATTCTTCTTTATTACCGCCGTGCAAAATATAATCGCAAACGTATCGTGCCTCTTCCAAATTTAAAACCACTAAATACGTCCCGGCAAAGGAACTGGTTGCGACGGTTTCTTCATGCTTGTATTTACCGTGAATGATAGATGTATATTGGCGCTTTTTATGCTTTTCCACAGAATTCCAAACCTTAGAAACCCAAGGACAAGTAGTATCGACAATCGTGCAGCCGCGATCGTTGAGAAGTTTCATTTCTTGCACGCTGGCACCAAATGCGGGCAGAATGACCACATCTCCCGTATCGACAACAGAGAAATCTTTTTCGCCCTCCTGCACTTCAATAAAGCCGACTTCCATTTCTTGCAAGCGAGCATTCACGCCGGGATTGTGAATGATTTCATTGGTGATCCAAATGCGCTCTCCCGGAAAATGATTCCGTGCTTCGTAAGCCATTGCAACTGCTCGTTCCACTCCCCAGCAAAAGCCAAAGGATTCTGCTAAAAATACGGTCACGTCACCGCGATCGAGACGATAGTTATTGTCGCGAATTTCTTGGATTAAACTGCTTTGATATTCGGTATTTAAGGTAGCAACTGCCTCTTTTTGTTTGCCAAATCCCCGACGGAAATAATTCGGAGAATGGTTGAGGTCGCGTTTAAAGGCTCGGGTGTCCATGATTTTTTATTAGTTGTTTGTTGTTTGTTGTTAGTTATTAGTTGTTTGTTATTGGTCTACTCTTCTTGCACTCCCCCTCTTGGGAGGGGGCTGGGGGGTGGGTTGTTACTTTATGAGTTACTTACCACTTTCCGAGACTCGATCGAAGATTTTTAATGCGGTAGACCAGACTTGGTAGCCCTCGGCATTGAGGTGTAAGCCGTCGGTGCTGAGTTCCATTCTTAAGTTACCGCGCTCGTCGGCAAACAGGGGATAGAGATCGAGAAAGAAGGCATTTTCTTCGTAAGCGATCGCCTGAAGTCGGCGGTTGAGGTCTCGCACTCGGGCATTGGGAATTTCCAAGAGGCGATCGCGTCCTTCCCAAGTTGCTTTTTCACCACTGTGAGGTAAAATCGACTGGACGATAATGCGGGTTTGGGGATGGGTGGTTCGCAAATCTTGCAGAATCAATCGATAATTGGCCAAAATTGTTTCATCGCCGATTCCCGCTAAAACGTCGTTGATGCCGATCATGACGAAGAGCATATCCGGATTGGCGCGATCGAGCAAGTGCAAGCGACGCAATAACCCCTTGGTTTTTTCCCCGGAAATGCCTTGATTGAGCCAGATTTTATTGTCCGGTAGGAAATTTTGCGAGAACCAAAGGGTAATCGAATCCCCCAAAAGAACGGCAAGATTATCATCTTGTCTCTCTGCTGCGCTGTTGGCTTCCCGTGCCAATAACTCTACCCATTGTTGATAATTCAGGCGTTGGCTTTGGCTATTTCGCTCTCGGGCGAGGGGGGTTCTGGCCAGAAGTTGCATAGACGCACCCGATAAGTTCGCAAGGGCGACATCTGCGGTTTTGGGTTGTTGTTGCCAAAGATAAGCGATGATTAACAATAAAATTCCGTTGGTCGCTAAGGATAGTACCGACCAATTGTAGGAGTTAATGCTGTCCTCGAACCTCTGACTGTGCGATCGCGTCGAGGAGTTATCCTCGCGAATGGCGATCGCTCGCGCCTCCCTTTCTCCCAACATCCTTTCGCGCAGGGCGATTTGGGGGACATCCTCCCGAGCGGGCTTGGATGGCTTTTTAGCGGAGGAGCGAGAACAATAGTTCGCGATCGGTACATCGCGATCGCGCTGCCAAGGGGTTTTCTCGATTCGGTCTCGCCTCCGTTTTTTGGGGATGCGATGGGAAGGTTTATTCCAAGGTGCAGACACGAATTGTCTCCTCTCGAATGGGAAATGCAAGCATGATAAAAACCTGCCTTCCCCCAGCATTACGATTTCTCATTCTAGGGCAAAAGGCAGGTTTTCCGAAGGCAAATTTGCCGAAAGCGGCAATCTTAAGCGTTAAGCATCACCGCCTTCACTACCGCTCACCGGGGCAACCGTGCCGCCAGCAAAGGTATCGGTTTCCGTGACAAAACCGCTATAAGCCTCCATACCGTGCTCGCTGATATCCAAACCCCGCAGTTCGTCTTCTTGTTCGACGCGGATGGTCAACGTTGCTTTGAGGATTACCCAAACGATCGAGCTAAAGACAACGGTAAAGCCGCCGATGGAAAGAATCCCCACAATTTGAGCGAGGAAATTTGCCCCGCCAAAAATGGCCACGGCGATCGTTCCCCAAACCCCACAAACGAGGTGAACGGAAAGCGCGCCCACGGGGTCGTCGATTTTAATGGCATCGAAGAAACCCACGGCAAAGACTACGAGAATACCTGCGATCGCGCCGACGATGACGGCTCCCCAGTAGGAAATAGCATCGCAACCCGCCGTGATTCCCACCAACCCAGCGAGAATGCCATTAACGACCATGGATAAATCGGGCTTGCCATCTTTAACCCATGAGGTGATGGTGGCGAGAACGCCTCCCGCAGAAGCCGCTAAGGTCGTGGTGAGGGCAATATAGGTAATGTTAGGAGTAGCCGCTAGTTCCGAACCGGGGTTGAATCCATACCAGCCGATCCAGAGAATCAAACACCCCAAGGTGGCAAGACTCATATTGTGACCGGGGATGGCATTAATACCACCACTTTCGGGATATTTGCCGCTTCTGGGTCCGAGAAATGCTGCCCCCATTAAAGCCGCCCAACCCCCGACAGAGTGAACGACGGTAGAGCCGGCAAAGTCATGGAATCCAACATCTTCACCAAAGGGCAGATCTCCCAACCAACCACTAGACCAGACCCAGTGACCGGTAATGGGATAAGAAATCCCGACCAATAGGAAAGCGAAAATCAGGAAGGATGTAAAGTGAATCCGTTCGGCGACAGTTCCGGAAACGATGGTCGCAGCCGTCGCTGCAAAAGCAACTTGGAACAGAAAAGAAACGGAAATGGGCAATCCTGCTGGAAAGGGATCGAGTCCGTAAGTCGCCGGATTTTCGCTGGAGAGGAAAAATCCATTCAGACCGATAAACAGATTCGGCGTATCGGTATCCCCAACGCCATACATGAAGGAAAAACCGACCGCCCAGTAAGCGATTACAGCGATCCCAAAAACAATCAAGTTTTTGGCAAGGATATTCACCGCGTTTTTCTGGCGGCAGAATCCCGTCTCGACCATCGCAAAGCCGGCATTCATGAAGATTACCAGCACGGCGCAGAAGAAGACAAAAACCGTATCTAAAATGCCTTTGACTACTTCCGGATCGGACATATCCATTTCGTCGAGGTCAAAGGCATGCTGGGCAACTGCCGCACCATCCCAGACAAAAACGATCAGGGCGACTAAGGGAATGCAAAGCAGCCAAGTCGGAGAAAACCAGCGCGAGATTTTTTTTAAGGGTTGGAGATAGGGGGATGTTTCCGTCGCGAAGTGCGATTTCCGTCTCTTCCTCGACCCCACTTTCTCTGTTGTTGAATTGGACATCGTGACAAAACTTTCCTGAATTGAGGCAATACAGTACGAGCGTAAATCCGGAAATCATTATCCCTGTAATTTGCATTACGGATAAGATTGCTTTCCATTTTTTTCCATTCTTGCCGCCCGGGAAGGGAGGTTAGTCAATCTGTTGAATGGGGATTTACTCTGAATCTATACAATTACCCGATTTGCCCTCGAAAGTCCAGTCTTATAAGACATTAAAATCGACGATTGTTAAGATTATTGAAATGCCGATCGCAGAAATATGAAACGATAAATCCTTAAATCCTTTAACGTTTCCTTTTTTCTTTCTGTATCTTCAATCACATTTCTGACAGAGTTAAGACTTGTTTTAGATTTGCCTGCCGGGAATGGTTCGTTGTTAAGGATTTAAGGATGCGAACGATCGCCAAAAGAAATAAACGGCGAGGATTGCCAGTAAAAAACGAAAACATAAATTAACAATGCGATCGGGAAGTTTAGGCAAATAGCGGGTACTCATGCGCGCCCCAAATAAGCCCCCCAATCCTAGGAGGATGCCGGGCAACCATAAGACATTATCTTGTAGGGCGTGACCGACACAAGCAGAGATTGAAGTGATAACAATAACTCCCAAACTGGTTTGGATTGCTGTTTTAATGGTTTCCCCCAAGAGAAGCATTTGTAAGGGCACCATGATGACACCGCCTCCCACTCCAAACAGCCCGGCCAAAAGCCCGGCCGCCCCACCCGTACCCAAACGAGAAATTAGAGATTTAATGCCTCGGGGGTTAGTAGAATGGGTTTCGCGATCGCGCAAGCGCTTGCGCAGCATTCCCAAAAAAATCGTGACTACCAGTAAGAGTCCGAATGCGCCTTCTTTAATATAATCCGGCAACTGACCGACTAAATACGCTCCCAATTGCGCCGTGGCGATCGCCGGGAGTCCCAACAAGATAACGTTCTTGAGATTGAGAAATCCCATGCGCCAATTTTGCCAAGTCCCCGAACTCGAGGTGATGACAATGGCCAAACTACTCGTCGCTACAGCTTGGTTGTAACCATACCCCAACCCGACCAAAATCGGCACCAGAACCGTGCCGCCGCCAATGCCCAACAATCCGGCCAGCAGTCCGGCAAAGAGTCCGGAGAGCGGCAGTAAAACCCAATTTGCCATAGACTTATAAGCAATAAACCCAAAGGCATTATAGGTTTAACCCGAAAATCATGCGTCAGAAAGACCGCCGATCGCAGCCTTTTTCTCAAAACTTTTCCCAATGGTGGAAACTGTTGCGTCCCAAAGTTTTAGGGGCGGTTTTGGCGGGAATTTGGGTGAGTGGCGGCGCGATCGCGACGGTTTGGAATGGCCTGCCGATACAATGGTTAAACCGACAAATCCGCACGCAATTTTTTGTTTTTCGCGGTTCGATTCCCGCCCCCGATGAGATTATCATTCTCGCGATCGATGAAGATTCCTTAAAGGCATTCGAAACATTTCAAGAGAGCGAAAATGGCGCAGATATTACGCGCTTGCTATCTAATTTTCCCTGGCCGAGAGAAACTTATGCGGTTGCGATCGATCGCTTGATGAATGCCGGAGCCAAGACGATTTCTCTCGATCTCTTATTCGATTTACCAAGCGGTTATGGCGTTGAAGACGATCGCAAACTGCAAGCAATGCTGGACAAATATGCGGGCAAAATAACCCTTGCGGCCGCTTATCTCGAAGTATTTTTAGATGAAGGGACTTCGTGGCAATTAGCAGAACCCAACCCCGATTTAACAACTGAGTCCCTATCTTTGGGATTTGCCGATTTTCGCCTCGATGTAGACGATCGCGTGCATCGCCTCGGACGCGCTTATCGAGAAGAAATCGTCCGTCCTCTCGGTCTTCCCCTTCTTCCTTCCTTTGCAGAGGCAACCTCTAGCGCCTATCGCAATGATACCCCACAGTCTTCAGGAGATGGTCTTTTTTATTGGGGCGATCGCTTCGAGAGTTTTCGCAGTATTTCTTTCTGGAGAATTTTGGAAGCCAGAGAATGGCAGCGCTTGCAGGCAGAGGAAACCTTTAAAGATAAAATTGTGTTGATTGGAACCACAGCCTCGACTTTACACGATTTTAAAGCCACGCCTTTTTCTTTACAAATGCCGGGGGTAGAAGTTCAGGCTCATGCGATCGCCACCCTACTCGAAGATAAAGCCATTTTAGAAGTTCTCCCCCAGTTAAGAATACGGGGAATTCTGATTTTTCTGAGTACGGGAGCGATTGCGCTTTTGCTATGGTTTTTTAGCAAATATTCTTTACGGCAATTGAGTGCGGGAGTGGCGATTGCGATCGCTTGGTTGGGAATTTCCTACGCCCTATTTACCTACGCTCAACTTGCCATCCCGACAGCTATCCCAATCCTCATCATTTTACTCTGCAGCGGTTCTTATTTTACCCTGACGGTGATTCACAGCAATCTCGAAAAACTATTCTTACAAACGACTTTAGAACGATATGTCGCCCAACCCGTTGCGAAAGAAATTCTCAAAAACCCCGAGAATTTTTATTCAATGGTTCAAGGGAGAAAAATTAAAGTTGCCGTCCTCTTTTCCGATATTCGCGGTTTTACCACCCTCTCTTTTTTACTGCCTCCGGAAGAGTTAATCGCCCAACTCAATCTCTATTTTTACGAAATGGTTGAAGCGATCGTGGGGGCAGAAGGGACGCTCGATAAATTTATCGGCGATGCGGTCATGGCGGAGTTTGGTTTTCCCCTATCTCGCGGGGAAAAACAAGATGCCCTTAATGCCGTTCGCGCCGCCCTCGCCATGCGGAAAAATCTCGCAAAATTGCGAGAAACTTGGCAAGAAACTGGGAGCATTCCTTTATTTAATGGCATCGGAATTAGCTATGGGGAAGCGATCGCGGGGGATATTGGGTCTTGGCGGCGGCGGGAATATGCAGTGATGGGGGATACGGTCAATGTTGCCAGTCGCGTGGAAGGCATGACCAAAAAATTGCAAACCGATATTGTGATTTCTCAATCTCTTTATGATGTAGTTAAGGATGAAATTGAAGCGATCGACCTGGGGGAACATTCTCTCAAAGGACGTGAAAGCGATCGCGTTCGCTTGTATAGTGTCGTCGGTTTGAAAGGATGCGATCGTGGTTTTTACGATCGCGTCCAAGCCGATTTAAAAAATTACTTAAAATAAATTATCTGGAAGAAGCACCCTATTCTCACAATTAAGAAAAGAAAAAAGCCAGCATTAGTTCGCTAAAAGTTGTAGAAGAACAAACCCAATTGCAAAGAATAATACCCAGACACCAAGCGTAATCCCCACGCACTTGACAATCCGTCCGGTCAAAGGTTTCGTGCGATCCTGTGCGACCTGATAGCACGAGGCGGCCCCGGCCATACCCAATCCACTCGGAAGCGCTCCCCCCATGCCGATCATCGCGCCACACAAGACAATAAAAAACCAAGACCAAGAAGGCGGCCACTTCATTTTCGGTTGTTCGCGAGGTAATGCCAAATCGATGTTGTCCGGAGAAATTACATCCCCAGAACCCGCATTGCCAAAAATTCTTTGAGCTTGCTCTTTGACTATCATTGCCACTTTACTCTGAGCGCGTCCGCCAACTGGCAGAATATCTTTGAGGGGAGCCGATATTTGCTGTTGCAGGTCAATGAGAGTCGCATTGCTGATTTCGCCGCCCCATTGCGAGTCTGCTTGAGTAATGGCGGACAGAACCTCATCTTGCATTTTGCGCGTAAATGGTTCGGCAGTCACAAAAATGGTTTGAATGGTTGCGACCTGAAACCGCAAGGATTTGGGAATTTTATACTGACTGTCAACCCACTTACAGGCAGCTCGATGAACTTCAGGTAATCCAGCAAGATCGTTTTTGAGATTTTGCTGGAGATCGAAAATCAGGTAGTGAACTTTTTTCCGGCAAGCGTATAAATCAGCTGTAATGCCGCTATCTCCAAGACTTTGACCTTGCTGTACTTCAAAGTTATCCGATTGAAGGACGGTGCGAAACTGAGTTAAGAAATTCTGAACTGTTTCCATTGTTTATTGTTGTACGGAGATCGATAATTCCTATCTCCAGCTTTTGGGTAGGATTTCCGTATTAAAACATAATTAAAATTATTTGAGGGATATGTATCCATCAATCTTGCAAGATGTCAAGTCTAGACCCAGACAATTTTTGTCTCTCGTCATGCCAATGCCAGCGTAAAAACGAAGCCGATCGCCCGACGGAGAATCCGGGCAGTCCCATCGCTTTTCTCGGGCTTTCCGTGGCGAGGGCGATCGCGGTTTCAACCCCGCACAATCCCCAATTTGCCAAATTTTCTGCCCCTACCAATAACGGCAGGGTCGTGCCGGACAGGGTTCCATCGGGCAATCTAGCCGTTCCTTCCTTAACTTCAATTTGCCTCGCATCCCAAGGATAAATCCCATCGGGCAACCCAATCGGCGCGAGGGCATCGCTGACTAGAAAAACGCCCCGATCGCCATCAGCCGCCCGCAGTAAGATTTCTATCATGGTCGGGCAAACGTGCCGTCCGTCGGCAATTAAACCACAATAGACCCCCGATCGCGCGATCGCTTCTCCCAATAGTCCGGGTTCGCGGTGATGCAGCCCCGGCATGGCATTAAAAGCATGAGTCACCATCGATGCCCCGCGATCGAAGGCTGCTTTGGCTCGGGCTGCCGTGGCAAGGGAATGTCCCAAACTGACCGTAATTCCTTGCGATCGCAGATAAGGAATTACCGTCCCCGTCTCGTCTAATTCTGGGGCAAGGGTGACAATTTTGACCGTCGAGGCAAAGTCTCCCAAAACTCGTTTCACATTCTCCAACGTGAGAGGAAGTAAATATTCTGGTGGATGCGCCCCGCGTTTCTCAAAGTTCAAAAAGGGTCCTTCTAAGTGAACGCCTAAAATGCGAGCAGTTTCTTGACCTTCCCAAAGAGAAGAAGCGGCGATCGCGGCTAGAGATTGCTGGATTTTGCTAACAGAAGTCGTGACGAGGGTGGGGCAAAATTCATCGATTCCCCGTTCCCATAAATAGCGTCCGATTTTCTCTAAAAAGGGCAGATCGGTCGCGGTTAAATCGGGAAAAGCCAATCCCAAACCGCCATTAATTTGCAGATCGACCCCTCCCAAAGAGAGCCAGTCTCCCGCCAGATCCAAGGCGTTTTTCGAGCCGTTTGCGTCCCTTGCGGGAACGATGCGGACAATTTTGGCATTTTCAATGGCGATCGCCTGTAAGCCGTCATAGCCGCACAAACGCGCATTAATAATCCAAGTAGTTTGTTGGGAAGTTGGCGATCGCATGACTCACATTTCTCTCGATTTTGAGCGTTAAGACTGGGCTAAGGTAGAGCGAGTTAATATCATTAACCGCATCGAATCCACAAGGTCTGCAAATCCCCATTTTTCATAAAAGGGCACCATTTCCGGCAGACAGAATAACGAAAATTGTTCGACTTTTGCCAAGCTCGGGCGATCGAGTATGGATTTCATCAATTTTTGTCCTACCCCTCGACCCCGGTAAGAAGATTCGACTATGACATCTAAAATCAATCCTCGATAGACATAATCCGTGAGAACGCGAGCAAATGCAACCAATTGTCTCGTTTCGGAGTCCCATAAAGCAATAATCTCATCGGAATGTTTTACCATTTCTCTTACGTCGTCGCGTTTTCGCCCTCGAGTCCACCACTCAAATTGATACATTTGAAAGAGAGCGTCAATTTGGGCATCATTGAGATGCGAAATTTCTACTAACATCGGGAGACTCTACTTCAATGAATGATACAACTCCATTGGTCGGCATTATTATGGGAAGCGATTCCGATTTGCCGACCATGCAAGCCGCGATCGCCGTCTGCGAAGATTTTGCCGTTCCCCATGAAGTGGCGATCGTCTCTGCTCATCGTACCCCCGATCGCATGATGAATTACGCTCGGGAAGCCAGTCAACGAGGGTTAAAAGTTATTATTGCAGGGGCGGGGGGCGCAGCGCATCTACCCGGAATGGTGGCTTCTCTCACGCCTTTGCCCGTCATTGGCGTTCCCGTGACGACGCGACACCTACAGGGGGTTGATTCCCTTTATTCTATCGTGCAAATGCCGAGAGGAATTCCGGTTGCCACCGTTGCGATCGGCAATGCTCAAAATGCAGGTTTGCTGGCCGTGCAAATATTGGCTATTCATCAACCCGAACTCCTCGAAAAAGTCCGCCAATATCGCCAAAATCTAACCCAAACTGTTTTAGATAAACAACAAAAACTAGAGGAAATTGGCTATAAAAAATACCTAGACGTAGATTGAGAAAACTGTTGTCGTTTAGTTGTTGGACGATCGGGAGAAACCAACAACCAACAACCAACATTTCGGCTTGGCTCAATGCAAGCAACCAACAACAAATACCATGTCTTATTTTCTTGTCTGTAGTCCAGACAGCCAAAATGAAAAAATCTATAAGTTGAAGTGGGGAACTAATACCATTGGACGTTCTCAAAATAATAGTATATCCATTAAGGATAATAGTTTATCTCGCCATCATGCGGAAATTACCATCGCACGCGATCGCTCTATTCTGAAAGATTTAAACAGCCTCAACGGTACATTTGTCGATCGCAAACAAATTCAGCAGCATCCTCTCAAACACGGAGATGTGATTTCTTGCGGCACGATTGTTTTTAAATTTCTCGATGCTTTTGCCGAGACTGAAGACAATCTGGGAACTAGCGAAGAACTGCCGATCGTCAGTCAGTTCTCCCCGAAAAAGACACAGATTGCTATTGAGGATATCTTAGATCGCTCGAAATCCACTTCTTCAGCCCTGCAACTCAAACAACAAGATGCTAATCGCAGAGATGTCGATAAATTAAAAATCTTATTGGAAGTTAGCAAGCAACTCTCGTCACCGGAAAGTTTAGACGAGCTACTGGATAAGATTCTCGATCTATTATTAAAGATTATGAATGTCGATCGCGCGGCAATTTTACTCGTGAATGACAAAACTAGAAAGCTCGAACAAAAAGCAGTTTGTTCTCGTTCGGGACTTTCGGTTAATTATCAATTTTACAGTACAAAAATCGTCAATTATGTTTGCAAGCGAGGAACGGCAATTTTAACGGATGATGCTGGCGCAGATCGCCGCTTTCAAGGGTCGGATTCTATTCTCATTCAAGCCATTCGCGCCTCCATGTGCGTTCCCCTGCAAAATGGAGAAGAGGTTTTTGGGGTATTGTATGTGGATAATTTATCGCGTTCCAAAATTTATACCGAAGAAGATTTAGAGTTTTTAAGCGCTTTAGGGACGCAAGCGGCGATCGCGATCGATAATTCTCGTTTGACCGAAAAAATGCAACAAGAGGCAATTTGGCGGGATAAAATGGAGCGCTTTTTTCCCAAAGCCATTAGCCGCAAATTACGAGAAGAAGGACATCTGGGCATCATTGATACGGAAGTAACGGCACTCTTTGCCGATATTAGCGATTTTACCAAAATGTCTTCGACCATGAAACCTCGTCAGGTAATCGAAATGTTGAATGATTATTTTAATGTCGTGGTCGAGGAAATTATTTTTGCCCATGAAGGAACCTTAGAGAAATATATCGGCGATGCTTTATTAGCTGTTTGGGGAGCGCCTTACGCACGCCCAGACGATAGCGATCGCGCCGTCCAAGCTGCCATTGATATGCAATATGCCGTTCGCCGTCTCAACCGAGAATGGCAAGCTAAAGGTCGCCAACCCATTGCCATTCATATCGGCTTAAATACGGGGAAAGTCGCGGCGGGAAATATCGGCTCCGAAAGACTGATTCAATATGCCGCGATCGGCGATACGACGAATGTAACCAGCCGCATTTGTAACGTTGCCAAAGCCAATGAAATTGTTCTCTCGCACAGCACTTATTACAAACTCAAAAATCGCGACGAGCTACCCCTAGAACAGTTACCTCTCGTGCGAGTTAAAGGCAAAGAGAAACCGTTACAACTGTATCGCTTGCACTGGCAAAAAATTTCCCTCGATAAAACCCATCCGTCTTAAATCGATCGCCACTCGACCGAGCCTGATAAGATGGCTGAAAAGTAATGAGAGATTTGTGGATGAATGCAGGGATAACGCTTTTTAGTTTCGCAATTTTTCTAGTTGTTTTCTTGGGAATTGGGACGCTGGCTGCAAAGGCTTCCGATGATACCGAATCCGACTATTTATTGGGCAATCGTTCCTTTGGTAAATACTTTATCGGCTTGAGTGCTGGCGCGACGATTAACAGTGGCTGGATCGTGACGGGAGCCGTGGGTTTTGCTTACTCTACGGGGGTTTCTTCTCTGCTGTTGATACCGGGCGTATTTTTAGGGGAACTGACCTTTTGGATGTTGTTTCCCGATCGCGTCAACCGCATCTCCCGGCAGCATAACTCCCAAACCATTCCGGAGTTTTTGGGGTCTGGCGCAAAAAAAGCGGGAGAAAAGCGCGCGATCGCGTTTATTGTCGCACTCCTGACTATCGGTTTGCTCGGACTCTATACGGTGGCACAATTTAGTGCTGCGGCTAAAACCCTTGATGTTTTTTTTGGTTTAGACCCCAAAATTGGCGCGATTATCGCTGCAATATCCATTCTCCTCTACTGCGTGACGGGAGGGCTGAGGGCTTCGATTTGGACGGACGTGGTGCAGGCGTTTGTGGTGATGTTCGTGTCCTTCGGGATGTTGGGAGTGGCACTGATGGCGGGGGGTGGCATTCCCCAAATTTTCTCCCAACTCCAGGCGATCGATCCCCAACTGACCCAATTCTCGGCTGGGTATACTCCTCTCGCCTTCATCGCCGCAACAATTGGCTTTTTTTTTACGCCTTTGGACTCGGTTGCTCTCAACCGCAGGTGTTAATCAGATTACTCGCCAGTCGCAGTCCAGAAGAAGCTAAAGCGGCTAAATGGACATATATTGGTTATGTTTATTCAACTTGGACGGCGATGATGTTATTTGGCATTATTTGCCGGGTCTTAGTTCCCTCCCTCGAGGATCCAGAGCAAGCCTTGCCGTTGTATGCGCTGGAAAATTTTCATCCCCTGTTGGTGGGGGTTATTTTAGCCGGGATATTCTCCGCCATTGCCTCTACTGCCGATTCTCTCATCCTTATTGTTTCCAGTGCTTTAGCCAGAGATATTTCCCCGGCTTTCCATCGGAGAATGTCGAGAAAATACGGCATTCGATACGAACAATTTATGACCTTATTGGTGGGTGCGATCGCATTAATTGGCACGATGTTTATTTCTGCGAGCGTGTTTTCTTTAGTTTTATTTGTGAGCGGAGCGGTAGGCGGTTCTTTGGGCCCGGCAATGCTCATTATTTTGCTCGGAAGACGGACTCACTATGTTGCTTTGAGCCTGACGATGGTTTCCGGGATGATAACCTGTATCGGTTGGCAGGCGATCGGCTGGAGTGCAACCCTCAACGAAACGTTTCCGGGGTTTGCGATCGCCTTGTGCTTGCATGAGGTTCTGATGAGGACAATTTTTAGACGCAGATCGCCTCACGGATAGGGAGGAGAAAATCAATTAAATGCCCCGTTCGTAGGAGTAAATATCGCCAAATTGCTGGAATAGTTCTGCCGATCGCCGGGAGAGTAACTGGAGGTCTTCGGGTTCGATTTTAGTATTTAAGGCTTCCATATTGCTTTGAATTTGCAGGCGATTTTCGGTTAATCCCGTGATAATTGCTCCCACCCCCGGGCGATCGCTTAACCAATTTAAGGCCAATTGCGAGATCTCGATCCGATATTTTTGGGCAACTTGCTCTAGAGTTCCTAACATTTCTTTTACGGCAGTCCAGCCGCCATGTTTTTCGATCGTATTGCTATAGTAAAAGCTACGAGCGTGTTCGGCTTCCAAAGGGATTGATTTCACATTGATAAATTTCTCCGATAGAAAGCCACCCGCTAGAGAGCCATAAGCAAAAATCTCGATCCCGGCTGCTATGCAAAAGTCTTGCATCGAAGATTCTACCCGGCGATCGATGAGGCTATACTGAACTTGATTGCTGCGAATCGGCGTAATTTTAACAGCTTTCTCCAACATCTCCGTATTAAAATTAGTCACCCCCAAGCAACCGATTTTTCCCGTGTCAATATATTTTTTGAACTCCTCCAAAGTCGCCGTAAAATCGAGGTGGGGATCGTGCCAGTGAATTTGTACGCGATCGAGGCGATCGCGTTGTAAATTCCGCAAAGAACTCTCAATTTTATTTTGAATTTGTTTGGGACTGGGAATGCTATCAAAAAACACGGCTCTGGTGAAAATTTGGCAATCCGGCCGACCCTTCAAAGACTTTCCCAAAATGCGCTCGCTGCGTCCGTAAATATCCGCCGTATCAAACTTTTTGACCCCCCATGCCAGATAGGTATCGATCGCCCGTTCGAGATCGATTTCCGGTGTCGCTTTCCAACTGCGATCGTCGAGTTGCCAACACCCTACAATGAAAGTATTTGCAATGCGATCGAGTTTTTCTGTCATGATTTTTACTCTCCGTGACGGGGTAATGGGTAAGTGCGAATTACGAATCGAATAAATTGAGGGGTAAATGTCCGTAGGTTCCGCTTATTTCTTCTTCTTCGGATTGGCAGGAAACGAGAACGCCGCGATATTGTCCGTCGTAAGGCTTGAGATAGTGGGTCATTTGAGCCGTATTGAACTTGATATAGACCGGATCGCCGACAACTTCGAGAGAGGCGATCTCAAAAGGGACTTGATAGCCCAAGGCTTCGAGATATTTGGCCAAACTTTGATAGCCCTGTTGGGAATTGTCAGCACACACCCCTAAATTTTCCCACTCCGATCGCGCCGCGATCGCCTGTAAGGCTTGACGCAATTCTCGGGCTTCTGTTTCTGAAGCGGGAATTTTGGGCGTAATTTGGCTATAGGAGGCGAGTAATTGGCGAGCGTCGGTCAAATCGGAAGCGTCCATAGTTTTATTATTCCCCGTCAGAGGGCAGCAGCGATTAAAATTCTCTCAACAAGAATAGCCTTAGAACCGCTAGGATATTATTGTTCGGTTGAATTCGTCAACTGCAACCTCATTTGAGAATTTTTATCGCTCGATTCCTATGGATTTAATTGGCCTCCAAAACATCCTCGATAACACCGCCTTTGCTATTCTTTTTCTTGCGATGCTGCTCTATTGGAGCGGTGCGGCATTTCGCGGCATTCCTATCCTGCCTCGTTTGGGAAGCGGGGGCATGGCGATCGCCAATCTCTGCATGGCAGCCCTATTAGGGGCGCGTTGGCTCGAAGGCGGTTATTTTCCGCTCAGCAACCTTTACGAATCTTTGTTCTTCCTCGCTTGGGGTATTAGTGCCGTTCATTTTATCGCCGAACGCACGAGCGGCTCGTCTATGACCGGGGTGTTCACTGCGCCTCTGGCCATGGGAATTTCGGCCTTTGCCGCCCTCACCCTCCCCGCAGATATGCAGAATTCTGCGCCTCTGGTTCCCGCCCTTAAATCCAATTGGTTGATGATGCACGTGAGCGTCATGATGTTGAGCTATGCCACCTTGATGGTGGGAGCGCTGCTGGCGATCGCCTTTCTCTTTGTCACCCGAGGGCAGGACGTACAATTACAGGGCAGTTCCGTCGGTTTGGGAGATTATCGCCGCAAATCCCCCGTTAACACCGAAGCAGAAACGGCGATCGCGTCTGGGGCGATGGAATCCTCCTCGGGCCAAACCGCCGTCCTCGAACGCATTGCGACAGAACCCGCGACAGAGGCGATTTTGTCTCCCCAACGCCTGACTTTTGCCGAAACTTTGGATAATATCAGCTATCGCATTATCGGTTTGGGTTTTCCCCTCCTCACCATTGGCATCATTGCCGGTGGCGTTTGGGCAAATGAAGCCTGGGGATCCTATTGGAGTTGGGACCCGAAAGAAACTTGGGCGTTAATTACTTGGTTGGTTTTTGCTGCTTATCTCCACGCTCGCATCACCCGAGGTTGGCAGGGTCGAAAGCCCGCTATTTTAGCGGCTACAGGGTTTGCCGTGGTCTGGATTTGCTACTTGGGAGTTAACCTCTTGGGTAAAGGGCTGCATTCTTATGGTTGGTTTTTCTAGGTGGTTGCCCCAAAATAGAATAAACTTTTAGCGAAAACAAACTGGTTAGGCGAGGACATTCTTTCGCCTCGACTGCTACAGCAAGACAATCCTTAGTTCAGGAGGGGTGAAACAACCGTGGAAAATCAATTCGAGCCACTCGATCGCGGAGAAGTTCTTTCGGTCAACGAATCCGTACAAATTCTCATCGGACACCAAACCTTTAGGGTAGACGAACTCGCCCAAGCTCTCAAGGCTCAACTGCTCGAACATCAGATTGGCGGATTGACTGAGCAAAAAACCGGCTGGTTCAATGCTGAAGGGGCGGAATGCCAAGTCCTGAGATACGGAGCGGGCAATTGGCAGAAGGGCAAAGTTCGCATCAGTTTCGAATTTTGCCCCGAGGATGCCAATGGGTTTGCGACGGCGAAAACGGCGGTGGTTTCTCCCCCCGAAACGACGGTAGCAACGGCACCTATGGGACTGAGAAAAGAGACGAAACCTGCCGAAAGCGCCACTGTTGCAGATGAAAGCGCAGATTTTCTCGAACCGGCAGACCTGCTGCCCGAGGAGACCTTTACCGTCGAATCGGAAACGACTGAAGCGGGAGAAGATTTTCTCGAATCCGTGGACTTATCTTCGGCAGAGGAAAGCGATTTTACCGAAGAGGTCGAAGCGATCGAGGAAAGTGAGGATATTCTGGCGAGTGCAGAAGAACCCATCATGGAAGAGTTAGCCGGGGTTGAAGAAGAGTTAGCCCCGGAAACCGAAGATATTTGGGCGGAGAAAGAGGAACTTTCAGAGCTTGAAGGCTCTTCTCTCGTGGAAGCGGAAACAGAAAAGTTGTGGCTCGATGAAGATAACGAGGGTGAGGAAATAGCGGCAGAAGACGACGAGATTGATATGGGGGGAGGATTGGTCGAAGACATTTTTGATGATGCTCCCGATTCTTCTCTCCTCGAGGAAGAAGACGACGAGATTGATATGGGGGGAGAATTGGTCGAAGACATTTTTGACGATGCTCCCGATTCTTCTCCCCTCGAGGAAGAAGACGACGAGATTGATATGGGGGGAGAATTGGTCGAAGATATTTTTGATGATGCTCCCGATGGCGCAGAAGAGGAAGAGGAAGATATCGATGTAGACGGGGGACTGGTCGAAGATATTTTTGACGATGCTCCCGATGGCGCAGAAGAAGAAGACTTGAATATTTTTGCCGAAGCCTCCGCAACAACCCCAACAACTGATGAAGTAGAGGCAGAATTAGAGTTTGGTGATGAAGATATTTTTGCGGAATCTTTGGATGACGGGGAAATTGAAGAGGCTTCCGATAGTATCTTCGATACGAATGCTTTTGAGGAGGAAGAATCCAGTTTGGAAGAAGATGTCTTTGCAGATGTCTCGGATGATGAATTGGATTTGGGAGATGCTTTTGGCAGTAGCGATAATATCAATATTCCCGAAACCGAGAATGCCGAAAAAACCGATGATGACATAAATTTTGAGGCAGAAGATGAGGATGAGCTTTTTAGCAACATTGATGACGATCTCGATTGGGGAGCATCAGGAGATGATGAATTGGCGCTTGACGACTCATCGGAATCCGGCGCAGAAAACGAGGAAGAGGAGGCAGTTTTAGCTGATATTTGGCAAGATATAGATGAATTTAGTTAACATCGCTCGCAATTCATTGAGAGTTGTGCATCGATTCTCGTTCCTTGAAAAACTGGACTTTACTACACGATCGCATTCATAAAACTCTGCGAAAACGGAAACTTGTCGCGAAGGGAGATCGCTTACTCGCCGCCGTCTCCGGGGGACAAGACTCTCTCTGCCTACTTAAATTACTCTCGGATTTGCAACCTAAATGGCAGTGGCAATTAGCGATCGCCCATTGCGATCACAATTGGGAAACGGATGGGGGAATTGCCCGGCACGTCGCCGAAATCGCTCGCAGGCAGGATTTGCCTTTATACCTGAAACGAGCCGAAGGATTGCCGGAAACCGAAGCCGCCGCCCGAGAATGGCGTTATCGCGTCCTTGTGGAAATTGCCACGGAACAAGATTTTCCCTGTATTGTCGTCGGACATACCCAAAGCGATCGCGCTGAAACTCTCCTCTACAATCTTATTCGCGGTGCCGGTGCCGATGGGTTACAGGCTCTCACGTGGCAACGCCCTCTCGCCCCCAATCTGCGCCTCATTCGCCCTCTCTTGGAGGTGACGCGATCGCAAACTGGAACGTTTTGCCGAGAGTTTCAGCTTCCAGTGTGGGAAGATGTCCTGAATGACGATCTCCGCTACGCCCGCAATCGCCTCCGCGCTGAAGTTATTCCTTATTTAAAAGAGCATTTCAATCCCCAAGCTGAATCCAGTCTCGCTCAAACTGCCGAACTTCTGCGAGCCGATGTGGAGTATTTGGAAGCAGAAGCGGAGCAATATTTAGAACGAGCGCTGGTTTCTACCGAAAATCCTGCCCTCGATCGCCGTCTCTTAAGTTCTCTCCCGCTGGCTTTGCAACGGAGAATCTTGAGGCAATTTTTGCGGCGCTTTCTCCCTGCTTCCCCAGTTTTCGAGCAAATTGAAGCCGCCGTCTATTTAATCTCCGCTCCCAACAAGAGCAAAACCTCAACTTTCCCGGGTAAAGCGCATTTAGAAGTCAGTGGCGATCGCTTAATCCTGCGGCGATCGTGACTTTTGCGATCTCATTCAAAAATACTACAAATATGCTACAATCAAAAATGTACGAGGTGATTGGGAAAAAGCGGAGGTGCTGTCATGTTCTTTTTAATGGGTTGGCGCAGAATTCAGAGTTGGGTTGGAGTCGCGATCGCCCCTGAAACTCCAAGCCAGATCGATCTCAATCTCGATATCGCAGAAAACTTGCGTAAAACCGAGCAATCCTACTTTTTAGAGCGGCGATCGCTGTTGTAACATGAAATAGGGGGAGCGAGACAACTCCCCCAAAGCGATCGAGTTGGGATACAATAGACAACATTAAATTAATTCTTCGGTAAACCCGGAAATCTCTTGGAGAGGTGGCAGAGTGGTTGAATGCGACGGTCTCGAAAACCGTTAAGGTGCAAGCCTTCGAGGGTTCGAATCCCTCCCTCTCCGTGTAATAGCATTGATTTTTGGTATAAAATCGCTTTAAGCAATTTAAACCGTTTTAAGCGGTTTTAAGTCAAAATTTAGGCACAGACTAGGCAACGTAATGGCAAAAAAATTCGACTTTGCCAACGAACTAAAAAACACGAATGACAAGCTGGACAAAGTTCAAATTCAGCTTGTCCGGCAGCGCTTGTATTTGCGGGCAACGCTGCCGGACAAGTCGGATCCCAACAAAAACAAGCAAACCCGAATTTCCACGGGACTGCCTCCAAACCAAGAAGGCCTCACTCGCGCCAAAACGGAAGCTCACGATCTTCAAACAGAAATCTACAAAGGAACTTTCTCATGGGAAAAGTGGGGGAAACGAAAAAATCAAGGGGCAACGATTGGAAATCTTATCGAGAAACTGAGAGAAGAGGGGGAGCGAGGAAAGTCAGAATCTCAAAAGCAAAATTTCCGGGATGATTACTGGTTGCCGTGGCAGCGATTGCCCGGCAATGCCGAAGTGTCGATCGCTTTGCTCGAGAAGACCATTCTTCGTGAGACCGAAGGGAAGCCGCGATCGCGCAAGCGGTATCTCCAAGCCTACAGAAAGCTGGCAGAAGCGGCAAGGCTTACCGTTAACTGGAGCCATTTGGAACAAGGAAGTTACGAGCCGGACAAACCGCGAAATATTCCCAGTTCTGAGGCAATTTTATTAAATTTTGACAAAATCCAAAGCAAGCGCAAAGGAGCCTCAGAACAAGCCGCTCGAGGCTGGCGCTGGGTGTACGGAATCATTGTTACTTTTGGGTTGCGACCGTCTGAGGCGTTCCGCGTTATAGATTTATCCGGACTGGACAATCCCGACGCTCCAACGATCAAGGTATTAAGCGTCAAGCAAAAAAGGGGATCTGACGGTCGCGAAGTTCGCAAAGTTCGCACGGTCGGAGCGCTTCCAAAAAGCTGGGTCGAGAAATTTGACTTAAAAAACAAAGTTTTACCCAATGTAAAGACCGAGGGGCGATCGAACAAACGTATCGGGCGTTCGGTGTCCCAAGCCTTTAGTAATTATGGAATCGCTTTCGTTCCTTATGACGCTCGCCATGCTTACGCCATTCGAATGGCTCGTCACGGAGTCTCTCTGCAAAGGGCGGCAAAGGCGATGGGACACTCTCCTGACGTTCACTACAAAACTTACCTCGAGTGGATCGATGAAGCAGATGTCAAGGCGTTTTGGTCTACGCTTGATCCTGAAGAACAGAAATAAAGCGGCTGTAAGATACAATCTTTTTTTTGCCTTGCTGCTTAAAAGTGTCAGCAAATTGAGGTTTTTTTAAAAGTTTATAAATTGTTTGTTCGTGAAGTTTTGATTTCTTGGCGCATTCCTTCACGCTACATTCATCGCTATCAGAAAGTAGTCCATTTTCGATAAGAATTTTTGTTATAAAATCGAGCCTTTTTTCTAGGTACTGGTTCTTATCTTTTAACTGTTTGTTTTCGTTTTCTACAATCGCGATTCGGTCTTCGTGAGTTTTAACCATTGCAAATTCTTTTGATTCTAATACGATCGCTTTTGTCAAGTAGATGCCACGCTTCTGTTGTTTTTTTGTCTCCAAAAGCGCTTTTTAAATTCTTCAATTCCAGTACGCTAGTCGCACGCTTCAACAGCTTGCTGACGAACTCCGGACTGGCGCGATCGCGCGACCTCAAAACATGATGATTGGAGTATTGTAAGCATTCCGGACAAACATCTATGGAGTTCCAAAATCCACCCCCATATCCTCGCGTGCCAACGTGGATTCCTCCCAATTGGGTGCGGCATCCGTTGCAAATGGGGCGATCGCAATTGTCGCCATCGCAGAGAAAGCGGCGTTCGCGATAGCGTGGCAGAGCCGTATCGCGAACGCAATACCAGCATTAATCTCTTTCATGGGATGATTCCCCGTACAGCCATCGGTACAATTCCCCCAGTTTTTGACCCATTCCCCCTCGTGCAATTGTCGTATTGCTATCAAGGTTGAATCCTTCTAAAGATTGTAAATACGTCTTTCCCATACAAAGTAAAACGCGCTCGTAGGAGTGCGATCCCACAATTTCGTTGAGCTGCAAACACGCCACCGATCGCAACTCTTTTGCTCTGATTTCGGTCATCTTTTGGTCATAGTCAGCAATCGCTCGATCCGAAGAAATTAAGCCATATTTCGCTGACAAAATCCAAAGATCGAGGTTTGCGGAGGGATGCAACTTGATAAAACGGCGAATGAGTCGAAATGTTGGGCCATCATAACGAGCGATCGCAGGAAGCAGATCGGGATCGGAGCGCTTGCTTTTGGAACAAGACACGATAAGCAAATTAGTCTTCGTCATTGTTCCTCCAGAGCGCAGGCTTTCCCCGCCGCGCTCGCTATCAGTCATTATTCCTCCCAGCCGTCAATGCGGGCATGGGGCAACGACCGATCGCAATTTTTCTTGGTTCGACCGAGCGATTGTTGATTGCCGCCATCATTTCTTCAAAAGAGGCTTCTCCCAGCCACATTTGATGGCTGGGGATGTGATGCACGCCGTCGAGATAGTCTCGTTGAATTTCCCAGTCACCAACAATTGTGGTTTCGTGTCCCGGCTCTGGCCCGAACTCCAGCGAATATTGGCACAAACGCCCGACACAATAAAAACCCAGTGCTTCCAGTCTCAGAAAAACATTGACGGCGGATTCGGGTAAAACTGCTAAGGATAGCGCTCTTTTGAGCTTGTAAACTTCAGCTTCGCGGGTATCGCGCTCGCGGAGCGACCCAAAGTCTTTGAGATAAACTTCATCGCCGATCGCGATACAAACAAACGATTCAGCGTGATAGACGGGAGTTTCTTCGGGGAAGCTCGGCCAAAATGCGTCGCATTCTATGGCATCTTGATAGTCGTCGCAGTTTTTGGTGTTCCCCCAGTAGCAATAGCTGAGTTCGGTGACGGCGGCAATCGCTTTGTCTTTTAACAAAGTATTTATCTTAATCTCAGTCATTTTTCCTCCGTGCATTCGCACTGGGTCGTCTTTATGAATCGAGTGCAGGGAAATTGCTTCCAACAGCAATTCAAATGACACCAGCGCTCGTAGGCTGCCGTGTCGTAGCCATCGAAATAGTCGGGATTATCGGGCAATTTGGGAGAAACGGCGTTATAGGCATCGTCCATGCCCCAAGCATGAAGCCATCCACTCGCGTAATGGTTGTTTTGGGGATGTTCGATTTTGCCGGAATTGTAATCTCGAAATCCCAAATGCCAATCGTCATATCCCAAATTGCCCTGTTTGTCGGGTTGGATTCGCCAACTCATGCGGCTTCTTGCTGGCGGCGCAGTTCTTCGATGTCGGCAAGCATTCGCTCGCGTTCTTCGAGTAACTTGGCGATCGCGGCGGCAGGCTCGCCGCGAATTCCCGTTAAGTCGCAGATCGGTTCGACCAATTTGTCGATCCGTCGTTCCGCTTCGGAGACAACTCGAATCTCAAATGAGCGATCGAGTTCGTCAAGCTGCTCTTGCAGGCGATCTCGTTCGTCTTTGGCTTGTTGGAGTTGGACTTGCAAATCCAGCCTTTCGGTATTGGGCGCGGTTTTTTCGGGTGGTTTCTTGTAAATATCCTCGATCGTTTCTGCGAGTCCGGCGATCGTGTTCGAGATGACCTTAGCCGTGATGTTTTTGTCAGATTCGGCAGCGCGATCGAGAACCTTTTGCTGATATTCTTCCTTGACGCGATCGAGTTCCAACCACGAGCGAATGGCGCGAATTTTAGCTCCATTGGGAATGACAACGCGCTGACTGGTTTCCCATGCTTGAATGTATTCGTCGCAAGTCCGGCGATCGCGTCCGGTTGAATCGCAATATTGTTTCCAAGTTTTTGCTTTGGATTTGAAAAGCGGATTCCCGCTATCGTCAAGGTTAAATTTAATTGCGTACAAAGCTCGCCCTGCTTCGAGGCTGGCCGTGTCAAGGCGATAGAGGATTTGCTCGCAGCCCGCAAGGGTAGCAAAGTCATCGGCGATCTTGGCTGTGGTGGTGATTATTGGTTGTTGGTTGTTAGTTGTTGGTTGTTGGTTGTTCGGACTGGTGACTGGTGACTGAAAATCCGGAACAATAAATTTTGCTTTGCGCCGATATTCTGGGCGGGAGTCGGCTTCGGTCAGTTTTTGAACTTCTAAAGACTCAAATTCCTTAACGGTAAAGAAGTAGCGATTTTCCTCTCCTCGCAATTCTGGAGGTTGTTTTTCCCAAACAACTTTAATAGGTGGTGCTGGTTCTCCAGACGGCAAAATTTTGGGGTTGTAATCGGCAATTGTACCCGCATCTTCGTGTGGGTACGAGTAAAAGCGATCGCCCACCCGTAACTCTTCACGCAAGGAAACGACTTTGGACGACTCGGGTTTCGATGCGATTTTGGAAATATCGTAGTAAGGCAGGCGGCGGCGTTGGGGAAAGTGTTTGGATTCGGGATGGTCTCCTCGTTCTTGCAATTCTATCGTCGCGTGTCCGCTTTTAGACAAGACAACCTGATAGGTCGCGCCGGGGGATTCTTTAATGGCAACCAGTTCACCAATCTCGAAAGGAGAAGGGGGATCGCTGTATTTTTCGTGAGGTCGTTCGCAAACCTCAACTGCAACAACCATGTCGGGAGAAATGAATTTTTCGCAAACGGTCTGGAAATATCCGTTTCGATAACCTTCTATCTCTACGAGTCGATCCCTCAAATCCTCGACGGGATGGCGATCGCTAATCTGGATTTTATCTCCCTGCTTGTACTGCGAATAAGGTAGAGAAATCGGGCGCAATTCCGCCACTTTTTTGTCTGTTTGAATCGATGGCTCGGATAACTCTTCGTTGCCTGAAAAATATTCGGAGTATAGCGCGATCGCTTGACCGAGCATAACTTGAGAAATTTCCCATTCTTCGCAAGCGACATCGAGATCGGTGGGAATGCCAAACTCGCTAATCAGCCCCATTCCCCGACAAATTTCCACGGTACCGGGAATAGAGGCAACGACATTGCAAACGGGGGTATCGAGTGATTCTCCCGAATCTAACTGTAACGCGACCATTCCGTCGAGATGCTGTTTGACAATAATTCCTTTTTGATTGTCGGAACGAATTTGAACGGTTTCTCCTCCAACGAACAAGGGGAAATGAGCGCTCGGAGAATATTTTTCGCATTCCCATAAAGGCATTTTTTGAGTTTCCTCATGAGGGCGATCGCGACTACAGGTCACGAAAAATCCGTCTCGTTCTTTAACGATCCAATTGTCTCCAAAATAAGGAGATTTTCGACAAATTAAGCGCTGTCCGATTTTCAAATCTTTGGCTAATAAACGCACTCTGACGTATTGGCGAACGTCAATTTTTTGCACCTTCATTAGCTTTTCGAGTTTGACGCGATTGGCATCAATGAGAACGTGAGGTTCGGATTTGTCAACAAGTAATATATTTTGCTCTTCAATCCCTACCAAATTCAATTCAACATTGACTAACGCTTGAAGATAATCTCGAGGCTTGCAATTTGGATA
Source organism: Cyanobacteria bacterium P01_E01_bin.42 (assembly GCA_039194995.1). GTDB lineage: Bacteria > Cyanobacteriota > Cyanobacteriia > Cyanobacteriales > Spirulinaceae > CCY15215. Next base: position 8,824 of record JBCCVR010000035.1, on the reverse strand, counting down.
GTCTCGCAACAATTCTTCAAACTGGCGATCGCTTAACTCAATTATCAAGTTTCGAGGGCGAAAAACTTGAAATTCAAGCCCTTTCGCAAAATGTTTGATTTTAGCGCTTGCATTAGGAAGAACGATCTCGCAATTGCTTTTCCATAAATCAATAGTTGTTGTTTGGCTCATGATGGCTGTTCCTCTACTACAAAAGTAAATCCATCGTGTCGGATGGTTTTTTGCCCGCCTACGAAATTGACGACGTATTCGTCTTCTTCGGGGGGTGGATGGGGCAAATTCGGGGGATCGGGAAAGGTTTGAAGAGAAACTCCCATATCCGCTTGCAAGCAGTCTTTTACATAAAGTTTGATGTTCTCCCATGCCACTGCGATTAAGTGGGGATTTTTAACCTTGGAGGTATCGAGAAAAGTGGAGCGATACCACTTGTATTTCAAGCAGTCAAGAAGCCAACCTGCGGGATTCCTGATATTCCTAATGTTGGGATATTGCAGATAATAGAGGACGGCTTTCTCGATTTCTTCCTCGGAAAACTTCCACAAGGGAGAATAGTCTTTAAATTGAATGCCTGCAATTTTTAATTGTTGGACTATTTCTTGTTGCTTGATAGTTAATAAAGGTTGTTGTTGTACATCCCCGGATCGCACCGCACTAGGCTTGGGGGGGTATGAATCGCGATCGCGATCGCTTTGTCGCGATTTTTTTCGCGCCCACAAAGGATGGATTTGGATGAAAAAAGTATGCCAAGTATGATAGGTTTTTAAAATTTCAACAACACCAACATTGACCAATTTTTTCCAAGCGATTTTCACGGTATCGCGATGGTACTTGCCTTTTTCTCTAAATTGGGATACCCATTTATTAAATCCATGCTTTAAATTTGGCTCGTTTGTATTCGCAGATAGAAGCCATTGCAGGAGTTCTAGTGCGCAACCCCTAATGTTGTTCTTTAAGCAGAATTGCATCTGCTTTTTACTTAAAGCGGCGATATTATCCATCGGCATCCCCCATCATTTCTTCTGTTTCTTTGTTCCACTCAACCGAGTCGATCGCGTCACAGAGAGGCATTATCGCAGCATTAGCCATCATAGCTGCCGTGTTGGGAGTCATCGGGAGTATCGATATCTTGTGTTCGTACTTTTCCAAAAGCGCTTCGATCTTGCTTTCAAGCTCATTTTGAAGTTCTTCGATTGCGGGTTCTCGAACGTGCGCGGCGTAGGACTTTAACACTTTTTTGTTTGTTCCTCCTTTTTCACTAAATTGAGAAACAAAAGATTAAATTCTTCAGAGCCTTCAAGTTCTTCAAACAGACCCAAATCTACTGCTCGAATGTGGTCGCTAAATTCTTCTAGGGTTTCAATTTTTAGACTGACAATATCTGCCAAAATTTCCATGACGGTTTTAGCATAATCAACCCCTTTTAGAAGACCTCTTTCTCGGTATTTAGCGGCGCGGATGAGAGAGGAAATCGGGTAATTCGAGCATTCATAACTGGTGGTGTTGTTGCATTTTGCCCAAATAAATTGGGCAGTGTAATGCAATTCGTGAATTTCTACGCTATCGCGATCGAATGTCGCGCCGATAGCGATTTGGTTGTGGCTGAAATCGAAATTTTGTACCAATTCCTCAATGACTAGAAATCGGTAATCGCACACTTGTAAAGCGTGAGGTTGGGTATTATAGGTAATGGCGTTTCGGGTTTCGACAATCAAATCGACATCGGGAGCGGGAATGATGCAATTTCCAACAGGGAACATATCGATGTCTCTGACTGCTCCACCGACTTCCCCGGAAATTGCGCCGCCGCCAATGAAGCAGTCAAAGGGGAATTGGTCGGGTTGCCAGTTGGCGTGGAGCTTGTCGCATAGGCTCTGCGACCGCTTCAATATTCTGGTATCTATGTCATTAGGAACGAGCATGGTTATAATGGGATCGTTGGTTTAAACATCAATTTCGAGCTGTCCGGGGGCGACGGTAATGGGCTTTGGTTTCCGTCGCCGGATAGTTCTGGGCTTGTAGGGTGGTGGCTTGGGCTTAAAGGGTTTGAGAGCGACTCGGCTTTCTTCTTGCCAAATCTTTTTGAGATAGGGATTTCTGCCCCAATTGGGGGGAAAGGCGCGAGTAAAGGACTTTTGTAAATCTTTGTAAAAGACTCGCCCGGCGTTGCGATGAATTTCGACCAGTCGGGCGAGGCGATCGCGAATTTGAGATCGGACTTCGGCACTGCGTCTCATGTTGTTTTGCTTGTTTTGACGGTCAGTTCGGGAAATTCTTGGCGGATGCGTCGGGCCAGTTCGACGGCGGCAAATCGCAAAAATCGGTTTTGTCCGAAGCGGCGATCGCCGTTGGGATAATCGATAATCAATCGATAGCGATTGCTTGCTCGTTGGCGCGATCGCTTTGCGGCTTTCTTGTTTGGCTGTGGGGATTTGGCAGCGAGGGAAGGTGAGGGGAAGGAAAAATTAAAGGAAAGCTGTCTCATGCTGCCTCCCTTTCGGCCATTTCGTTGGCGTTAATTTGACCGAAGATCCAGAGCAGGTACTTTAACAATTCACCCTTGTTGCAGCGCCGCTCGGGTTCGCTGTCGAGAACGATCTGCCAGCATTCGCCGATGCGGGGGCAATTCCAATAAATGCGGATGCGAATGTCTTTATAAAACATTTCGCCTTTGCATTTTTCGAGTGCTTCTCCCCCCGTTGTTTGGAGGGGAGGCATTGCCCGAAGATAGTTGGGAGGAATTTCCGATTGCCACAAGAAGGCGAAAACTTGTTGGAATTTGAGACAGGCCTTGGTACGGTTGTTTCGAGCAAGACTTTCTTGCCCTTCTTTTAACCAAAAATCGACTGGCTCTAAAATCGAGCCGTTTTCTGCGGCTCTCGATACGGCTTCCCAGATTTCCCGATCGAGGTCGATTTCTCCAAATCGGATGGGATCGCCAGCAATGGCTAATTGTTTCGTGTTTGTCATAGTGGGTTTTGAGGGAAGCGATCGCATTGAACGCGATCGCTCTTAAGGTGTTGTGTGTGTGTGGGAAGTCGGGGGTCGAACCCGTTCGCGCCCGATTCGCGCTTCCCATGAAGAGAAAAGCGATCGCAATAATTGATGATGTCAATATTCAACTTTTGAATAAGGACTTAAAGCTATTCGCTTGTTTATCCCACGAAAATTGCGATCGCGGAAATTTTAAGAGGAAAGCGATCGCGACATAGATGAGGATGAAGCAGATGTGAATGCGATCGCGAAAGACTTTAATTTGATGTGGCGGGATTCTCACCGTCTTCACGGTATTTCCTTAAATTGCGATAGGCGGAGTCAATCACACCTTCGTCAACGTCATCAATCAGGTCGTCTAAAAGGATTTTTGCTATTTGTCGGGCGGTTTCGCGATCGAAACCGGTTGGATTGCCCTGAGTTTTGTACTGTTGAACGAAGTCAATGAATTCGTCCCATTTGGAGGTGCTAGATTCTCCTAATCCCGCATCGCACTATTCGTCGTGGTGCTTGATCGCATCAAGAACGCTCGTGTCAAAATCTTCTTTATTTTCCCCAACGCAAGAGCGAAAGGCGGCAAGCGTGCTGATAGCTTACTGGCATTCACTGTCGGATGGAATTGGGGGGAGGATTTTGATTAGGGAGTCGCGATCGCAAGATTCTGCGCAGGGTTTCCCGTGCAATCCGTCAAAAAACACCGTAATTTCTCGTTTTTTCGAGGATGCTGGGAGTCCGACAATGCCGACGCGATCGCCTTGCTTTACAGGCTGCCCCGGCTCGAATTCGGTCTCATCATAAATCAGGTTTTCGGCAAAGTTCGACACAAGGGCGACGACCTTTTGTCCGAGCGCTTCTTTAGGGATGTCTTGAAATTCGGGGTTGCAGGCAAGTTCTTTGGTAGTTTGGGCAAATTGCCAAAGCAAGCGGCGTGACTTGGCGAATTGCCGTAAATCGGGACTAAGTTCTCGTGTTGTGATTTGCATAATAGTTGTTTTCGCGGATATAGCAATGATTTGCACTTCAGCCGATCTCGGGCGATTTATAGTGCGATCGTGTCAAGACAAACTAATTAATTAACTCGGTCGGGTGGGAGAACGAAATTATCGCCCTTCCACTTGCTCGATCGCTTCTTTCAAACTCTCCATTTTTCCTAGCTGAAAAGCGGTGGGATTGGGGAGCGCTTGCAGGCGGGCTAGGCGATCGCGCCACTCCGCTAGCGGGAAAATTCGCTCATGCTGTCTCCTTGGTTTTGTCCCAATGGTCGAGAAGCCGGACGATCGCGTCGTTGCAGACTCCTTTGCCGCCGATATTGACTTCATCGGAAAATTCTTGAAGCCTCGCGATCGTCGTTTTTTTGAGCCAGCGCGATTCAGAAGTGCGCTGTTGCGTGCTTTTGAGTTTTTTTGGGTTTGATTGTCATGCTCGTTTTAAAACGTGCATCGGTGATTTTTTGAAGCGCCCTACATCCTGAAAGGCGCGCAGCAAGTTTGTTTTTATATGCAAAGTTAACTTGTTAAATAAACAATACAACTTAAAGGCTTAACTTGTCAATACCAAGACAACTTTTCTGAGAGGATTTTTAAGTAGTAGGTGTTATGCTAATAATGCAAAGTTAACTTGTTCCTGTGGAAAAAAGCCAAGCCGAGCCTCACGATCGCCAAGTCCGATGGGCAAATTTAATATTGGAGATGATGGGCGGTCCTGATGGGAATAGAGAAGCCCTTGGCAGAGATATTGGCGTGAGCGGAACGACCGTGCAAGATTATGTCGGTTCGAAAAGCAATATTGGCGTGGCAAAAACAGATCCGGAGGACATCCGTTTCAGGAACATTAAGGCAGTCGCCAGACTTGCCGAATGGAGTCTAGACGAACTGGACAATTATCTTCAAACCGGGATCAAGCCTCGCGAACTAGGCGAGATTGAGCAATTTAACCCTATTCCAGCGATTGAATTTACGGATCTAGAGTCCTTGTTCCCCGAAAAAATAGAGCTAGAAGATATCGGGCAATGGCTGCGACAAGGGCGATCGGGGGAGGATTGGCAACAGTCGGGTATTCTCGTTGGAAATTACCGTTCCAATGTCGAAAGCCCAGAGCAAATTCTCTTCTCAGAACTTGAAACCTATCGGGTTAAAGCGATCGCGATTGGCGATGGCAAAATTGCCTTGGGTGTAGGCGCAAGCGGCATTCGCGTCGGCGAAAATCTCCAAGCCGTTCGCGTCGTCCCCAAAATTCTGCCCCTCGAACCCGAGTCGTTTCCCGATGGGTTAAAGTTTTCTGTTTCTCAAGAAGGCATAGTTTACCAGAGCTTTGACATTCCTCCCAAAAGGGGTGCAATTAAGGTAGGAGGAGAGGGATTCGTTCTTGATGCGGGCGATCGCTTTGAATTAAAATTTGCATTAGGCGAGGATATTGTAGAGGAAAAATTTATTGTTTGAAGAAAATTCTTCCGGATCGATCCGTCCTCGACAGTAAGTACAATAAGAGGAGATTGTGTCTTTTTGCTATGAATTCTCTCTTAAAATTCTCTTTGCTTGGGAATTTTTCTCAAGGCTTTAAATATCTTTTGGAATTGAGCAATGGAGAAATCCAAGCTCAATATAATGGCGACTTACTTGCTTGCGATCGCCTCAGAGAATTACATGAAGAATGGCAAAAATTAAACAATAAATGCGTTGCACTGCACGATTTTCGCGGACTAAGTGGCGGCGGTGCGATCGTAACCGAATCAGATTTGGAGCGGGAAAATAAGGTTTTTTACGAACTGGAAAATATTTTTAAAAGTTGGATTGGTGGCGCTAAAGAAAAATTCAAAAAAATCCCTTTTCAACAATCGCTAATAATTGCAATTATTAGCGATTGCGACATAGTCTTACAACTCCCGTGTTTGGAAAACTGGGAGTTTAAGGAAGAGCGGAAAGCAGAACTCAGTTTTTACTGTTCGACTTTCGTTGCAGAGCAACCCCAGCTTAAAAAGTCACCTAGCCTCAAAATTTTAGCTGTTGTTGGTGGAGAAGGAATTGACGAGCGAGGCGATTTAGACTGTTTGAAGAAATTACCCAATACTGAAATCAAGATCCTAAAAAGCCCTCAACTGAATGAACTTTACGAACATTTGCTACAAGATTGGGATGGCAATTACGATATTGTTTATTTTGGCATTCACAGCGATAAAAGTTCCATTCGACTTGCAAACAAAGTTGAAACTAAGCACTTGCAAAAAGCGTTAATACGGGCATCAAAGACTCGATTAAAACTGCTTTTATTTTTAAGTTGTAACGGACCGATTCAGGAAATCTTGAGAACTGAAACTCCTGCACCCCCGACTCTCGCGTGGGAAGGACTCCTTAATAATAATGTCGCTCGAGTATTTGTTGAAAAATTCTTTGATTTCTTTGTCGGCGGAGCTAATTTCTCCGAGTCTGTTGTTCGAGCCAAAGAATTTTTAGCTGGGTTTGAGGATAGATTTCCTCATGTCAGCCTCGCCCCTCGGATTTATCTCTGTCCGGGACAAGAGCCGCCAACTTGGGAGGATATGCGGGCGGGGATGGGAGCGAAAAAGCCTTGGCGGCGGAAAAGTTTGTGGGTTGGGACAGTTGGCGCGATCGTCACAATAAGTATTAAAGCGATCGCGCCTCTCGTCCGCCCTCAAATCAACAATGATGCGCGGACTCGATTTTGCCCGCTATTTGCACGCAGAAGGCTATCACGCAGCTGCATTAAAACGAATTGAAGGATTCCGCCATCGACTGCTGCTGACGTGCTTGCAGCAAAAATTTGGGCGTATTACGTTTCAGTTCCTCCCAATGCTTTCGAGCGTGCCAGCCGCGCTTTGGAACGATTGCCGGAGCGATCGCCGCAAGCAGAAGAAATGCAAAGAATTATCCAATGGACGGAAGAAGTCTTACCAAGGACTGCCAATTAAAGTAAATCCCCCCCAAAACGCTGGGTGGGCCCCTTGGCGAATCATGTCTTTTTGCGCCAATTGCAGGGCTTCTTCTGGAGTTGCGCTACTTGACAAATATTTATGAAAAGCAGAGGCGAGGTTTGCCGAACCCTCGTCGCCCACCTGCCATAAGGTCGCGATAACCGATTTTGCGTCGATCGCCAAAGATAATCCCGCAAACCCGTACTCCGAGTCGGTGTCGAATCCCGTCAGACAAGCACTTAAGATCAATAAATCTACTGGATCGAGGGAAGATTGACGAAGCAGATCGAGGCTAATTTGGCGATCGAAGAACTGCAATACAAGTTCTTTCCCTTTTAACGTCGTATGGGTGGCAATATGGGTAATGCGATCGCGTCCGTGATTGTTTGAAAAATTCTCAAACGTAAATTGTTCGTTCAGGAAGATTTTCGTTTTCCTGTATTCGGCGATCGCGTCTAGCTCTCGCTCCACATTTGGCAAATGACAGCCTATTCAACGGGGAGGAAATCGAAACCCATCATATAGTACCTGTGAAAGAAGGTGGTTCTGATGACAAGGAAAATCTTATCCACTTACACAAAGCGTGTCATAAGCAGATACATTCAAATCCAAGTGAAAGGGCTTGAAGTAAGGCTTGAGCCGTGTGATGGGAGACTGTCACGTACGGTTCTTAGGGGAGGGGAGGGAAGCGATTCCCGAACCTTACCCGCTCAATCGCCTTGCCCTCGCAGGATTTTCGCGATCGCCTCGCTGGCATTTTCCTCGCTCTCCCCAAGAACCTGCGCGATTTGGTGGCATTGAGAATCGGTAAGAATGCCGCGATCGCTGAGGATTGAAATGGCCGCAAAAATATCCCCTCGATACTTTTCGCAAATATCTTGAATTACGGCAGCATTTTGCACGAAATAGGTAATTTCGTAGGGTTTTAATTTGGGCTTCGGAGGCTTTGGAGGAGTGACTTCATTCTCCAATTTTTTAGGTTCGGCAAGATAAAGCATCTGCTCGCGTAACAATGCTTCGACAAGATCGATATTGTGCTTATCGATATTGGAAAGTTGCTGCGATCTCTCCCGAATCGTTTTTTCTCGGCGTTTTCGTTCTAGATCCGTTCTATATTTGTTCCTTTGTCCCGTCCAGTCCTCCTTCGCCGCCCTCTTTCGTAAAGTGCTGATCGAAACTGCATGGTTGGCTGCAAGTTCTTCGAGAGTCCAAGTTCTATCGGAAGTTACAAAGCTGTTGCAAATTTTCGGCCAGTCGTGCTTGGTTCTGCCCATTAATTGAGAAGTCGAGCGCGATCGCCCGTTAACTTCTCCCATCTTAATATTGCAACCTCGCAATAGTACGGAAGTAGTTCACACCCGAGAACGATGCGATCGCTGGCTTGTCCGGAGGATGTATCGCCCAACTCTTCAGCAGCCATAATGGACACGCCAGAACCGCAAAAAGGATCGAGAATGATATCGCCGGATTGACCATATTTCTCAAATGCCCAAGCCGCAAGAGCGACGGGCTTTTGCGTGGGATGAACTCGTGCCTCATTGACTTCACTGGCACGAACTGCTCCCATCCAAAGGTGGTGAAAAACTCGGACGGCAGAATCTTGATTTGCGTACGCTAATTCTGCATCGGCGAACTCGAGCCCTTCAAATTTGCCATCGGGCTTTTTAACCCACACCAACCAACATGGAGAAGGTGGCGTGGCATAGTGATTGGCTCCCCACCAAACCTGCACTGCTTTGGGGAATTGGGAGAGGTAGAGGGCGAGGGAGCAGGTCAGTTTTGCAAGAACAGATATATTAAAAAACTACAAGGCATTATTGAGATATGCACATCGATGTTTAAGAACTTGAGAAACATTGTTGAAATTCCACTGAGCCCCGGAAATTTTAAGTCGCCGATCAATTT